>JALENF010000138.1 GCA_022767945.1 Bacillota bacterium
ATCCTACCAGCGTGATGTGGTTCCTAATGAACTTTTCGTGAAAGCCTGCAAATGCGTATGCAGTACAGTCGGCTGCGACCAGAAGCTTTGCTCCATTGAAATACGGCGCGTTTACCGGTGCAAGCTTAATCTGTACAGGCCACTGTCTGAGCTGAGAAGCCGGCAGAGCATTCTTTGCAGCGGTATCAGCTCCGTCGGCATTACCGCCGTCACAACAGGAATCACCTGCTTCTTCTCTGTTAAACATAGCCATTCTTGAGCCTGGGCATCCGCCACCTGCATGGAGGTGCGCAGCATGTCCACGATTTTCGTTCGCATTGTGATGCGCGTCGCCGGAAGCCTGAGCCTTTGCGGCCATGTTGGCTTTGACCGCCGCCTCATCGTATGCGGCCGCCTCTCTTTCCTCAAATGAGATTGCACCTGTCGGGCATGCAGGAAGACAGTCCCCCAGACCGTCGCAGAAGTCGTCTCTCAGAAGCTTTGCCTTGCCGTTTACCATACCGATTGCGCCTTCGTGGCAGGCATTGGCACAAAGACCACAACCGTTACACTTTTCTTCATCAATTTTAATAATCTTCCTAATCATTTCTATTTTACTCCTCTCTCGGCAATAATCTGTTGTATTTATGTGCCTATTGTAGTACACTAACTGAAATAAATCTGTTTGAAATCAAACAAAGGAGAAAAAATTATGAGGAAATTTTTGCCTATATTAAAAAAATCAGAATTATTTGCCGGCATGGCCGATGAAGAAATCCTCACAGCCTTAAACTGCATAAACGCCAAGTCAATAACAGCATTTAAGGATGAATATATAATGCGCGCGGGTGATAAAACTGAAAACATGGGTCTGATTTTATCCGGCTCTGCTCTCATAGTCCAGGAGGATCTCTGGGGCCACAGAAACATAATGACCATAATCACTCCCGGGGGATTTTTTGCGGAACCCTTCGCCATCCTGCCCGACGCAGTGCTGAATATCAGCGTCGTCGCCAGCGAAGACTGTGAGCTCCTGTTACTGAACCTGAGAAAAATGCTGACAGTCTGTCCCTCAGCCTGTCAGCATCACAATAAGCTTATTCAAAACCTTGTCGCTGTCCTTTCCGGTAAGATTCTCCTCTTTAACGATAAAATCACCCATATGAGCAAGCGTTCCACAGGAGACAAGATTATGTCATACCTCTCTGCAGAATCAGTGCGTCAGGGCAGCCTGGAGTTCGACATACCGTTCAACCGCCAGCAGCTCGCCGACTATCTGTGCGTCGACCGCGCCGCAATGTCCGTGGAAATATCAAAACTCCAAAAGGCAGGCATCCTGGAAACACAGCGTAATCATTTCAAGTTGTTTACAGAATAATAATCATCCGTTTCGCCAACTCCCAGCTCTCTTTCTGATTCTTCAGCGTCAATCCATCCTTCTTGTGCAGCTCTTTCTTCGCCAATAGTATTCATGACCTCTCTTTCATTATTTGTGTAGAAATCTGGAAATTCTTTTGTACAGAATGAATGTAATAACTGCATTTATTCCGCCCTTTAAAAGATTAAAAGGAAGAACTGCCGTAGGAATCATTGCCATTACAGCCTCTCTTGGCATCCCAGTATATATAGGTGTGATAACCAGATTGCAGCCGCACATTACGATTGTCATTACAATTACGCCCGCTGCAAGTGCAAGAACGGCGCTCTTCTTTGTTTTATGCTTTCCGTATATGTTTCCTGCTACAATCGCAAATGCGCCTGTAGCTATAATATGCATGATAATTCCCCAGATTTGTCCGCCTGCACTTACTGTCAGTCCCTGAATTACAGAAACTACAACTGTCAGTATTACACCGGCTACAGGTCCGAATGCAAAGGTTCCAATAAAGATTGGAATATCTGCCGGATCATATTCAAGAAACGCAGCTGCCGGAATCAGCGGAAAATGAACCAGTAATACCAGGACAATTGATATTGCCGCAAGCATTGCCATTTTGGATAATTTTGCAGTTTTGTTCTGTTCGTTAGTCATAGAAAATACCTCCATATATGTTAATGTGTTCATTACAGGATTGCTTCATACCGCAGAAACCCCTCCGAACTTGCATTCGAAGGGGTTAAGTCAACTCAAAACAATACTGAGCATCGTTTCTTTCATACGGACTATACCGTCGGTA
>JALENF010000140.1 GCA_022767945.1 Bacillota bacterium
CTGATGAAGACGCTGAAAAATTCCAGTTAGTTGGAGATCTTGTTAGATACGTTGAAGAACACGAAGAATAATATGTATTATAGTAAGACCCGTCAGCTGAGGCGGGTTTTTACGTTTAACAGGGGGTAATATTATGGCAGCTAAGAATGCGAAAATATCAAATGTGGTAATCAAGCGTCTGCCTAGATACAGAAGATATCTGAGGGAGCTTCAGAAGAAAGGCGTGGAGAAAATTTCATCCAAGGAGTTCAGTGAGCTTATCGGTTATACTGCATCTCAGATCAGACAGGATCTGAACTGCTTCGGCGGATTCGGACAGCAGGGCTACGGATACAGTGTAGACGGATTATATGAGGAAATCAGCACCATTCTCGGTCTGGACAAGCAGTACACTATGGTTATAGTCGGTGCCGGAAGTCTGGGACAGGCAATCACCAAGTACACTCATGCTCCTGCGAGGAAGGGCTTTCGTGTAAGAGGTGTGTTCGAAGTCAATCAGGATCTTATCGGAACGACTCTGGACGGACTTCCTGTGTATGACTTCGAAGAGCTGGGAACCTTCGTGGAAAAGGAGGAAATCGATATCGGAATCATATGCGTCGACAGAGACAATGCTCAGGATGTTGCGGACATGCTGTGTGTATCAGGAATAAAAGGCATATGGAACTTTGCTCCTACTGATATAGAGGTGCCTAAGCACATCGCACTTGAGAATGTATCTCTGACAGACAGCCTGCACGCGCTGGCTTACCACATGAATTCTCTTCAGAAGCAGCATAAAAAGTAAACAGAAAAATGAACAAAAAAAGAAAAAGGCTGTTTCTGTGAAACAGCCTTTCCTTTAATCTGTTAATTAATACCTGCCAATTAAGCTTCTACAGGAGCTTCAACCGGGCAAGCACTAGCGCAAGCGCCACAATCGATACAAGCGTCTTCGTCGATTACGTATGTATCTGGACCTTCAGTGATTGCTTCTACCGGGCAATCAGCTGCACAAGCTCCACAGTTGATGCAAGCATCAGTAATTTTGTAAGCCATTGGTAAATCCTCCTTTTAGACATGTCTTTATCGCTTATTATTATAACAGAAGGAAAAGTACAAGTAAAGATGAAAGTTTACACATTGACAGGCAAGAGCGGAACGGGAAAATCATTCCAGGCTCTCAACCTTTGCGAGAAAAAGAATATAGAAAGCATTATCGATGACGGACTGTTTATTTATCATAACAGAGTTGAGGCAGGAATCTCCGCCAAGCGTCAGGACACAATGGTGGGCGCCATCAAAACGGCTTTGTTCACTCTCGACGAACACGCCGACTCGGTATCAAAACGAATTCAGGAACTGAATCCTGAAACTCTACTGATAATCGGCACCAGTGACAGAATGACTGATAAAATAGTTGACCGTCTGGGTCTGCCTGCTGTATCTGAGCGTATATATATTGAAGATATTACCACTGAGGAGGAGCGCGAGACTGCAGGACGCCAGCGACAGGAGTTCGGAAAGCACGTTATTCCTGCACCGACTCTTCAGCTGAAAAGAACCTTCGCCGGATACTTCCTGGATCCTCTGAGTATAATCAAGGGAATCAATCTGCCTTTCGTAAAGGGAGACGGCCATGAGTCGGAAAAGACTGTGGTGAGACCGACCTTCAGCTATCTGGGTGAGTTTATTATTTCGGATCATGTAATAGTAGATATTGCCCGCTGCCTGGGTAAAACGATGGACGGCATTGGCAGAGTGCTGAGACTGACGGAAAACGCACACCCTGACAATCTGGAGGTAGGCGTGGGCATTACCGTAATAGCAGGTTATCCGATATGGGAGACGGCTATGGATTTTCAGTCAAAACTGGCAGAGGTCATAGAAAACATGACTGCATTTAATGTGGAAAAAATAGATGTGGAAGTAAAGGGAATGGACGATGAATAACAGTATTATGAATAACAACAACTGCTGTACGATTACCGGTGTCCGCGATTTCAATCTGGATCACATATTTGACTGCGGTCAGTGCTTCAGATGGGAGAAGCAGGAGGACGCCTCCTATACGGGGATTGCCATGGGCAAGGTGGTAAATATGAGTTTTGATTCCGGAACTCTGACCATCAGAGGTGCCGGTGAGGATGATTTTCAGAACATATGGAAATCATATCTGGATCTGGAGCGGGACTACGGGGAAATAAAGAGGCAGCTGGCGGAAAGGGATGTAACCATGAAGCTGGCAATCGCATCAGGTGAAGGTATCAGAATTCTGAGACAGGACCTGTGGGAAACAATTGTTTCATTTATTATTTCGCAGAACAACAATATTCCAAGAATCAAGGGATGTATAGAGAAGCTGGCGGAAAATTTCGGCGAAGAGGTGTGCTGTTCTCTGGATTGTGCAGGAGCAAGGGAGAAGAGATGGTACAGCGTGCCGGATGCTGAGACTCTGGCAGCTTTGACCGTGGAGGAACTTGAACCTGTGAGACTGGGGTACAGGGCCAGATATCTGATCGAAACCGCCCGTACTGTGTGCGAAAAGGGGCTTCCGACAAACCTTGAGGAGCTGTCGGAGCTGACCGGTGTAGGACCTAAGGTGGCAAACTGCATCAATCTTTTCGGTTTGGGAGACTTCAGCAGCTTTCCGATAGATGTGTGGGTCAGACGTGTAATGAACCGGCTCTATGGAATTGATGAAAAGGACATGAAGGGTATGGCGTCCTTCGCATCGGAAACCTTTGGAGAACTTGGCGGCATAGCTCAGCAGTATCTGTTTTACTATATCAGAGGGCTTTAATCAGTTGTCTCCAAAATAAATAAAAATATTGTTAAAAAAATTTCCAATTAGCTGTTGACATTGTCTATTGGAAGAATTACAATATGAATTGCAATTAGCACTCGACGACATAGAGTGCTGATACAAAAACATCGTGAAAAAATAATACACATAAATCAAGGAGGTAACAAAATGAGTTTTGGAATCAAACCATTGGGATGCAGAGTAGTTATTCAGAAGGTTGAAGCTGAAGAAAAGACTTCAGGAGGAATTATCCTGACAAGCTCGGCTAAAGAACAGCCACAGATGGCAGAGGTAGTTGCAGTAGGTCCTGGAACAAAGGATGAGGAAATGGAACTTAAGGCAGGGGATAAGGTTGTATTTTCCAAGTATGCAGGAACTGAAATCAAGTACGGCGGAGAAGTATATACAATCATGAACCAGTCAGATATCCTGGCTACTGTAGAATAAAAAGGGTGTATTAATAAGGAGGATTTAGAAAATGGCTAAAGAATTATATTATGGAGAAGACGCCAGAAGAAAACTTCAGGAAGGCGTAGACAAACTTGCAAATACAGTTAAAATCACTTTAGGACCTAAGGGAAGAAACGTTCTGATTAACAAGGCTTTCGGAACACCTCTTATCACAAACGACGGTGTTTCCATCGCAAGAGAGATTGAACTTGAAGACGCTGTTGAGAACATGGGTGCTCAGCTGGTTAAGGAAGTTGCTACTAAGACAAACGACGTAGCAGGAGACGGTACTACTACAGCTACACTTCTTGCTCAGATCATCATCAAGGAAGGTTTCAAGAACGTTGCAGCAGGTGCAAACCCAATGGTTCTTAAGAGAGGTATCCAGGGTGCGGTAGATGTTGCTGTTGAAGAAATCAAGAAGGTATCAAAGCCTGTTGAAACTAAGGAGAGCATCGCTCAGGTTGCTGCAGTTTCAGCTGCTGACGATAACATCGGTCTGCTGATTGCAGAAGCTATGGAAAAGGTAGGCAAGGACGGTGTTATCACTGTTGAGGAATCAAGATCCTTAGGAACTACTTTAGACGTAGTAGAGGGTATGCAGTTTGACAGAGGATACCTGTCAGCTTACATGGTAAACGACACAGAAAAGATGGAAGCCGTAATGGAAAATCCATACATTCTGTTAACTGATAAGAAAATCTCAAATATCCAGGAACTGCTTCCAATTCTGGAACAGGTTGTTAAATCAGGAAGAAAGCTTCTTATCATCGCTGAAGACATCGAGGGTGAAGCTCTTGCAACATTAGTTGTTAACAAGCTGAGAGGAACTATCGATGTTGTAGCTGTTAAGGCTCCGGGATTTGGCGACAGAAGAAAGGCTATGATGGAAGATATCGCAATCCTGACAGGCGGCGTTGTAATCAGCGAAGAAGTTGGATACGATATCAAGGAAGCAACTCTTGACATGCTTGGTCAGGCAGGAACAGTCAAGGTTGACAAGGATAAGACTGTTATCGTCAACGGCGGAGGAGACAGAGGAGACATCGAAAACAGAATCCTTTCTCTTAAGAAGCAGATTGAAGATACAGAATCCGAATTCGATAAGGAAAAACTTCAGGAAAGACTTGCTAAGCTGGCAGGCGGCGTAGCTGTTATCAAAGTCGGTGCAGCAACAGAAACAGAGCTGAAGGAAAGAAAGCTGAGAATCGAAGATGCTCTTAACGCAACTAAGGCAGCTGTTGAAGAAGGTATCGTTCCAGGCGGCGGCGTAGCATTATGCTGTGCAATCCCTGCAGTTTCCGCATACGTAGAAACTCTTGAAGGAGACGCTAAGACCGGTGCAAGAATCATCGAAAGAGCTCTTGAAGAACCTGTAAGACAGATTGCAGAAAACGGTGGATACGAAGGAAGCGTAGTAGTTGCTGAGGTTAAGAAGCAGGAACCTGGTTACGGCTTCAACGCAGCTACTGAGGAATACGTAGACATGATCGGAGCAGGTATCGTAGACCCTGCCAAGGTTACAAGATCCGCACTTCAGAACGCAGCATCAGCATCAGCAATGCTGTTAACAACAGAAGCCGGAATCGTAGATATCAAAGAAGAAGGCGCACCAGCAATGGCCGGCGCACCTGGCGGAATGCCAATGATGTAGAAAGCGGTAGACTCGGGACAAAATCCCGGGTCTTTTTCTTTTTTTGAGATTATTCATAAAATATAAGGAATTAATGAATATAATGATTGTCAGTGCAATGAGATCAACTGTTTCTTAAGTATCTGTTTTATCACTGTTGTCACATTTTGCTTTTTTTACGGGAATTAGGATAACGTAGAACTGTCGTCCTGAGATTCTATTAATAGTGGTGCTGATAAGTAGCGTAATTGCAAGGTTTTGGTTAAATTTGATTAGATGTGACATGAAGATTATATGGAAATTCTAAGGAAAGCTTAGCATAAAAATACATTTTGTGAATAATGACGCTTTCTCTAATCCTGTGGGATGATAGTACCCTTGGATTGTTGTCCTTTTTGTTTGTAAAAATTCCAAATGTGACATAACTGATAGATTGAAAGACAGGGCTGTCAGACTTAAACTTTAGGGCTAGATAGTGTTCACGAAACTAGGGAGTATCCAGATAGCTGTAAGTAAGTTGACAAAATCCACTAATGCACTATATAATAGTTGATATAGTCCACTAAATGGAGGTGTATTATGAACGAAACTATTGCAAAAATCAGATCATTCAATCGCTTTTACATGCCTTCTATGAACCTACTGGGAGATCATTACCTCGGTTCAGAATATTCTGTAACGGAAGCTAGAGTATTCTTCGAAATATATGAGAACGAAGGATGCAATGCTGCTCACATTGCTCAACTAATGAATATTGACAAGAGCTATCTGAGTCGCATAATAAAGAAGCATGAAAAGAGCGGATACATCTATAGGGAACGTTCCGCCGGCGACAGCCGTTCCTATCATCTCTTTCTAACAGATGCAGGAAAGGCTCGTGCTGAAGATTTCATTAACAAATCCAATGAGGAAATCGGGGAAGTAATCAATGGATTATCTTCAGACGAAGAACAGCAGTTGACTGATGCGTTGGAAACCGTTACAAGTTTATTAAGCAAAAGGAAGTGAATCATTATGAAAGTTGTACCGTACAATTCTAAATATAAGAATGACTTTATTGAAATGAACAAAGCATGGATTTCAGAAATGTTTGTGATGGAGCCAGAGGACGAGCGAGAACTTGGAAACATAGAGCCGTATATCGAGGAAGGTGGGCAGATTTTCTTCGCTTTGGATGAAGAGGAGAAAGTTATGGCGTGCTGCATGATTGCACCACGCGAAGATGGTGATTGGGAAATTATGAAGTTTGCCGCTCGTGGAATGTATACAGGTACCGGAGCCGGAAGTGCTTGTCTCAAGGCGTGCATTGATTATGCTAAGGAACTGCGCTTGCCTAAAATCATTATTGTTTCCAATCGAATGTGTACTCATGCTGTCCATCTTTATCGAAAATTTGGATTTGAGGAAATCCCCGTGGATAAGAAACGATTCCCATTTGAACGAGCAAATATTGCGTTTGAGATGGTTCTATAATCATATAAAGGAGTTGTATAATGCTCTGTCAAACCAGTAATACGAAGATAGATTTCACCTAAGTCATACTATTTTACTTATGCTTTTCATGTACACAGTAAATCTACCTTAGTCCCTTTGAACTCATAAAAATACAAAAAAGAGAAAAATTATGCTTGCATACAAATTCGTAGAGTTGTATAATATTCGACAGTGATTGAAAGGAGTTCATTAATGAAGGGCATTATAATTTTTGAAGACGGAACTGTTTTCAAGGGAAAAGGTTTCGGCTGGAGCGGTACCAGAGTGGGCGAGCTGGTATTCAACACAGCCATGACAGGATATCAGAAGACCCTGACGGATCCGTCCTACAGTGAACAGATTATAACTATGACTTATCCGCTACTCGGTAACTACGGTATCAACGAGACGGATTATGAATCCGACCGTATCTATGCCTTCGGAGTTGTAGCAAACGACGTATGCTTTCAGCCAAGCAACTGGAAGTCAGTCATGAATATAGATGCATGGCTGAAGGAACAGAAGGTTCCCGGTGTATATAATGTAGATACCAGAGAAATAACAAGAAAACTGAGAAATGAAGGAAACCAGAAGTGCCTGATTTCCAACGAGGATATTCCCCTCAGCCAGCTTAAGGCAATTCTTGCAGCTGAAACCTTAAGAGGCGACCAGATGAAGGATGCCGGAACTAAAGAAATCGTTAAGTGGGAAAGGGACGGCAATAAGTACAACGTGGCGGTTCTGGACTTCGGTGTAAAGACAAACATCCTGAAGGAACTGTTCAACAGAGGCTGCAACCTTACTATATATCCGTACGGCACGAAAGCGAGAATTATCCTGGCTGACAAGCCGGATGGAGTATTTCTGACAAATGGTCCCGGGGATCCTGCAGAAGCGACGGAAGCAGTTACAATTATAGAAAAACTCATTACAAACAGCAATTACGGCCCGAACCAGATGCCAATATTCGGTATCTGCATGGGTCATCAGCTTATTGCTCTTTCACAGGGCGGAAGCACATATAAACTAAAATACGGACACCGCGGATGCAACCACGGCGTGTTCGACAAAAATAACGGCAGAAGCTTTATCACTTCCCAAAACCACGGCTATGCAGTTAAGGCGGAAAGCATCGTGCTCAAGGGTCTGGAGGTTACGCACCTGAACCTGAACGACGGCACGGTGGAAGGCATGCAGCATTTATCAAAACCCGTTTTCTCCGTTCAGTTTCATCCGGAGTCAAGTCCCGGACCGAACGACACAGGCTATCTGTTTGATAAGTTCATCGATTTAATGGAAGGGGGTACGCTGTAATGCCGAGAGATTTTACGCTTAATAAGGTTTTGATAATCGGCTCCGGTCCGATAATAATCGGGCAGGCCGCAGAATTCGACTATGCCGGAACCCAGGCATGCAAGGCTATCACCGAGGAGGGAATCGAGACTGTACTTATTAACAGCAACCCTGCAACCATCATGACAGACCAGGGGATCGCAGATAAGGTCTACCTGGAGCCTATCACAGAAGAGGCAGTGATAAAAATCCTGGAGAAAGAGAAACCACAGGGAGTACTTGCAGGCTTTGGCGGACAGACAGGTCTGAACCTGGCTATGGCACTGGACGAAAAGGGTGTGTTCGAGAAACACAACTGCAAGCTTCTGGGTGTCAATAAAGAGAGCATTCACAAGGCAGAAGACAGAGAAGCCTTCAAGGAACTGATGATGAACATCGGCGAACCTATTCCGCCGAGCACAATAGCAACAACCCTGGAGGAATGTCAGGAATTTGTTAGGGAAATAGGATACCCTGTTATCATCAGACCGGCATACACACTCGGCGGTACAGGCGGCGGAATCGCCCACAACGACGATGAGCTGGAGCACTTCTGCAAGATGGGTATGGAGAAGAGCGCCATCGGGCAGATACTGCTGGAGAAGTCGGTGGCAGGCTGGAAGGAAATTGAGTACGAGGTTATCAGAGACAGCAAGGACAACTGCATTATCATCTGCAGCATGGAGAATCTGGACCCTGTGGGTGTACACACGGGAGACAGCATAGTAGTTGCACCTACCCAGACGCTGAACGACTCTCAGTACCAGATGCTTCGTGATTCATCGCTGAAAATAATCAGAAATCTGGAAATCGAAGGAGGCTGCAATGTGCAGTTTGCCCTGAATCCGGACAAGGATGAATACATAGTAATCGAGGTTAATCCGCGTGTAAGCCGTTCCTCGGCACTTGCATCAAAGGCGGCAGGTTATCCGATCGCCAAGATCGCGGCAAAGATTGCCATCGGCTACACTCTTGATGAATTGAAGAACTATGTGACACAGGGCTCCAGCGCATGCTTTGAGCCGGCACTGGACTACTGCGTCGTGAAATTCCCTAAGTGGCCTTTCGACAAGTTCAGAACAGCATCAAGAAAGCTCGGAACTCAGATGAAGGCAACCGGCGAAATCATGGCCATTGACAGAAACTTTGAAAGTGCTCTGCTTAAGGCCATTGCATCTCTGGAAATCGAGGGAACGGGACTGAGAACTCCTTACGTTTCCGGTCTGGACGACAACAAGCTGCTGGATAAGATGCTTCAGTGCGACGATGAAAGAATTTTCTGCATCGCAGAGCTTTTCAGAAGAGGACTGAAAACTGTCGATGAGATATTCGAACTGACTAAGATTGACCGCTGGTTCCTGAACAAAATCAACGGAATAATAATCATGGAGAAGACTCTGAAGACTGAAGAGGTCACTGCAGACCTGATCAGAGAGGCAGAAATGAGAGGCTTCACTGATGACGAAATTCTGAACCTCACAGGCATGAAAAGGGAAGTGCTTCAGGATATCAGACTTTATCATGAAATATATCCTGTATATAAAATTGTAGACACCTGTGCAGGCGAGTTCGAGGCGCTGACGCCTTACTACTACCAGAGCTTCGGCGGCGAAAACGAAAGTCGCAGATCACCAAACGAAAAAATTCTGGTAGTCGGCTCCGGTCCAATTCGTATCGGACAGGGAATCGAATTCGACTACTGCTGCGTTCAGGGCGTGTGGGCTTTGAAGGAACTCGGATATGAGTCAATCATCATCAACAACAACCCTGAGACTGTCAGCACAGACTTTGATACCTCGGACAAGCTGTACTTCGAGCCGCTGCACACAGACGACGTCATGAACGTCATCAAGCAGGAAAGACCCGAGGGCGTAATCCTTCAGTTCGGCGGCCAGACCTCCCTGAATCTTGCATCAAAGCTGGCAGAGAGAGGTATCAGGATTCTCGGAACGCAGAACAAATACATCGACCTGGCAGAAGACAGAGAAAAATTCTCGGATCTGCTTGACCTTCTAGACATCGCAACTCCAAAGGGATGTGCGGTTCGTACAGAGGCGGAGGCCTTCGAGGCTGTTGAAAGACTTGGTTACTATCCTCTGATGGTAAGACCGTCCTTCGTAATCGGCGGACGTGCTATGCAGGTGGTATATTCGGATGAAGAGCTTCGCAAGTACCTGAAGGAAGCAGTTAAAATGTCCCACGAGCACCCTGTTCTTATCGACAAGTACGTTGAAGGTAAGGAAATCGAGGTTGACGCAATTGCCGACGGCGAGAATGTTCTCATCCCAGGAATCATGGAGCACGTTGAGAGAACAGGCGTCCACTCAGGTGACAGCTGCACTGTCTATCCGACATATTCACTTCCTCAGGAGGTTATTGACGAGCTTGTTGCAAGCACAAAGAAAATTGTAAAGGCCCTTCACATTGTAGGTCTTGTAAATATACAGTACGCCTGGGATGGAAATAAGGTTTATGTCATCGAGGTGAATCCGAGAGCATCACGAACCGTTCCGATTCTGTCAAAGGTAACAAAGGTTCCAATGGTTAAGATTGCTGTTGCGGTTATGACCGGAGGCAAGCTTGCCGACATGGAATGGGGAACGGGCCTCTACAAGAAGCAGGATTACTATGCTGTTAAGATTCCGGTGTTCTCCGATGCAAAGCTTACAGACGTGGACGTCGCTGTGGGACCTGAGATGAAGTCCACCGGTGAGGTTCTGGGTATCGACAAGAATCTGGACATGGCCATCTACAAGGGCTTCCTGGGTGCCGGCAACAAGATTCCAACCGAGGGTGGGGTTTTCGCTGCCATGAGAGATCACGACAAGACTCCTGAGAGCGCAGAGATTATCAAAACCTACAGAGACCTCGGCTTCAAGATTTATGCATCGCCTAACACAGGTGCATACCTGAAAACACAGGGTGTAGATGTTGAAATCCTTGAATACCCTCAGGTAAAAGAGAAAATAGGAGAGGAAATTCAGATAATAATAAATCCTCCGAAGGCAATCAACCTTATCGGTGAGGATACCTTC
>JALENF010000164.1 GCA_022767945.1 Bacillota bacterium
GTGATCCATTTCAATCTTAACTTCTCCGTCTACAGTTCCCCATCCCTTCATTGCAACGCCGGCAACCTGTCCAGCAGCTGCAAATCCGTAAGGTGATTTTCTGTCAACATCTGTTACGATTGGTTCCATATCCTGTTCGAACTTTTCAAGTTCCCAACCTAGAGCATCACAGATCATTCCAACTGATTCAGCGAATCCTACGTGACCAGCCATAGTTCCGTTAGCTTTTCTTTCCATGAAGTCAGCAACTTCAACACCGATTCCCTGTTCTTCCATTACAGCAGGTCCAAATGGTGATAAGCTGTTAACTCTTCTTGATACGATGTGGTCAACAGTTTCGCAAGCACCTGTCCACAGGATTACAAGAAGGTCCATGATAAGACCAGGGTTGATACCTGTTCCTAGAACAGTAACTCCGTTAGCCTTAGCGATTTCATCTAATTTCTTAGCCAGTTCTGGTTCCTGAGCCTGAGGATAAGCCATTTCTTCAGCTGAAGTAATAACGTTCATTCCTCTTTCCATAACGTAAACTAGCTTGTCATATACCTTTGATGTAAATGAATCTGTACAAACAACTACGATGTCTGCAGCACCTGGCTGGATAACTTCTTCAGCAGTTCCAACGATAACGTCTTCTCTATCGCCTCTTTCGATTCCTGGAACTACTTCATATAAGCTCTTTCCAAGTTTTGCTCCGATGTCGATAGCACCAACGATATCAACACCCTGCTTCTTAGTTAACATTTTGCCGATTCCGCCGCCCATAGCGCCTAATCCCCAAAGGATTACTTTTACATTTTTCATTTGCTTTTCTCTCCTTTTTAAAAATAATCTGAACTGAATTTGCGTCGTTCTAAAGGTGCCCCAGGCACTTCTGCACATATATAACGCAATTAATGTGCCAAGGTAAATCTTGTATACAGAATATTTTCCAAAAACAGAAATTGGGCAATTTCAATAAATTCAGCCTTTATTTATTACCCAACTTTGTGTTATTTGCTCTCTTCTAAGGAAGATTTTCCCATCAAAACCGCTTTAGTGCAAAATAGTTTGCACATATACTGCAAAATAATTTGCACTAATGCTCTATTTTATATTTTTTCAGTTTATGCTGGAGAGTCTGTCTTTTCACCGATAATGCATCTGCTGCCTTAGATACATTCCCATTTTCTTCAATCATCACTTTGCGGATAATCTCCGCTTCAAGCTTTGATAAATAGGCATCGAGAGACGACTGACGATCCCATTTGACAATGTTTTTCTCAGCGGAAGACATACGCGTAGGCATCTGCAGCAGCTTGTCATCCAGAACTGTCTCATCGTCCTCAGCCATTGCAACCGACTGCATTATTATATTCTCAAGTTCTCTTACATTTCCCGGATAGTCATACTCGTTAAGACGCCGGAGCGCACCTTCGGATATTTTTGTAAGCTTCTTGTTGAAACGCTTGGAATTCTTTATCAGCAGAACATCGGCCAGAAGCGGAATATCGCCTTCTCTGTCCCTGAGTGGCGGAATATCTATCCCCACTACGTTCAGTCTGTAGTAGAGATCCTTACGAAGCTTACCCTCTTCAATTAACTTCTCAGGGCTTTCGTTTACAGTTGCAATTATTCTTACATCTATAGGTATATCCTTGCTCCCGCCGACTCTTCTGATATAGTCCTCCTGAAGTACTCTAAGGAGCTTGCTCTGCAGATCGTAAGGCATGGAGTTTATTTCGTCCAGCAGCAGCGTTCCGCCGTTAGCCTGCTCAAACAGACCGGCTCTGTCTATAGCACCGGTAAAGCCTCCCTTTGCAGTTCCGAAAAGTATACCTTCCAGAAGTGTTTCGGGTAGTGCCGCACAGTTCTGTGCCAGGAACGGCTTGTTTTTGCGGGTTCCGTCGTAGTGAATACTCTGAGCCATAAGCTCCTTGCCCGTTCCTGTCTCGCCGTATATGAAAACAGAGGCGTTTGTTTTCGCTGCAGTCCTTCCTCTGTTTACAGCCGTTTCGAACAGAGGGCTTTTTCCTGTCAGATCACTGAAAGTATATTTTCTGATTGTAGGTTCGACTCTGTGAGGCTCCAGTTCTTTCCCCTGAAGACTTAGGATTGTGTCGCTCATGGTTTTGATATTGGTGATATCCTTGGCAACTTCAATGGCTGCAATCGGCTTTCCGCCTTCATTTACAGGGACTGTACTGTTTATTGTGGTTACAGTCTTTCCATACATGTTCTTATAGGTCTGGGTTTTGTTCATAGTGGAAACACCGTCCTTCCAGGCCTGATATATTGTACTGTCCTTAAGATTTATCTCGGGAAAGGCAGCCGTGAAGTCCTTGCCTATAACGTCATCAGCATTGATTTCTTCAAGTTTTACCATAGCATCATTATAAAAGAGGCCAACGCCTCTCTCATCTACAATATGTACTCCTGCATCAATCAGTTTGAGCAGTTCTTCAATTATCCTTTTATAATATCTGTCTTCCATATCTGTTCCTCTCGCAGGTATTTTCTTATCTCAACCTCATTATACTATGAAACTTTTATTGGTGCAAATATTTTTGCACCAATATTTTAAAAAGCCCGCAAATGCGCATTTTCTCACACTTACGAGCTTATATCAGATTATTACATAGCAAGCTTTGCAATGTTAGTATCCTCAGCAAAACCGCTCAGCTGATAGAGAAATAGTATCTCATCTGCATCTTTGGCAATCATATCAATATTACCTGATGTATACCTCATATCTGCCATAATGATTTCATCATAGTCTCCGGTCAGAAGAGGCACAAAACAGTTTGCGAATGAATCCTTGATAACCGCCAGCTTCTTACCCCCTGTATTTCCTGTTCTGATGGTTGTTATTCCATGATTCCCGCCAAAATAGACTCTGTATTTGTCTTTTTCATTCAGTGCACTCCTGTCAAACATCTCAATTTCTCTGCCGTCAGCAGTAACCGTGACCTTGCCGTCAGTTACACTGTCTATTTCAGGAATACTTACCTCATCAAAAGAGCCGCCATCGGTAACCGGTCTCTTTGCCTTCCGGTCCAGCACCTTAGAATACAGAGTGCCCAGAAAGTCATCACACAGCTTTTCTTTTTCATATGCACAGTCTTTCCCCATAAAAGCTCTGTACCCCTCATACGCACCGTCAATGGTCCAGTGATGGTCTGTCCTGTAGAAGAGGTACGCTCCATCCTCTTTCTCTGCGCGCGATTTCAGGACTTTCTTCATATTGATGACTCTGCATGATGACAGAATCTTCTCCGCCGCATCATACATACTGTCATCATCAAAAAGCTCCGCATTTTCCGGCAGCATGTCGCTGTACACACTTCCGCTTTCCGGTATGAGCATTACTGTTACTTTTTTATTACCATATTTTTCAGCTATGCTCTCAACCTTTTTCAGATTTTTTTCATATCTTCGCAGACTGATATCCTTATCCAGCTTCTTATTAAAGTAAAAACCGTCTTCACCGATATATGCCCCACCAATATCTTTTCGTCCGGTTAACTTTTTCAGAACCGTGGCTGTCGTCATGCACAGATCTCTGCCCGGAATCTGATCACTGCTGTAGGAGGTCAGTTCCCTCTGAAAAGCTCCCGACAGCACATCTGCACCAGCAACATCTGAAATTACTGTCAGCTGCCGGTTCTCGTTGTCGGAAAAGCTCTGATCTCCGCCCGCAAAGACGGATACGCCTGTCAGAGCCAGCAGTGCCGTAAAAACATAAATTAATATTTTTTTCATACCACTGCACCTCCTCTAAAATCTGAAATACAGGAACGGATTATAACTGTCGCCTATAATAAATGCAACTGCGACTGCCAGAATTACAAAGACATAAATGTATTTTGCGGCCTGAAAAGCTCTGCCTGCCTCTGTCAGTTTTGATGCTGTGGACTTCACGAAGTGAAGCGAACCGAAAGCCCCAAGAGCGAGCAGTACCCCATAGGTCTGCAGGTAATACATGCTCATGCCGGAAGCGGCGCCATTCATACCAGCCATTGACTTCAGGTACGCCCCCAGCACGGTGATGTCGTCGCACGCGAAAATAACCCAGCCGATCACTATGAAAAACAGTGCGTACAGATGCGCGGCTCCTTTGGGAAGCTTCTCTATCAAAACCCCCAGAAACATTTTTTCCGCTGTAATTATGGCAAAATAGTACAGACCCCAAATGATAAAGTTCCACCCTGCGCCATGCCAAAGGCCTGTCAGAAACCATACTACCAACAGGTTCACAATCTGCCTTCCCGCTCCCTTGCGGTTTCCACCCAGAGGTATATACAGATATTCTCTGAACCATGTTCCCAGCGTGATATGCCATCTTCTCCAGAATTCGGTAATGCTTCTGGACTCGTAAGGATATCTGAAGTTTTCCGGGAAAGTGAACCCGAAAATTTTTCCCAGACCTATGGCCATATCAGAATAACCGGAAAAATCGTAGTAAATCTGCAGGGTAAAGGCTGCTGCGCCTGTCCATGCCATTACCGCCGGAATATGTCCTCCGTAGGAATAGATTTCATCCCATAGCAGGCCGCACTGATTTGCAATGAGAACCTTTTTTGCAAGACCGGTGACGAACCTGACGATTCCGTCTGAGGCCATGTCAGCGTTCAGACCTCTGTTTTTCAGCTGTCTTTCAATATCCTGATATCTGACTATAGGCCCTGCGATAAGCTGTGGAAAGAAAGTTATGTACATTCCAAAATCTACGATATTTCGCTGCACCTTCACCGTCCCTCTGTATACATCGATTATATAGGACAGAACCTGGAAGGTATAGAAGGATATGCCTATTGGCAGAGCCAGTTCCATTGTCCGGATTCCCGCACCGAATATTCTGTTGATATTGTCTATGGCAAAGTCTGTGTACTTAAAGAAGCATAGCATGCCGATGTTAACCGCGATACAGATTATCAGTATGATTTTTTTTCTGTTGCCTGATTCCAGCCTAAGACCCATGATATAATTGAAAACAATGGAAAAAATCATGAGCAGTACATATACCGGTTCACCCCACGCGTAAAAAACCAGGCTTGCTGCAAGAAGCAGGCCGTTACGAAGTTTCTCCGGCAGGATTCTGTACAGTATCAGCACCAGAGGCAGGAACATAAAAATAAATATTATGCTGCTGAATACCATAACTTCATTACTCGCTTACAAATTCTGTGAATGCTTTTTTAACATCTGCCTGTTTGTCACAGATTATCAGAACAGCATATTTTCCCGAAGTGAAAATCTCTGCCTTCTCTGCTTTTTTAACCTGATCAGGAGCGTACTGTGTAAACACGTTTATTCTGTCCTGTACATGTGCTTTCAGTGACTTCTCTGCATCTGCGGCATCAGCCTCATCTTTTACTGCAATTACAGCAATTTCATCTGCGTTTCCTTCCTTAGAGTAGGAAACGAAAAACTTATCAACCTTGGTGTAATCCATATCGGATATGTAGGAAAATAAATCCTCCGCATCTTCCGCACTACTGTCTGCGGACATCATTTCTCCTAAGGTGTCATCAGCTTCTTCCATTGCCGTTCTCAGGTCAAACATACTTACAGCAGTACCGCTGTTTCCCTTGCCGCAGCCCGTAACCAGGGCTGCGGCAAGCATCATACATACTACGATTAGTACTTTAATTCTGACATTTCTCATTACTGTCCTTCCTTTACATTAACGCTCTTTTCTTTCATTCCTTTATCATCATTACGGTCTTCACTTGGATAATAGGACACAGACCAGCTCTCGTCATCGCCAAATGCCTTTCCTATTTTTCTGCCAATTTTCTCTGCCTGCTCCGGTGTCACACCTTCTTCAGTTGTGTTTGTAATGCTAATGCTTACAAAGAGTACAAAGTTGTTGTCATCATCCATATACCAGTTCCATTCAAGATATGCATCAGGATTGTCAACTAGTATTCTCTCTGTCAGACTGTTCATAATAGTGTCTGCCAGCACTGCATCATTGTTTGCCGGTGGTGTCTTAAATCCGATGGTAAACACATATTCTTCCTCATCCAGTTTCTTCTTTATTACTCTCGGAATATCATATAAATCTTTTGCCTCTTCTCTGTTCATGAATGCATAGCAATATTCCGTTCCGTCTGCTGCAGGGAAGAATTCCTTGTTCCAGTCGTGACTTCTGGAGGCAATTTCATCATTCATATTGAAGTTTGCATAATTACCTGTCTCTGAATCACTATATACATCCGTGTGATACCATTTTCCGTCCAGCTTTACTAGATTCCAGCTGTGGTATCTCTCGGTGTTATGTACAACCATGCATTCAATATCCATCATCTGCATAAACAGTCTGAATGTTGTGGCATATCCTACGCAGACTGCGTTGTGATACTTCAGGACTCCATAAGGATTGTCGCTGTCTTTGTCTGAGCTCGGTATAACAGTGAGAAGCCCTTTATCCTGCCCTACATTCTCAATCAGCCAGTCATACACTGCTTTTTCTTTTTCATAGTCGGTCATATCATCTCTGATTATTTCATTCAGCACATCAGTTGCCAGTTTCAGTGTTTCCTTTTCTCTATCATCCAGACCTGAATCGCTGTTCCTCTTATATGCATCCGAAATCTTTTCCGTAGACCTGATGGTATACTGGCTCATAATCGTAACATCATTCTCCTGATTAACATCCTGAGTGTTGCCGTTGATCGCCGACACCTCATCTTTGAGTTTTCCAATGGTAGTCAGTGAAAATACACTCATTACTGTGCTTGCTGTTATGCACACTCCCAGAAATACAGCCCCTGCTGCAATCAGTTTCCCCTTTAATTCTTCTTTCATAGTAACCTCCATTTTTATTTCTATACATTAGACACGGGATGACAGGAAAAAGTTTCAGGCAATATTATAAAATATTAAAAAATGTCAGAAAAATTCCGTACGCATTAAAAAACCGCACGAGTTCGTCGTGCGGCTCTGCATCCCCATGGGAGGAAAAAATCCCATTAAAGAGAAATAATCATTATAAAATTGAAAACCTTTTAGTTGCATTCAGATACTGCATCAGTATTCCCAGGTTGGCATAGTAGTATGAAAACTTATCCTTTTTCTTCACTTCTACCAAGCCTGACTCCACAAGCTTCTTAACATGCTGTGAAATTGTAGCCTGTGCATATCCAAAAACCTCAACTAATTCCTTATTGCAGACCGGTTCCATTGTCTGGTTGGAATGCATTATATATCTGAACAGCTTGAGTCTAACGGGATGTGCTAAAGCGTCCGACACAGTCGCAATCAACTCTATGTCCCTCTCTTCCAAGCTGTCCATATCTCTTCGAATTCTCATTGCGCCTCCATGTTAGCCCCTATTTATTTGTCATATCGTTAAACGGCTATATGTAATGATACTACATTTCGGCATTTTTCGCAATAAGAAATTTTTACATAACTATTTTGTATAGTTGTCGAAGTATCCCTGAATATATATGAATGGAGTTCCCTTGTCACCGCTTCCGCTTGTCAGATCACAAAGTGAACCGATCAGATCAGTAAGTCTTCTTGGAGTTGTTCCCTGTGCTACCATGGAATCTCCCAGATTATCAGCTTTGTTTCTGATGTATTCACTTACTGCATCCTTAAGCTCGTCACCTGACAGATCAGCAAACTCATTATCTGCAAGATATTTAAGTTTAACTTCGTTTGGCGTTCCCTCCAGGCCTGCTGTGTATCCAGGCGAAACAACCGGGTCAGCAAGCTCCCAGATTTTGCCTACAGGATCCTTGAAGGCACCGTCTCCGTAAACCATAACTACAACTTCTTTTCCTGTAAGAACAATGTTCTTCTTCTGAATTCCGTCTACGAATTCCTGACAGTTGATAGGGAACAGCTTGATTGAGTCCTCTGTAGCCTTGTTGGAACCCAGAATACCATATTTATCGTTGTATCCGCTACCGTCTACACTTTCTGTCAGAAGATCATCCATTCCAAGCACTACATCAGCTCCCGCATCCACAAGAAGTCTCTTGGTTCTTGCTCTTGTATGAATATCACATGTTAGTACATTTTTTGTATAATCAAGGATAGTTCTGCAGTTGTTTGAGAAAATCACCTCGGCTTCTGCTCCCTCTCCTTCGATTATATCTTTGTAATAGTTGACATAGTCCACGCCGGTGAAGGTGTGCGCTGACTTACCAAACAGCTCTTCAAACTGTGTCTGTGTCAGAACATCTGAATATGGATTGATGCCTTTCTCATCCAGAAGATCGATATCAACAAGATGGTTGCCAACCTCATCAGAAGGATAGCTCAGCTGAAGAACGATTTTCTTTGCACCCTTCGCAATACCACGCAGGCATATAGCGAATCTGTTTCTGCTCAATATCGGGAAGACAACACCGATAGTCTCTCCACCCAACTTAGCCTTAACATCCTTTGCAAGCTGGTCAGTTGTCGCATAATTGCTCTGGGATCTGGCCAGAATTGATTCTGTTACTGCAATGATATCTCTGTCCTGAATAGTAAATTCACCTGCATTTGCAGCATCCATTACAGTGTCAATTACAATCTGGCTTAAATCTTCGCCTTCCTTAACGATAGGACCTCTCAGGCCTCTGGAAACTGTTCCTACTCTTCTTTCCATACTATACTTCTCCTTTTACTTGGTCTATACCCATGTTTGCAAGCTCATCGGCACGATTGTTCATTTCGGTGACATACCGAAAATCCTCGAAACTGAAACGTGCTCCGTTCCAGCCGATAAATTTTTCAAACAGCTTATCAAAGTCAGTGGATTTACTGTTCAGATTTACGTGCCCCTTTACCCTGTAAAACGAAACGTTGTGTCTCCTCACAAGTGCCAGCAGCTCTTTCCAGAGCTCCTGATTCTCCACTGATTTCTTCGCAGCGTTGCGCCACCTGTTCTTTTCCCAGCTTTCGTACCATTTTTCCCTGAAGCAGTTGGCTACATATGAGCTGTCAGTAAAAACCTCTACAGTCTGTCCATCTTTCTTCAGCGCCCTAAAGCCTTCTATGACTGCTGTCAGTTCCATACGATTGTTTGTTGTGTTAATCTCTCCCCCATAGAGTTCTTTTCTGTGTTCTCCGAACTCCAGAATTGTCCCCCATCCGCCGATGTTGCTGTCGCTTTGATTTCCACGGCAGGCCCCATCAGTGTACATTCTCAAAGTTGTCATGGTTTACCCCTTTATTCTTTTTTGACATTTTATTATGCCCCATTTTCAGCCTCATTGCAATACTTACGACAGAAAAAGTGACTCAGCGACAAAAAAAGTTTCCTAAGCACATCTAATATGGTAGAATAGACAGGTATATAATCTGCATTTAAAAGGAGGAACTGTCTATGGCACTGAAATTCTGCTCCATCGCAAGTGGAAGTTCAGGTAACTGTTATCTGGTAAAATCGGAAAACAATGCCGTACTTGTCGACGCAGGTATTGCAGGGAACAGAATAATCGACCGTCTCGCTCAGCGTGATATAACGCTTGCAGATATAGACGGAATTTTTATAACCCACGAGCATGTGGATCATGTAAAAAGCCTGCGTAAAATCAGCAAGGGCGCCGTGAATGCCCCTGTCTACGGTTCTACGGGAACACTGGAAGCAGTCTCCGACAAGGTTCAGCCCGAAAAGGCGGTTCGAATTGCCGGGGGTCAGGAAATTCAGGTTGGAGACATTACGGTTATCCCTTTCTCCCTTTCTCACGATGCCGCCGAACCTTTAGGCTATTCTATCAAAGCTGACAGCCGCCAGCTTACAATTATTACCGATACCGGCTGTATCTCCGACGAAATACTTGATCATGCCCGGACTGCGGATGCTTTAATACTGGAAGCCAATCATGAGGTTAACATTCTCAATATGGGCTCATACCCATACAGTCTGAAGAGACGAATTCTGGGTGACATGGGACACCTGTCAAATGAAGCGGCAGGTGAATGCCTGTGCAGTGTTCTGAAGTCCAGATGTTCGGATGAGAATGATGGTAGGAAAAAAGAAGAACTGAAGGTGGCACTTGCTCATCTGAGCAAAGAAAACAATACGCCTCAGCAGGCATTTCTGACAATTAGAAATATGCTGTTTGAGGAAGACTATTACATAGACAAGGATATCAGGATCTGCATTATCCCAAGAGATGATGTTAGCCCGTATATGGTGGTGTAAAAATGAATATTTCTGTTATTTGTGTTGGAAAACTAAAGGAAAGATACTGGTCTGATGCTGTTGCTGAGTACTCCAAGCGTCTGAAGAGCTACTGCAGCCTGGATATTGTGGAACTTAAGGAGTCACGTCTTCCGGACAAAGCCGGTCCTGCTGAAGAGCTTGCCGTCAAGGAAGCTGAGGGCAGCGAGATTCTTAAGAAGATAAAAGATAATATGTATGTCATAACCCTTGAAGTCAAGGGTAAGATGCTTTCATCAGAAAAGCTGGCTGCAAAAATAGAGAATCTTGGAATTGACGGGGTGAGCAATATAGCCTTTGTGATAGGAGGAAGCCTGGGACTATCTGAAGCGGTAAGCAGACGAGCTGACTTCAAGCTTTCTTTTTCAGAGATGACCTTTCCTCATCAGATGATGAGAGTTGTACTTCTTGAACAGATCTACAGAAGCTTTAAGATAATAAAAAACGAGACGTATCATAAATAAGATCGTCTCGTTTTCATTCTTTTTGACTACTTTGAGTCATCACCTTGAACGTTTGAATCATCTCCTAGGCAATCATCTTCTTCACCCTGGTCATCTTCAATATCTTCAATTATTTCATTTTCATGAACTTCATCTTGGATATCTTCGGCATCATCGATTACCTCGTCTTCACCGCCGATTTCCTCGATGTCGTCGTCTTTTGCGCCGAGAATTATTACATCCTCGTTTTTATTGTCGTTTTTTTCACTTTGACCATTGTTGTGATTTTGCTGATGACCATTGTTCAGATGATCATTGTTGCTCCCCTGATTGTTTTCTACGGTTATGTATGCATCTGCAAGCACTATGCCTGTTTCACCGCCTGCTACTTCGTTAACTGCATCATCAACGGTTACCGGATCATTTTCGCTTTTGATGATCTCTTCCTGATGACAATACTGTCCATCCCCATTGAAGTACCGGCTGTTATAAACATTTACCATACTTACTGATACTTTGTTCTCTTTCAGCTGTTTCACAATATCTCTCATATTCTGAGTGCTGTCGAATTTCTCTACAACAGTCTTATTAATCTGATTAATAAAGTGATACTTGCCTTCAGAAATGTTGTTTTCCCTGGCGCCCTTGCTGTCTTCCCTGTTACGCTCGAACTCCTGATAGAAAACTGTGGTCTTCTTGTCCTCGTCGGACTCGAAGTACTCTCCGATGAACCTCTTGGTTTCCTCCTCGAGAATCTCTCTCTTCTGGGCATTGCCCGTCCTGGTATCCCTGTTACAATATGAAATCAGAATGCCACTGTCGTCATCATCAATATACCCACGACTGTCGAGTACATCGCTCAGATCTGTCAGAACTTCACCAACTGCTCCCGAGTGGTGTTCCATCGCCTCAACTATTTCCTCGCCGTCCTTATTAAGTGCCTCTACATTAACAACTGTATAGTCTCTGCCGATATCAAGTGCTACACTCGGATTGACATCAACAATAAGCTGTCCCTGAATTTCCGCCCCACCGAAAACTCCGAAGCATCCAATAAGAAGGCTCGCTGCAATCGCAACGCTGGCAAAAGGCTTCATCCACCTTCTCTTTCGCTGTGGTTTAACTGTCGTCATACCGAACAATTCCTCTTCACTATTGAATCTGGCCATTTCATTATTCAGCACTGACTCCACATCAATTGTAACCATGTCGCCAAGACCTTTTTCAATTTTCTCAAAAAGGTCATACTCGCGGCCCATCAAACTATCTCCTCTCTCAATTATCCTTCGCATCTTCTTAACTGCTCTGTCGCTCTGCGGAATCTGGTTTTCACAGTTCCCTCAGGCATATCCAGTTCCTCTGAAATCTCCCTGAATTTCATTCCCATCAATCCGTGCATAATGATGATGTTACGGTCCTGTTCCGATATTTTCGTGAACAGTTCTTCAATGAGAAGTCGGTTCTCTGCATTAGAGATATCATCGAAAGTGAGTGAACTCGCCTGTTTTCCGTCGTCAGCCTCCGTCAGTCTGATAACCTGAAGACGGGCTTTTCTTTTATCCATCAGAAATACATTCTTGGCGATCTTCATCATCCACGCCATCGGATTTCCACCTTTAAAAAGGTGTGCTCCATTTCGTGTCCTGATATAGGTCTCCTGCATCAAATCCTCCGCATCTTCCCTGTTCATTGTCAGCGAAAGGCAGAAAGCGAACATCGGCCTGTATGTAAGCCTGTACAGCTCTTCAAATGCCTGCCTGTCCCCGTCTGCTATGAGCCTGAATATTCTGTCTGGAATTATTACTCTGTCCTTACTTTCCATGCGTCCCTAATATTTGTTCCTTTTGAAACCGAAGAAACAATACAAACATTAGCATGTTTTTATGTTTGTATTATAGATAATGCAGAAAAACCGCAATTAGTTTCAAAAAGTTTCAAAATTTTTCAAAAAATTTTAAATAGTTATAGCTTCCTGTTTTTTCGTGCTTTTTTCTGATCTGCAGAGGCCAGCACAACGCCTGCTGTCAGCACTACTATTATAGATAAAATATTGAAATATGCAAATTTCATATACTCCATCGCACTGACTCCCAGTACCGTCATCATATATGCCCCGCATGTATTCCACGGAATAAGAGGTGATGTCACTGTTGCAGCGCAACTGAGAGTATCAGTCAGAAATAATCTGCTGATGTCCCTTTTTTCATATTCCTCTCCGTACATCTGTCCGGGAACGGAAATTCCCAGATACTGATCCGGAAGAATAGTATTCATAAGTATGCAGGTAAGTGCTGTCACCCTCACCATTCCTGCTCCTGATTCTATTTTTCCGAGAATCGGTGTGATTACCGCCTCCATCTGATGGGTTTTCTGCATCAGACCACCGAAGGCCATAGCCATCAGAACCACAGTAACTGAATACATCATGGCAGTAATTCCTCCTGCGGAAAGAAGGTTATCTATCATTTCCTCACCCGTATCTGATACATACCCACTATAGCAGGATTCTATCATTAAAGATATATCTGCCTTCTGAACCGCTGCAGCCTGTACCATTGCGGCTCCGATCCCAACCATAATGGAAGGAATGGCAGGAACCTTTATCAGTATGCATCCCACCATAAGAAACATGGGAATCAGATCCAACGGGCTGATATAAAAATTATCCTGCAGGCTGTTCATCAGGGGTTCGATATTTTCCTGTATTGCAGTTCCTTCTTTCGGTGCATGCATTCTCCCTACAATTGTAAATGCTGCCGCCGCCGCTATGTATGCCGGCAAAACCAGCTTTGCCTCATGCTTGGAAACGTCAAATACCGACTCCCTGCCTACCGCTGCCACCAGATTTGTCGCATCAGATAAAGGTGAAAGTGCTTCTCCCATATATGCTCCCGATATAATCGCTCCGGCAGTCAATGCAGGATTTATCTGAAGCACAGCACCTATACCCATAAATGCAAGCCCTACAGTTCCTGCTGTTCCCCATGAACCCACAGCCATAGCTATTACAGAGCATATAATCATTACAGCCACTACAAAATATTTTGCCGAAATCAGTTCCAGGCCATAATATATCATGGCAGGTACAGTTCCTGCCCCGATCCATGCTGCAATAAGTATACCTATAAGAATAAGTATCAGCATAGCCTCCAGCGAGGGGATGATACCCTGAAGTATTCCATCCAGAATATCCTCCCACCTGTAGCCCAGATACTTTGCCATCAGGCCTGCAAAGGTGCAGCCCAGTATCAGTGGTACATGCGGCGACGCATCAAAACCCACAACCATCACAAACATAATCATGATTGTAACAACCAGCGTTATGAGACCGTGCCTAAACCTCGTCTTCTTTACATGTTCCACGATATCACCCCTTCGTATACTGTTACGGCTTCTCCTGTCAGAAACAGTCTGATCCTGTCATTCTCTTCGAATTCTCCATCCACAACAAGAAGGCCTCCTGCCGACCTGACTCTGACACTCCGTCCGCTGCTCTCTCCCTTATACATCAAAGCTGCCACAGCTGCACAGGCTCCTGTTCCGCAGGCATAGGTGAAATCCTCCACACCTCTCTCATAGGTTTTTATCTGTATGCTGTCTTCATCCAGCTTATGTATGAAATTAACATTCGCGCCCTTTTCCAGTTCAGGATGATTTCTCAGTCTGTTGCCCAATGTCCACAGACTGCTTTCGCAGGCGGTCTTCAGATTATACTCAGTCACAAGATGTGGGAGCCCCGGATTTCCCAGTTCAACATAGGTGCATACTATTTTTTTACCATCCACAGTTAAGCAAACATCTCGTTCCACCCTGGACGTCGGATTCATTTCCAGCCTGAATATACCGGTTCCAGCTTTCCATGCGTTTACAGGTCCCGCATCGCTTTCTATTGTAACATATCCTGCACAGCTGCACATCCCTCTGTCAAAGCAGTATTTTGCCACACATCTTGCTCCGTTACCACACATTTCGCTGCGGCTCCCGTCAGCATTGTAAATAGTCATTTTTACATCTGCCGGCTTTTGCAGATTTCCGGACTCAGTTAGTTTTGACGGCTCCTGAATGATAAGCACGCCATCGGCTCCGACAGAAACCCTTCGGCGGCATAATTCTATTGCCAGTTCCGGCAGTCTCTCTGCCGATATGTTCTCCTCCGTATTATTGATTACGACAAAGTCGTTGCATGCACCCTGCATTTTTGTAAACCTGATCATAGAAATATTCTATGACCGGGTAGATGTCCAATATTCCACTAGATTATTTTTATGGCTTCTGCTTACAGGGAGTTTTTCCCCACTAAAAAGCTGTAAAGAGTCTGAAAAAACAAGTTTAATCTGTTTTCCATTCACGAGATACGAATTGTGTATTCTAATGAATTCCTTTCCCGAAAGCAGTTCTTCAATTCTCTTCAGACTGCCATAGCTTTCCAGACTGCATAGTCTGTTATTTTCAGTGTAATGAGTTATCAGCATTCTGTTGTAAACCTCGAAGTAGCTTATCCGGGAGATTTCAATATCTATTTTCTTTCTGTCCTTTGTAAGGGTTAAACTGTCATGCACTGATGCAGCAGCCTTTCTACATGAATTAAGAAAAACTTCCCTGAATCTGTAATAATCTGTAGCTCCTTTTACAATATAGTTCACTGCATTAATCTGATATGCCTCAAGTGCTCTGCTGTCATCTGATGAGCAGATAACAATATCCCCCTTATATCCCGAGTGCCGGATTTCTCTTGCAACTGATAATCCGTCCATTCCCTCAAGGTATATATCCAGGTATATCAGATCGACTGCGTCGAAGTCTGTTCTCAGGACTTCAAGCAGATCTTCGCCTGACTCGGTCATGATGAACTCTGCAGATATTCCTTCAGCTGCTGCTATTCCCTTCAAAAGCTCGTTATACATATTTCTTGAAATATCATTGTCATCACATATTATAACTCTCATGTCAAATCCGCCTCGGTCAAATGTCTGTATTTTTCGCCATTCAAAAGATCATAAATAATCGGAACAATGTAAAGTGTAAGCAGTGTGGCATATGTCAGTCCTCCTATGCATACAAGTGCAACCGGCTGCATCATATCTGTACCTGTGGAATTTCCAAGAGCCATAACTGCCAGACCCAGGATAGTTGTCAGAGATGTCATAAGTATCGGTCTTATTCTCGTCTTAGCTCCTTCAACGATGGCTTCCTTCTTTGACATGCCCGATTCTCTCAGCTGGTTGATATAGTCTACCAGCACAATCCCGTTATTTACAATTATACCCGTCAGCATTACCATACCTATCATGGCAATTACACTGATTTCCTTTCCGCATATCAGCAGTGCAAGGAGACCTCCTGTAAATGCCAGTGGTATTGTGAACATTATTATAAACGGCGACTTCAGAGACTGGAACTGCGCTACCATTACGAGATATACAAATGCTATGCCCAGTATAAGCATCAGGAACAGATCACCCATTGCATCCATTATTGTCTCGTTTTCTCCGGAGAATTCTATTGTGGTTCCTTCCGGCAGTTTACTCTCATCTATAGCCTTTTCTGCTGCGCCTGTCACCTTGGTAATATTGTATCCATCCTTCAGCACTCCGCTTACTGTCAGGTATCTTCTCTGGTTATCTCTGTTTATTGCCTTCAGAGTTTCCTTTTCTTCTAAATCTGCAATATCCGACAGTTCAACTTCTGTGGTCTGTCCGTCAGCACCTTCGATAGAAAGCACCAGTTTTTTCATATCTTCAGGTGTCAGAGCTTCCTTGTTCTCAGATGAAACAACCACATCGTAATCACTCTCTCCCCAGGAAACGGTAGTCGCTGTATCCTCATAGGTCATTGCATCCGTAATTGCGGCATAGACCTGGGCAACTGTAAGGCCTCTCTTCATAGCCTCTGTTTTCTTTACCTTGAAATGATATTCCTTATCCGACTCCTCAATTCCGTTGAAGACTGTATCCATTCCATCCACCTTGGAAAGCTTGTTTCCAACTATTTTTGCCGCCTTCTGCAGATTGTCTATGTCAGAGTTATAGACCTCGATGGTTACTCCTGAACCTCCGAGAGCTGAGGTGAAGCTGCTCATATCATTTCCGGAAACAGAAATTGTTCCTGACTTTAGATCATCACACTTTTCTACTATTTCTTTTCCGATTTCTGAGCTCGTTCTTTCCATTTCCTGGTCAAGCATTATGTATAAGGAAACAGTGTTTGCCGAGCCGACTCCCATCATCTGTGTTTCACCGGTGTTCATCATTGCACCGACCGTCTGCACTTCTTTTACTGTCTTAATCTTTTCTATTGCACTGTCAGCTTCCTTCTTTATCTCAGACGGCTTGCTTTCCTTAGGCATCTCCAGTGTAGCCTGAAGCTGTGGTGCGCTCATTTCAGGCATAAATATGAAGCCCTTCTGATACGAGCCGTAGATGCTTCCACATAAAAGAACCAGACATGCTGTCAGAACAAGCACCTTATGCTTCAGCATAAAGCCCAGAGATTTACCGTATCCGTCCACTACACTACGATACAGCTTTCCTTCCCTTTCGTCAATTTTGTTAAGCATTCCGGATGCCATTGCAGGCACCAGCGTAAGAGCTATTATCAGACTGGCTGCAAGGGTATATGTTACAGTCAGTGCCATGTCGGTAAAGAGTTCACGGGTGATACCCTCTGTAAATACGATAGGTACGAAAACGCATACTGTAGTCAGTGTGGATCCTGTGATTGCGGCCGCTACCTGTTTTGCTCCCTGAACAGCAGCCTTCGGCGCAGGCACACCCTGTCTGCGAAGCCTTACTATATTCTCGATTACTACAACTGAGTTATCCACCAGCATTCCTACAGAAACTGCAAGTCCGGACATTGAAATAAGATTCAGTGTGATTCCGGAAAAATACATAAGCAATACTGCAAAAATAACACTTATCGGAATGCTGCATATTGTAATAAATGTAGGCTTCAGGTTGCGCAGGAACAGGAAGAGAACGATGCATGCAAACAGTGCTCCCCATAACAGACTGCTAAGAATTGAATCTACAATCAGACCGATATATTCCCCCTGATTCATAAGAGTTGTGAAATGCAGTCCTTCATATTCTTCTTCCAGCTGATCAAGCTTCTCCTGAATCTTATCAGCAACATCTGCAGTTGCATAGTTTGACTGCTTGGAGAACAGCATGACTATACCGTCCTCTCCGTTTATCTTCGCGTAAATGTCATCTGAGTTGTCGCTTATAAAGATATCGGCAACATCCTTAAGGTATACCTTGCCTACACTGTCAATCCCTGAATCGAACAGAAACAGATTACCGGCCTGTTTTTCAGTGGAGATGTCGTCTCCCACGCTTACCAGATAGTTTACGCCATTGTCCTGAACATATCCCGCCGGCATGGAAAAGTTCTGCCCTTTCAGAATACCGGATATCATTTCTGTTGTAATCTTATCACCAATATTTGCCTCTGCCCTTGCCTGCTCAGCCTGAGCATCCAGATTAGACTGTGCCTTCTTCAGTTCTCTTTCCGATTCGGCTAGCTTCGTCTGATTCTCCTTCAGAACCTTTTTCTGGGCATTGTACTGTTCCTCCGGCATAAGTGCCTTGTACTGCTCCAGTTCTTCAAGTCCTTTGGATATTTCGGTTTTTCCTTCCTCAACTTTTTCCTTGTTTTCGTCCAGCTGAGCCTGTGCATCAGCCAGCGAAGCATTTACGCTTGCAAGAATGCTGTTGTTGATGCTGTCAATTTTCTTCTGGCTGATTACGACGTTTACCCTTTCTTCAAGAATGCCCGTTGCCGCAACACTTGCCACACCTGTAATTCCCTCCAGCTTGTCCATAAGGGTTTCATCTACGAATTCTGACAGCTCATATCTGTTCTTTCCCTCATAATCAACTGCTATGGAACTGATTGGGATCATGCTTGGGTTCATTTTCAGAATTGTAGGCGTTCCTACAGTATCCTCCCAGCTTCCCTCGACCAGGTTTATCTTCTGCAGTATATCCGAAGATATGGTGTCCATATTGACACTGTCCTCGAACTCCATTATTATCATTGAATAGTTGGAATCTGACACAGACTGAACGTTCTTGATATCCGTCAGCGTTGCCATGTTCTGTTCCAGCGGCTTAGTCACGCTGCTCTCAACATTTTCCGGTGTTGCCCCCGGATATGGTGTCATAACCACAACATAAGGCATATCTATGTCCGGCAGTAAATCCGGGGTAATCTTTGTGTAGGACACAACTCCTGTTATTAATATCAGTATTACTGCTACAAAAACTGTAAATGGCTTTCTAACACTGAACTTTGACATTTATTTTTCTCCTGTTCTCTCCCCTGTTCTATGAAACCTTTATTTTATTTGCATATTTCTTTCTGTATTCTGTCATTCTGGCAAACCCATCTATAATGTCCGGAACAAAACTCATCCAGAACACCAAAAGTAGTGTCATTCTTATCCATGGTGGCATTGCAGACACTACCGCACTTACAAAAGGCTGAACCTGATAAAACATGAGTACATTGGCCACTCCAAACAGCGGAATGAGATACCACTTGTGCAAAATAATCCATTTTCCGCTGAAAAGCCGGATAATAACAGATGCCAGTGCCTGAATAAGAAGACCTACTGCAACCCCTATCCCGAATATTGCCGATAAAAACTTTGGTGCGGCAATATTACAGATCAGCAGCAGCAAGGCTCCCGTTCCGAACGATGCAGAGTATGGCCCTCTGCATATGCTTCGCTTATCGAATTTCCCCTCCATAAGGTAATAGATGCTCATATTAATCAGCCATCCTGCAATACTGTATATTGCAAAGAACATCAAAACCTCATCTAATCGATATCCCATTTACTTCATTTCCCCTTTTCGTATTTTGCAAAGTGCATCATTTTATGATACAATGCACTTAAATTTAGTACCTTTTAGTATAACATAAAGGGCCGTTTTTGGCTCTAATTATTGGGAGAAAATCTATGAAGAAATTCACTATATCGACAGCTAAACCCTACGATGTGATAGTGGGAAGGGATATTATCGCAGATGCCGGCAGGTTCATTGCAGAGAGATTTGAAAAATGCAAGGTATGTGTGGTAACTGACAGCATGGTAAATACACTGTTCGTCGACCAGGTGATGGAATCACTGAAATCTAATGGTTTCAATTCAATCAGAGTCATATTCCCGAGCGGCGAACACTCCAAATCGCTTAATACCTATGCGAAGATTCTGGAGGCACTTGCAGAGGATTACTTTACAAGAACAGATATAATCGTTGCCGTAGGTGGAGGAATTGTAGGGGATATTGCTGGTTTTGCCGCAGCCACCTATCTGCGCGGAATCTCATATGTTCAGATTCCAACAACCTATCTGTCTGCAATCGATTCATCTGTAGGCGGAAAGACTTCCGTCAATCTTCTCGGTGGAAAAAACCTTGTAGGTGCATACTGGCAGCCTTCGCTGGTTCTGTGCGATTACGGATCCTTCGAGTTCCTGCCGCAGGAATACATTCTTGAAGGTAGAGCTGAAGCAGCAAAGAGTGCTTTCGTTTCCGATGCTAACCTGATTCCTTTTATTCAGAAGGATGATTTTCAGCATGTTGTAGAAAGATGCATATCTATCAAAAAGTCTATCGTGGAGGCCGATGAAGGGGACAGAGGTCTTAGGCAGCTGTTGAATTTCGGTCATACGATAGGTCACGGCATAGAAAAGCTGAGTTCCTTTACTGTATCTCATGGTCAGGCAGTAGCTAAAGGAATGGTAGTAGAAACAAAAGCAGCTTATGCCATGGGACTGACATCCTACGACATAAGCTCTGATATTGCAGCTATTCTTGAAGATCTCGGCTTCGACCTGTCTGTAGACTACAGCATCGACGACCTTTACCATTATGCCCTGACCGACAAGAAAATCTTCGGTGACAAAATCACCATAGTCGTTCCTGAAGCTATAGGAAAATGCAAACTTCATAAGATTCCTGTCAGCCAGCTGAAGGAGTATATTCAGCTGGGCCTGAAATAGCATATTATTCTGTTGTGCTGATAATGTCCTTATTGGACTTATCTATCTGGCTGACTTTCATATTCTCTGCGTCTTCTGGGTCAACTTCCTCAAGCAGTCCCAGAAGCGTAGGGTTCAGGTATATCGTCTCAAGAACCTTTCCATCTAAAGTAATCTTACTGTATTCGGTAAAGTTTTCTCCCTTAATGTAGTACTTGTCTCCTACCCTGGTTACACCATTGATTACAATGTCCTTTGTACCCATCTTCATTCCTGCAGGCTTGAACGGATTCTCGCCTCCGTAAATGTAGTTTTTTCCATATAGCATATCATAAGCCAGCAGCTTCAGTCCGCGCAGATATCCTTTAGCATTGTGGTCTGTCTTCTGATGATATGTGAATGTCGTTCCCTTATGAATTCCCAGTCTGTCAAACACTTCTGCCGTAAGCTGATATGCTGTGAGGTTCTTGTCTTTCTTCTTCATATCAAAATTACTCCAGATAACATACTGGGTTGTGTACAGATTCTCACCGTCATAGCTGTCTTCCGTTACATCCAGTGCGGGAATATGATCTCCGTAAAGAACAAGCACTACATCTTCATCATACTTCTCGAGCTCAGAAGTCAGTTCCTTCAGAAACTTGTCCATCTCGTAGACCTGATTTACGTAATACTCATATTTCCATTTCATTTCTTCCGACGGAGCATATGTCACCTGTATTTCAGGATTGGTTATTACCTGCTCTGTGGGGTATTTTCCGTGACCCTGAACCGAGATTGTATAAGTGTAATCTCTGGATTTGGTCTGTTTCATACTTTCCAGTATCTGATCGGTCAGTACCTCGTCCTTTGCCCAGTTCTTTGGTGTCTTTGCTACACCACTCATATATTCAAGTGACGTGAACGTATCATATCCAATGTTGTCAAATACCTGATTTCTGTTGTAGAACAAAGCTCTGTGGTTGTGTATTGCGTGGGTTGAGTATCCCATTGCCTTCAGGTCAGCAGCTGCGCTCTCAGCACACTGGTCTTTCAAAACTGATTTAAAAGGATATTCTCCGGGGCCGAAGAATTTCACACTTATTCCTGTCATAACTTCGAATTCTGTGTTTGCCGTTCCGGCACCACATGCAGGAACCTTCAGATTCCCTGAAGAATAGTTTTTCACAAGACTCTGAAAAAACGGAACCGGATTCTTTGAAAGCTCGATATGGTTGAACAGGTTAGGATCAACGAAGGATTCAAGCTGAAGAAACAGAATATTAGGATAATCCTCATCTACATCCTCCTGAACCGGTATCATTGTTCCATCTTCATTGAAATCTTCTTTACTGAAAAGCCCTTTCACAGCTTCTTCACTATAATTACGCGGTTTGTTAATCCCTGTATTCAGCCATGTGTTAATAAAACAGTATGGCACTCCATAGTCCGAATATGCATAACCCAGATTTCCGAAGAATGTGCTCAGCACATTTATCTTGACCAGTCCGAATGTTGCCCCGAAGGTCATTGCTACTACAAGAACTGCCACCATAAGATTCCTCTTATGGTTAACCCTTCCTTTTTTCTTCGGTCCCTTCAGCCACAGGATAACAAATGCAACAATAACTGCAGCCAGCCCGGCTATAATGGCAATAATCTGCCATTTAGTAAAATAATTTGTCAGAAGGCTCATTCCATCCGTAAGGTTGCTTAGATCCTTCATTGTAAACGGAGTAATCCTTTGCATCAGTATTACGCCATTGGCTATACCGATTGCAAGCCATAAACAGGTAATCACAGTAACGAAAAAAACTCTCCGGCTGAAAACCGTTGCGATTACAAGCGTTGCAAATATAATCAGAGTGTTATACAGAAATACCACAGGACTTTCGATAAAAAACTCTATTCCACCAAAACCTTTTCTTGCAAGGGTTTCTATAATCATATTCAGAATAAACGCCCATACAAGACAGAACACAAAACTGTTCCTCAGATATTTATCATATATATTTTTTAAACTATTCATTTCTCTTTTTTCCCCTTTTTCCTCTCTTACTTCATTTTATCTGATGCACTATTTCCCCAATTTGCTGAAGTAATTTGCTATAGCAGCGAATTCATCCAGATTCAAGGTCTCTGCCCTTCTCTTTTCATCTATTCCCGCTGCTTCAAGGCATGACTTGACCTCTTCCTTTGTTACATCTCCCAGTCCGATAAGTGAATTAGAAAGAGTTTTTCTTCTCTGTCCGAATCCTGCTTTGATGCAACGGAAAAACATCTTTTCGTCGTCTAGCTCTACAGGTTTTTCATCCCTGAGATCCAGTCGCAGAACTGCAGAATCAACCTTCGGTGCAGGAAAGAAAACTTCCTTTGGAACCACTGCAACATTTCTGACAGTACAGTAATACTGAACAGCTACCGATAGTGCACCGTATGTCTTGGTTCCCGGATTGGATTTTATTCTGTCGGCAACCTCCTTCTGCATCATAATCGTTATACTGTCAGCATGAATGCCTCCCTCCAGCAGAGCCATAATAATAGGCGTAGTGATATAGTATGGCAGATTTCCTATTACCTTAGCTCTTCTGCATCCCGATTTTTCAATTATTTCATTCAGATCTGTCTTCAGAACGTCCTGATTGATAATTTCCACATTGTTGTATTCGCTAAGAGTATCCTCAAGAATAGGAATAAGATTTCTGTCTATTTCCACTGCCACAACCCTCTTTGCCTTCTGACATGCTTCGGCAGTAAGGACTCCGATTCCCGGACCTATTTCGATTATCAGATCCTCATCTGTGATTTCTGTTGCGTCAATTATCTTATCAATTATATTTTTATCTGTCAGAAAATTCTGACCCAGACTTTTGGAAAGCTTGAATCCATACTTTTCCTTTATTTCTCTTATCGTCGATGGTGCATATAATTTCATTACAGCTCCTTAACCTTCTCATAAAATTCTTCTTTAGTTATATCGAAACTGTTCAGCTTCTTCAAAAAAGTCTTGCCGTTTCCATATCCGATGGCGAGCATGTTGCCAAGCTTTTCTCTTCTGTCTCTGGAATCGGCTTCGCCGATAAGGCCGGCGTTGAACAGATCCTCCTCGGTGAACACAGCAGGCTTGTCCATGGATGTACAGTGTGCATTTTCAAGTGCCTCTGCAATATCCTCAGGTTTAGCATTTTCTACGCCTATGTTTCCTTTCTTAAGAGCCTTTCCCTTAGGGAGAAAAGCCTGTTTAGCCTCAGGAAATCTGGCCATAACTTTTTTCCTTATCTTCTCTCCGGCATAGTCCGGATCAGTGAATACAATTATTCCCTGTGACCTGTATGCTTTTTCAATAGCCGGCCATATGTAGTCCGGCATGCCAAATCCATGTGTCTCAATAGTTATGGCGTCTACAGCTCTGTTAATAGCTGCAGTGTCATCTCTTCCCTCTACTACTATTACTTCTTTTATCTTTTCTCTTTTCATTTCAGTTCTCTGAATCCTATTCTGTATCTGTGCTGTTATCCGAAGCCCCTCTGTCTCCCGATTCCTCATCCTCATCCTCCAGAATATAAAGAATTTCCCCCGGCTTGACTAATCTCAGCTGTATACGAGCCTGTTCTTCTATATATTCAAAGTCGTTTACATTTTTTAATTCTTCCTGCAGTGCAGCCTTCTCTGCCAGAAGCTGTTTGTTAACAGATTTTAATTCCTTCTGTTCCGCTCTCAGGCTAAAAATATTGTTAACAGAAACCCCCACAATAACCATGGATGCTAAAATAAAGACTGTGAGTATCATTCGAGGCAGATTAAGTCTTTTTTTCTTCTTCATATCCTCTTTCCCTCTTCTCATATGTACTTAAACCGATAGATAGTGAAATTATATCACAAAACAGCCTTTTCCACAACAAAATACCTGCTGTGAAAGCTGCAGTTCCATACCATGAGAGCTTTCCGTAGCTGGCACAGTACAGGAATTCTGTAAAAAGAAAGGATGCTGCCACCCAGGAAATCAAATAAACTGCCCACCTTTTTCTCCCCTTTAGCTCCAGCATTTCAATAACCATGTCTCTGGACCAGAAAACAAGCATGACCGAGAGACCGGATGCCAGCATAAATCCGATCTCTTTCAGCTCTCTTGCTATTAGTTCAGTCATCGTTTCAATCTTTCTCTGAGCTTTTTCTTAACTTTTTTCTTTTCGAAGGTCAGCGATACTATTCTTCCTGAAGCCTCCAGTTTCCCATCGTCTATTTCCAATGTGTCAACATGCAGCCCCTCCCCATAGACCATTAAGGATTCATTTTCCAGTGTTACATAGATTCCACCTTCATCAAAACCCTCAACGGTACGTATACCGCTGATTTCAATATGCTCCTGGTTCAGGATATGTATTTCATTTCTTTCCATAGAAAAACCTCCCTATGCACTATATGCACGGAGAGGCTTTTTTATCATATTCTCTTATAAACTGTTTTACATACTCTACGTCAGACTTACAGTCTATATACTCTGTTCCGTATTTCTGTCTTGTTTCATTGCCTTTGCCTGTTATCAGGAAGAGAGTCTTGCCTGATGCCTCACGAATTGCCGTCCTGATAGCCGTTCCCCGGTCTTCTATCTTAACATACGGGCATCCCGTCTCTTCCACGTTCATTGCAATTTCATCCGAAATTTTATTGACATCTTCCGTTCCGGGGTCTTCAGCCGTTATAATAATTTTATCTGCATACTGACCTGCAATAAGACCCAAATCTCTCCTGCGCAGCTGTGCCTTGTTTCCCGGACATCCGAAAATCGAAACTATACTGTAATCCGGATACTCCTGCTTCATCGACGAGAACAGCTTCTCAAAACTCAGTTTGTTATGAGCATAGTCTACTACTGCAATAAGATTATTATCTCTGCTTGCATACAGCTCCATGCGCCCGCTTGATTTTGCCCTGTATAATCCACTGTGAATATGTCTCTTTGGAATACCCAAAACCACTGCGGCTCCGATTACTGCCAATGCGTTTTCCACGTTGAAAAATCCTGGCATGGACAATCTGAATTCTTCATCAAAACTCTTAGTGCGAACTTTAAAAACAGTCTCAAGGCCGTCTTTTCTGATATCATATCCAAATACATCAGCCTCTGGATTTCTTGTACTGAAGGTCGTCAGTGTACTGCTGGACTTTGCTGCCTCGACTATTCTGTCAGAATAATCCGCATCCAGGTTTACTACCGCATGTCTTGTTTTTTTGAACATAGACAGTTTTGATGAAAAATAATCCTCAAAGTCAGGATGCTCAATTGGGCTGATGTGATCCTCTGAAATGTTGAGGAAAATACCCACATCAAACTCTATATTATCCACTCTGTTGTATTTCAGTGCCTGTGAGGAAACCTCCATCTGCAGAAAGCTGATATCGCTGTCGACGGCATTTTTGAAATGGCGGTGAAGTTCTACAGCCTCCGGTGTAGTGATATGGGATTCCTTCGTTTCCACTCCATCATACACATCTATTGAAGATATCACCGCACTCTCTCTGCCGTCAATTGCAATCATATAATCATCGATAACCGCCTTCATGTAATAGGCTGAGGTTGATTTTCCCTTTGTTCCGCCTATACCTATCAGATTCAGCTTCTGCCATGCATAATCGGTAAACAGTTCAGCCAGATCGGCCATCGCCTTGCGTATATCATGTACGATGATATGAGGAAAATCTCCCAGACTCTCGTACTTCCTCTCGCTTACATAAGCAACTGCTCCTCTGCTTACCGCCTCCTGAAGGTATTCTTCTCTGAAGGCTGCACCCTTGCAGATAAAAAGTGTATTTGTAGTTACACTCCTGGAGTCGTAGGTCAGATTTTCTATGGTTATATCCTCAACTGTTCCAAGCTCTGATTTTTTCAGCATATTCTTATTATGAAGCAGTCTGGCATAATCCGCCAGTTTATAATATTTCATTTTCAGGTACTACCTTTCTAATATTAGATATAGTTGAATGGATCGACTACCGAACCGTTAACTCTTACCTCGAAATGCAGATGAGGTCCGGTGGATCTGCCTGTATTTCCTGATAATGCTATTGCCTGTCCTTTATATACTCGTTCTCCTGCGCTTACAAGTGTATCGTTACAGTGAGCATATCTGGTTGTCATTCCATTTTCATGATCTATCTCGACACAGATTCCGTATGCACCATACCATCCGGCTGAAACTACCCGTCCTCCGTCGGCTGATCTGACGGTTGTTCCTACCGGGCCTGCCAGGTCTACGCCTTCATGAAGACGTCCCCATCTATATCCGAAGTAGCTTGTTACGGAAAATCCCGGCACAGGATTTGTCAGGCTGCCTGTTGCAGCTGTCTTAGGAGGTTCCTTGGTTCCCTTTTCTATTATCTTAGTAACCGGTTTAGTGATAGTTTTAGATGAAATTTCCGTCTTTGAGACCTTGTCTCCGTTCACTCTTATCACCTTTGCTGTTACTACGCGTTTACCGTTCTTACCTTCCTGAATAACCTTGGAGTTTCCCTTATACATGGAGTTGTTCTTTACAACCTTTGTCTTGTATTCAATTTTTTCTGCGTATTTTTCCTGGGAAACAGTTCTGACTGAAACTGCTGCGCTAGCCTTCGTTATAATCAGCTCTTCTCCCTCATGAATCATATCTATATCAAGCTTAGGATTGTTTTTCTTCAATTCATCTACAGTGATGCTGTACTCCTCACATATTCCGTAAATTGAGTCACCCTTCTTAATCTTATACGTGATTTCCTTGGAGCCTCCTGTCAGAATTCTCTTTCTGGCTTCACTGTAGCTGGAAATATTCTTCAGTCTTACATTTGTCTTTCTTATTTCAACGTCTTCTTCAAATCCGACTTCCTTATAGATTACATTATCCTTTTCCTTTGTGTATTCATCCGTTACCGCCTGAAGCACGCTTTCTGCTGTGGCCATATCCTTACAGGTTACTGTTGCTCTGCCATCAACATAGATTGTGTATCCTTCAGCCCTCGTGTCGGACATATATGTGAATCTGTTCAGTACAGTATCGATATCGTCAAGCTCTTTGTCAAGAATGAAAATCGGCTTGAACTCAATATCACTTTCCTCACTTATGTTGATTCTGTAGCCATGTTCTCTTGACAGCTGCTCACTGACAAGATCCAGTATTTTAGTAACCTGATTCTGGTCTTTAACATATCCCAGACTTCTGCCGTTATAGTAGTATTCAAAACCTGTGGAGTAGCTCATTACAGAAACCAGTGCTATGGTCGTCAGGAGTATTACTGTAAAATGTCCCAGTATTTTACGCCCCTGTCCCTGAGCTGCTTCTCTTAGATCATACAGCTTGTTTTCAAGCTTATACTTTATGATCATCCACAGCCTGTCCCATCTGGCCTGAAGGTTATCATGCAGATATATCAACGCCGCAGCTGCATTCATAAATGTTGCAACAGCTCGAACCAGCCAGATATCAAATTTGGCCTGTTTCTCATCGTGCAAGGTTATGATTCCTGCAGCGAAATCCTCTATTTTTTTAAAGTTCCTTGTTTTACCCATACTTCCGCCTCTTCTGTGCGCAGCTTGATACATGAACATCTTTCACCCAGATCGGTTATTCCTGTATCATTACATTTATCGCACATGTACTTTATGTCGGTATAATCCATCTCATAGTTGTTTTCCGTTAAAAGAATTGCTCTTTCCTCGGCCAACTCATCCATTTCATTTCTTATTCTCTTAGCCTCTGCTTCCGCATTACCCATTATCAAAGCCTTTGAAAGCTCATAGCTCGATTTAGCAACATAATCATCAATTTCTCTGATTCTAGGCAGTGCTTTATATACTTCTTTCCTTCTTTCTTCTGCTTCTGTTTCGGCTTTCTTTCTCAGGTAGTCATAATACTGATTCAATTCACTCTGAGTAATATTCACCTTTTTATTTATGTCATCGCCTTTTTTATCAGCATCATTCTTCCAGTTCTCGAGCACCTTGTTTACGTAGTTGAAGTTTGGACTTGAAATACCAGCTGTTTTTGTGCATGCATCCAGCACTCTGTCCATGGAATATCCCATTTCATCGAACCAGCTGTCCATCATTTCCTTTTCCGTTTCTGTAGCATTTCGTGTAAAACCAAGTGCCTTTAGAACCCTTCTGTATCGGTAATATCGTTCATCCAGCTCCTGTAAATAATCATTGACCTGTTCTACAGTATTTAACCCTGCCTTCACCCATTCTGATATCACCTTGCCGATATATTTGAAGCTTGTCTTATTTCTCTCGCTGCAGTACTGAACTGCACAGACAATAAGCTCCTTGGACGCACCAAAATCCTGAAGCCATGAAAGACCCTGCGTAACCTCTGTCGAACTCATTGTTCTTCCCAGAATCCTCTCTATATCTGCAAACATATCTTGCACAGAAGGGCTTCCCAGAGAATTACTGATATC
>JALENF010000169.1 GCA_022767945.1 Bacillota bacterium
GCCATAAGATAAGCTGTAATAGAGTCCTCATCAAACATTTTACCAACAACGGACGGAACCTGTCCTGTAGGTTTTCCGGAGCTTATCATTACTGTTACTGTTTCACCGGCTTTAATCTTACTGCCCTTTTTCGGAGTCTGAGAAGCAACTTTCCCCTTTTCTACATCATCACTCGGCACCTCTTCACCAATCTCGATATTCAGTTTAAGCTCCTTAAGCTCTTTCTCTGCCTGCTCAACAGTAAGATTTTTCAGGTCAGGAACAGTAACCTTTCCGCCTATGACGCCGGTTGCAAACAGAACTCCGATCAGTACTGCCACAGCCGCAACAGCTGCGGCAGCACCGATTATAATCTTTTTCTTTTTACTGCCACTGTCCTTTTCACTTCCGCCTTTTTTCGGCTTCTGTGCTTCTGACTTGCGGCGTTTTTCTTTTTTAGTCTGCTGCTTCTTTTCCTTCTTTGGTCTCAGTTCCTGCAGCTGCTCTTCTGCTGTCCGGGAAGACACAGCGTCTTCCTCATCACTGCCGACAAAGATTTTCTGACCAATCATTTTGGAAACAAATTCAATATTGTCCAGTTCACCGAGAAGCTCCTCGGCAGAAGCGTACCTGTTAGTCTGGAACTTGTCGGTTGCCTTCATAACAAGCTTTTCTAGTGCCGGCGGAATGCCGTGAACCAGTTTTGACGGCGGTGTAATATCATCATTGATATGCATCAAAGCTACCTGAACCGGGTTATCTCCATCAAAAGGCACCTGCCCTGTAAGCATTTCGTACATTACGATTCCCAGTGAATATATATCTGATCTTTCGTCCACATACGCACCTCTTGCCTGTTCAGGCGAGAAATAATGCACTGAACCGATAATCTTGCTGGTTTCTGATACCAGCGTGCTGTCGCTTACTGCCTTTGCGATACCAAAGTCTGCAAGCTTGGCAATTCCGTCGGTTGTAATCATTATATTGTGCGGTTTAACGTCTCTGTGGATAATGTGATTCTTATGAGCTATTGTAAGAGCTGCCGCAACCTGTTTGGCTATGCTAACAACCTCTTTATAACTCATCGGAGCTTTTTCCTTTATTATCTCGCTTAATGGTCTGCCGTCGATAAGCTCCATAACAATATAATGAATATTACCCTCTGTTCCAACATCGTATACACTTACAATGTTAGGGTGCTGCAGACCGGCTGCAGCCTGGGATTCCTGTCTGAAGTTCTCTACGAACTGAACATCCTTAGTGAATTCCGGTCTGAGAATTTTAACAGCGATATAACGGTTAAGCAGTCTGTCCTTTGCCTTGTAAACGACTGCCATACCGCCTTCACCTATCCGGTCGATTAATTCGTATCTGCCAGCAAGTAATTTACTCATTGATATCTTCCTCCGTAAATTTCAAGACTACCATGGTGATGTTATCACTACCACCATTTCTATTGGCTGCGTCTACAAGTTCATTGCACATATCACCTGTAACTGTCTCTGTCTGAAGAATCCTGATAATTTCATCTTCAGATACCTCTCCGTATAATCCGTCTGTACACAGCAGAAGGATATCGTCCTTCTTAACAGGCACTGTGAACATATCCGCTTCAACCTGAACGTCAGCACCTACTGCACGGGTAATCATATTTCTGTTTTCATGAGTAAGCGCATCCTTTTCTGAAATCAGACCTGCCTTTATCAGGGTGTTAACGTAGGTATGATCTTCCGTTATCTGAACAAGTGTGCCATCGCGCAGCAGATACGCCCTGCTGTCACCTACGTTGATGATATACGCAATATTTCCGTCTATGTATGCTGCAACTATGGTAGTTGCCATTCCCCTGTTCCTGGGAATTCTACCGGCTTTATTTACAACAGCAGAATTTGCAGCATTTATACAAAGGTGAAAGTACTCTCTTATTCTGTCTGCTGATGCACCACGTTCAAGTGGGTTTCTCTGGAAGTAGCCTGTTATCTCAGTTACCGCTGTTCTGCTGGCAATTTCTCCGGAATTGTTTCCTCCAACTCCGTCTGCCACAACAAACAGCTTGTCGCGTTTCATCACGAAACAGGCATCCTCATTATTGCTGCGTCTCACACCTTTGTCAGTTTTAAAACCAACTTCCATCAAAAACTCCTCTTATTTTTCACTATTTTATCAATATGTTATCTATATTCTCTTAAATCTGCATATGAAAAAACCATCTGTCTCATCAGTTCCGGGAATAAGCTGTCTTCTTGACATCTCCTTAAACTCGGGATGTAATCTGATAAATTCATCTGCAACATTATCGTTTTCAATTTTATTAATCGTACAGGTACTGTAAAGAAGATACCCTCCCGGTTTCACATATCTGCCGGCATTATCTAATATGGCAAGCTGTTTCTCAGCCAGTTCCATTCCATTGTCATCAAGTTTTCTGTACTTGATTTCAGGCTTTCTTCTTACAACACCAAGACCAGAGCACGGTCCATCCACAAGAACCCTGTCAGCCCACTGCTCAAGCTGTTCGTTATAAATGGTGCCATCCTGCTCACCGGTTTCGATAATACTGATACCGAGCCGTGACGATTCGTTTTTTATAAGCTCCAGCTTGTGCTCATACACATCGTAGGCTTTGATAGTTCCAATGTTTTCCATGCATTCTGCAATAGCCAGAGTCTTAC
>JALENF010000007.1 GCA_022767945.1 Bacillota bacterium
AGAACGAGGGAATAGAGTATTTCGTGGATGTATATGGTGTAGACAGTGAGAAGGGGCTGCTGGATCTGCAGTTGAGAGCCAGGTACAGGAATATCGTAGGACAATGGAGGGAGGTAAAGGAAAGAAAAACTATGATTATAGAGGTGATTGATGCATGAAGCTTACTATAGATGAGGCTTACTATGGGGAACTTCTTCCCTATATCAGAGACGAGAAAATAACTGATATTACATGGAACGGCAGAAGCCTGTGGGTGGATCATCTGGAAAAAGGAAGATATAAGGTTGATACGGTGCTGGATGAGCATTTTGTTAATACATTTGCTACGAGAATAGGAAATCTGGTCAATCGAAATTTTAATATCAGTGAGCCGCTTCTTGAGGCGGAGACTGATGAGCTGCGTATATCTTTTATTCACGAGAGTGTCACTAATACGGGTATTTCGGTTGCAGTCAGAAAAACACCTGCAGTTCGCCGGCTTACGGAGAAGAGGATGCTTGACAGCGGATATGCCGATGAGCTGATGATTAAGCTTCTGGAGGCTTTGATAAAGGGACATTGCTCCATAATTGTAACGGGTGATGTGGGAAGCGGGAAGACGGAGCTGGTAAAGTACCTGACAAAGTATATTCCTGACAATGAGAGAACTATTTCTATAGAGGACAGTTTTGAGCTGAGGCTGGCAGCGATAAACCCGGAACTTGACTGCGTTGAAATGAAAGCGTCAGAGGGTTTTGACTATACCAGTTGCATAAAGAGCTCACTGCGGCAGCTGTGCAGATGGCTGCTTTTGTCTGAGTCAAGAAGCAGGGAGGTGGCATCGCTGCTTGAGGCCGCATCTACGGGATGTATATGTCTGACTACTATTCATTCAAATGATGTGAGAAAGCTGCCCGACAGAATTCAAAATATGATCGGACGAGAGGGCGGCGAGAAAATCAACGATATATACAATTTCTTTGATATAGGAATCAAGGTCAGCGTGGAAAAACGAGAGGATGGGATATACAGGAGAATTGATCAGATCTGTGCTTTTGACAGGGAGGGTGATGCTAACGTGATAAGGATGATTTATGATGACGGAGGGTTTACCGGTGAGGGACTTCCACAAAATATACGGAAGAAGCTTATGCAGTCGGGGCAGACTGATCCGCTTGACGAATTGGAGGTGGGCGTTTGAACAGGATAAGACAGGCTTTTAAATATGTTTCATACAGGCAGCTGTCGCGGACGATAGAGGGATACGGGTACGAGTATTCTATCAAAACTCATCTGTCTGCAGTTGCTCTTTCACTTTTCACAATGACTGTAGCAGGGCTGCTGTTCTATCTGGAAATTGGAAAAATAGCTGTTTTAGGTGCTGTCGCTGTAATGGTGACCGGAATCATCGTTATTTCTCAGTTTGCATATATGGCTAATAACGACAGGTTTGAGGCACTTGCAAACTATATGGAGATGATGATTTTATGCTTTAAACGGAGTCCTAAAATACTCAGCTCACTGGAGCAGACACTGGATTATGTGCGCGATAACAGGGATATGGCACGAGTACTTGAGGAGGCGATAAGCGTAATTACGGGAGATACCGAATCAGAAAACGTTTACAGGAAAGGATTCGACGTAATTGAAGCAGAATTTCCGTGCAGCAGACTTCATACACTTCACAGCTTTTTACTGAGCGTGGAGTTGGAGTCGAGTGTGGATTATCAGGACAGTATGGACAATCTGTATTTTGATATAAGGTCGTGGATTACGAGAACCTATCAGTATCAGGGGGAGCTTAAGAACCTGAAACGAAAGATTTCCATCATTCTGTTTCTTTCAATCGGCATTGCCGGATATTTTGCAAGACTGCTTCACAAGGCGGAGACAAGCATGCCGACCGAATGTAAGGATATGATAACAGGAAGTGTTGTGTTTCAGTCGGCAACACTGATATATCTTCTGCTCTTTATTCTGCTTTATGCTGTTTTGCAGTCCAGGGTAAACGGACAGTGGCTTGTAAATGATATTTCGGCGGGAGATGATGTGAAAATAGGAAAGTATATCTGCTATGTAGACGGTTTTGATGAAAAGAGGGAGAGAAAGAAAGCACTGACTGCCGCATTGATCTGTATGCCTCTGGCTGTGATGGGAATAGGCATGAAGAGTGCCCTGGTGGCAGGAGCAGGTGTTACTCTTGCTGTTATCTGCCTGATGAAGCCGTCTGTAAGCTACAGGTCGAGAAAGAAGGCTGTTGAGAAGGCACTGGTGAGAGAGTTTCCCATGTGGCTGAGGGAAATCTCTGTCAGGCTGAACAATATGATTGTTATCCGGGCTATAGAGGAGTCGATTGAGGATTCTGCGCCGGTTCTCAGGGGGTTTCTGGAAAAATTTATCGAGGAGACCGGAAAAGATCCCACTTCTATCAGACCGTATAATGAGTTTCTTGGCAACTACAGTGCGGCTGAGTTGTCCACTGCATTCAAGACGCTGTACGCTGTTCAAACCTTATCAAAGGAGGACTCTAAGAAATACGTCAATGACCTGATTGAGAGGAATCAGGTGCTTATAGAAAAGGCCGAAAGGATGCGTAACGAGGACAGCCTTGCAGGGATAACCTTCATATCTCTTATGCCAATGCTTCTTATGAGTTTTAAGCTGATACTGGATATGGGGCTTCTGATAGCAGGGTTTATGTCGTTCAGTAAGGGGATTGTGTAAAGATGAAAGAATACGTTGAGGACTATGGAGAATTTCTGATTCTCTTTTTATTTTGCGCGCCGATAGCGGCGGGACTGTTTTATCTGGCAGATAAAGTAACACAGATTATTTAGAAGGGTAACCGGTGATTAATATGAGAGGGATTTTTGGAGAGTATGGAATCTATATTGTAGAACTGATTATGGGCAGTACAGCGCTTGGCCTGATAGTCATGACGCTTGGCAAGCTTCAGCCTGTGGTTGAAGAAGGCCTCATCAGACTTATGGGAGGCTGAAAATGAAGGCTTTGATAGAAGAGGCAGCTTTGATTGCCGTTTATGTAATTATTGGAGCAGCCCTTATAGGTGCAGTTGTAATGTTTACCATAACTGATAATACGTCTATTGAACAGCTTCCTGAGGAACATGTTGTTACTTCAGTTAATCCAAGGTTTACAGAATGCGCACCACCCCTGTTGGAGGTGGAACCTGTGATATACGTGAGGAAGGGAGACACCTTTAATCCGCTTGCATTTGTAACAAAGGCGGAGGACAGTACGGGAGGCGACCTGAAAAGCCGAATTCAGATTTATACGAGAAGTGGAGAATATGTTCCGGAAAGCATAGATACCTCCCTGGTTGGAAACTACAGGATAAGGTATGCGGTTCAGGACAGCAGTGGGCTGTGGGCATGGTCTGAAAGTGTAGTCGAAGTACGGGAATAGAAGAAAGGAGGGGATTCTTTGAAATCAGTAATACCTACCGTTATCATTATTTTAGGAGTTACAGTAATGACCTGCATTGCAGTATGCCTGATTTCTTTTCAGCTTCAGATAACCGGTGCAAGGGAGTTTCATTCGGGGTGCATAGACAGTATAGAGGCAAGCTATGGAAATCCGGATGTAATAAGTGAATGCATAAGCTCTGCAAGCGAAAAAGGATATACGCTGCAGGTTATAAACCAGGGAATGTATGATGATCGTCCCTGCTATAAGGTGGTACTCAAATATAATGCAAGAGTGCTGCTTTTTAATTTTGACCAGGATTCGCAGCTCGAAGGCTTTGCCAGATGAAGCACGGGTACAGAGTCAGGTATTATTCAGAGTATAAACGGGGTTGGCAGCGCCCGCGTTTATATATAAATCACACAATTTTTTAAGAGAAAGAAAGGATAATGGGATATGAAAAGTTTTTTAGAGGAATATGGATTAATAATCGTTGCGGCAATTGTTGTACTTGCGGTAATTGTATTTGCTTCACAGTTCAGTGACAAGATTGTGGATGCAATAGGTAATCTGATTGACACATTCACAAATCAGACAAAGGGAATTCTGACACCATCTGCCGGTGGCGGCGGTGCAGGCGCATAAAATATACAATGAATTATCAGCTGCCGTTAATTCATGCAGGGGGAGAAATCTCCCTGCTGTATTTTTAATCCAGGAAAAGTTAACGAGAGGAGGCATGTAAGTCATGAAGAAAAGGACAGCCGACAGTTTTTTTGCATTTTTTTGCCTTTTTGCTTTACTGGCTGTTTTTACTGCAGGGACGATCTGCAGCAATGCCTACGGGGCGGAAAAGCAGCCGGGTGAAATTATAAAGGGAAAGCTTTACTACCAGAAGCCAGGTAGTAATATTAAAGGCTGTGATGTAGTCACATATATTGAACTGGGTATGTTTCCGTACGGAATGGGTGTGCAGACACCTTCCGGAACGGCTGTTAATGTGAACACTCTAATACCTAACAGCAGGATAAAGTATAAGTTTCACAGAGATGACAGGATGTTTACACTGATTGAGGAAAAGGATCCGTCATCTATCGGATATAATGATCCGACACGAAATGGAATACAGATAAAGAAGGCAGGTAAAATTGTAGTTACTGTAACCAAGCCGGCAACCAGAACAGAGGAGGAGATTACTGAGGATGTGACTATTACTGTTGTGGACAAGCGATGGCCGACGAGAATTACAGGCGTAAAGTCAAAGTATGTGAAGAAATACCGGGATAAGGCTTTTACATTGAACGCAAAGTGCTGGAATTACAGTTACGGTCTGAAAAGATATGTGAGCTATGAGGGTTGGAATAAGCTGGTAAAAAAGGGGGATGCTCTTGCTCAGGAGTTATACCGCTATCCAAGCTTCAAGTCGAGCAACCCGAAGGTAGCTACCGTTGACTCAAAAGGAAGAGTGAGATTTCACAAGCGTGGAAAAACTGTAATTACAATAAAGGTCCGTTTGCAAAAACAGTATAACTGGGGTGACATAGACGGTGATCCGGGCAGATACAGAAACATTCCCGCAACAAGAAAAGTTACTGTTATCGTCAGGTGATGGGGGAATGTATGAGGAAGCTTATTGAAAAAAGGAAAAAGCATATCGGAGTTTTGATGACTCTGATTTTTATGATGCAGCTGATGACACCGTGGAATGTGTCGGCGGCGGTGCTGACTTCATCGTCTGATGAGCCGCAGTACCCCATAGAGGAAGCGATTGATGGCTGGCGTAACATGTCAGATGAGGAACTGAACCGATATTTCGATAATAATGGCGGCAGGGCAGTATCATACTTTCTTTACAGCCTGAGTCCGGCTGAAAGGAGAGAGATTCTTTTAAGAGACACTGCACTGACTCGTGAAACAGAGTACGAGAGCAGCTCAGGCGTGAAAAGAAAGATGCCGTACTACAGGTACGTGGAAACGGTTTTTCCGAAGATTATGTCCTTTGCAAGCTATTCAAAGGCTTCAGGATACTGTTATTTCAAGTTTAAGTATGACGGAAGGTACGTTACATATAAGGTAGAGTTCACTATAAACAGCTCATACGTAAACAAAGCGGATGGAAGCTCGTCCGTTCCATATACGATTGCGGTGACAACCACCAGCGGAAGCAATGCATCACTGAAGAATTCCTTAAACGCAACTATTTCCAAGAATCACACATATTCCAATATGCAGAAGGCATTAACGCCGGATGCAAGCGAGGGTATTGCAAGCACAGCAGAATACAGCTCATCCCTGGGGAAGACCATATACAAGACGAAAATCTGGCAGGTCTTTGTTCTCAACATACGATATAACAAGCCGGCATATACCTATGCTACTGCAGAAACGACAAATACGGTAACATCGCCGCGAGCCCAGAGATTCAATCTGAAAAGCTATAACTGGCAGAACACCAATGCATCGACTCTGGATAAAGGTGTATATCACAGTTCTCATACCGAGACTGTAACCTCTCAGGTTAATATGAGAAATGCGGGTATTCAGATAAGCACGGAGAGCGGTGCAAAGAATGCGACGATGACCATAAGCTTCGAGCATCCGGAGCTGAACATAAATTATAATAAAAACTCTGCTTCTGCTTCGGGAATAAGCCCGGTTTCAGGGACAAGACCATATGACGGAACAAGCAGAAAGCTGAAGACTGTTCTCAGTGACTGTGGTTTTTCGTGGTCAGGTCACTACATTACTGCATCTGAAGCATGGAAAAACAGCGGAACATACTGGTCATCTTCAAGTCCGGGGTACAGAGCAGATGAAATTCAGGACTTTACCGATGGAACATATTTTACATCTAAGTCGAAAGTTCTTTATGCTAACTGGAAGGTGAGTTCCGGAGGGACGACTACAGACCCCGATCCGACACCTGACCCAACGCCGTCGACTGATTTTACAATCTATTACAATGCAAACGGAGGAACAGGAGCTCCGGGTGCAACCACAATAACAGGTTCCGGAGATATTTCCAGTACAACGCCGACCCGTTCCGGGTACAATTTTATAGGGTGGTCCAGAGGCGCATCCGTTACAAGTCCGAGAATATCCTATACAGGAATAACAGCTGCGGATGGCACAACCTCTAGGACAACAATGCCCTCGTGGGGAAAAACCGAGTACGGTAATGCACTGGGAACTTCTATAGGCTCTACTCTGACGCTTTATGCACAGTGGGAATCAGCTGGTTCCTCCGGAGGCTCGACCGGCGAAGGATTCTGGATTTTCTTTGATGCTAACGGAGGCACCGGCGGTCCGGATTACGTAAGAACAACAGGCACTACAGATATCCCGTCAACAGTTCCGACCAGAGAGGGGTACAGGTTTATGGGCTGGGGTGCCACACAAAACTGGTGTACGCAGCGAATTATATATTCCGGTGGAAAAACTGCCAGGGACGGTACAACAGCAAGGACAACCGGGACATGGACAAAGTCTCAATATGAGCTTTATTCCGGTATGACTTTCTATAACATATCAAGCGGTCCGGACGATGAATATCCATATGCGGGTTTCCTTTATGCACAGTGGGAAGAAAATGAAAACGAACCTCCGGTGATTACTGCACCTGACAGAGTATTCTTTCTTCATGAGAACGTAGATCTTCAGGAACTTTTGAAGAAGGTTGCTGTATCCGACAAGGAGGATGGAACTATAGCCTCATCGAATTATAAGGAACTGAATATTAACAGGCTTAACGAAGACGGAACAAAAACCTCTGTAACGCTGGGAAGTGATGATTTTCTCGATACATCGGATTCGAAGCTGAAGTACGAGGTCAAGGTAAAGTATGAGGATTCGGGTAAAGCGGCTGCGGAAAAGACGTTTAATGTTACAATTGCCGCGGCACCTGCACAGAATAAAAAAAGGTCATATCCGAGATTCATCAGCCTGGAGATGATTGAGACCCTTGATTCAGATTCTATATGGAGAACGAACAATGAGTACAGAAATCTGCTGCTGGAATCGCTGAACAGAACTGAACCGGTCAGGTCGTATGAAGTGGATATTAAAAAGGAGGCGTGATGCCTCCTTTTTTGACGTTACCGGTTTTTTTTGTTCCCGAGCTTTCCGCTACTGAACTTTCACCCTGCTGTATTCTCCGTAAAGAACCTCGCCGCAGGATTTCTTGTATCCGCGCACCCTCACATACCTGCATGACTTGTACTCTTCCTTAGGAATCTTAAAGGTTTTCGACTCTGAAGAGGCTTTTGCGGATTTGCCTCTTGCGATTACTCTGCTGAAGGATGATGTGGGACTGAATTCTATTTCATAGCCTGAGCATCCGCTGCTGCTGTTCCAGTTAACGATCACGCTGTCAGGAGATTTCTTTACTGCAGACAGACCTGTGAGCTTCGCCGGATGAATGTATACCTTTATACGCTGCTGAGAGCTTTGATAAAGGTCAGTATCCGGTGTGGCAACCGTAACCTTTGCGATGCCGGTACCTTTGATTGCCGCAAGGCCGGAAGCCTTTGCAACAGAAAGCACCTTCGAGCTTGAAGAGGAGCATTTGACGGAAATCCCGTCGGGAACAGATTTCACCACAGAAAAGTCGGCATCCCCAAAGGTTTTCTTTATGGTGTCAGGTAAACCCAGCTTCGGAACCTCCTTCTCCCTGAATCTCACCGTAATACTCAGGGATTTCTTGGGAAGCGTGTAAACCGTTTCCTGTCCCATCACGGAATACCGGGACGTGTTATACAGTGCTTTTACATATTTTTTTACCATTTCCCCATACAACGGCTTAGTTACCATGGTTGCAGGAACATCTCCGAATGCCGGGTAATGAGTATAAACGTAGGTTCCGCCAACCTTGACGCGCAGAATGTCCATTTTTATAGCCTTAAGAGCTATCTTTCTTCCACTGCTGTCGAAGAAACCTTCGAAGAGTGCCTTGTCTCCCGGCTGAACGATTATTCCACGATCCACAAGAGAAGAAAGAGAATAGGTCTTTCCTGATGTTATTCTGCATGCGGAGCTGAACTCTTTGTGGGAGTCAATGTGGCAGGCCTCCAGTCTTGGACCTACACTGAAATAAAGCTCTCCGTCTCCGCTTATGCTGAATTTCGCATCATGGGACAGTGAGGCTGCGCTCACGTTATCAAAACCCACAAGGACAATCGTAATCAGAGCTATGAACAGGACAAATGTTTTCTTCTGAAATCCTATTCTTTTGTTTCCGGTCATCTTATACCACCTTTCTGACAGGCTGTGCCGAAAGTGAAAATATATAATTGGACTGGAAGTAAATGTAAATATAATTATATAAGCCCTGTTTGGGGAAAACAAGGCTTTTTACAAATTACCATATTAAAATTATAAACGAACTTTGAACATAACTAAATCACATGGAATCAGCCCGGCATACTGCGCAGAAATGCCAGCAGAAAGGCGTTGATTTCCATAGGATTGGTTCTTCCGTTGTCGTTAACAACAAGATAGCCGTTGGTCACTGCCGGATAGTTTTCGATTTCACTGATCCCGTCACCGAGAATCAGCCCGGCATCAAAGTAAAGTGCACCCGCTTCAACTTCGCAGGGAATAATTATTTCCGCATCACCAGAAGAACTGTCCATAATAAGAGAGTAGGGACGATCCATGGTCGGAAAGGATATGTAGTCGGCGGGACTGGTTCTCTGTTTAGCCATGACGTGAAGCTCCCGTCCTTTCAGCATTATTTTTTCAATATTCAGATTGCCTGCCGGAAATCCCAGCCTGAACATGGCACCATGAAAGTCAGTGGATGCGATGACAGGAAGCAGTTTGTAAAGCTGAATCAGATCATCGTGGTTGTGGAGAAGAATCCTGCGTTCCAGGTCGAAGGATTTTGTCTCCATATACAGTTCGTACAGCCTGACGCTCTCACCTCCGGAAATCTCATCGTCTCTGGTGTCCGCCAGTCCCATATATCTTTCCACACTTTTCTGACTCAGGCTTGGAAGTACCTCTCTCAGATTAGAATGGCCGTTTACAACGAGGTAGAGGTCAAGGTCATATAAATTGTCAGGAAAGACAAGTCCGTGCTTCTGGGCGCGTTTCTGCATGAATGGAACGTCGAAATGTCTCCCATTGTATGTCAGAATGAAATCAGCCTCGCCAAGAAGTTCCATTGACCTGCTTATTATCTCTCTTTCATCGTCAGGCTTATCTGCAAAGAGCTGGATAATCTTTCCCTCGTCTCCATATCCCGGATAGAAAAGCATTCCGGATATAATTACTCTGCAGCTTGATGGCATCAGCCCTGTAGTTTCAATATCGAATACCGCAAAGCTTTTTTTGCCAAAATACATCGTAAAAACTTTAGAAGAGTATTTATTCAGTTTTATGTTTTTTTCGATAGTTTTCATAATACCTCCAAATGTGCCGCTAAAAAACAAAATAGACCGCAGGGGTGCAGTCTACTTTGTTCAAAAGGGGTATTGGGATTAGAGATTATTGAGGCTATCAGGGGGATAACCTCAAGTAAATTATACAAAACTTAGTTGAAAAATGCAATAATAAAAATCAAAAAAACAAATAATGTCGGAAACTTTTTATACAAAATGGTTTACACCCTTGTTATAATTTTCCCATAGAGATTATTGTTTACATACAAGAGGAGGAATCAGAAATGGAAATCTTAAAAGTATCAGCAAAATCAAACCCTAATTCAGTAGCAGGGGCATTAGCAGGAGTTTTAAGAGAAAAAGGGGGAGCCGAAATTCAGGCAATAGGTGCCGGTGCATTAAATCAGGCTATCAAAGCTACCGCAATCGCAAGGGGTTTTGTTGCTCCGGGCGGAATCGATCTGGTGTGCGTTCCCGCATTCACCGATATTGAAATAGAGGGGGAGGAACGAACAGCGATAAAGCTTATAGTTGAGCCTAGATAAATCAAAAGGGAATAAAAATTATCATCAACCAATACGAACGCAGAACCTTCACTTTCGGACACTTTCGGATATGAACTTCTGCGTTCTTTTTTGTCTAAACAAGTTGATATGAAATACTGATTTCGGTATAATCTAAAGGTAAACAGGAATAATCAAATGGAAAAGAGGTAGGAGTTTTGACATTTGAAGAAAAAGTTTTAGATTCGGAAATGATATATGAAGGTGCAATTTTAAACCTCAGAAGAGATAAAGTTACAGTCAGGACAGGCACGGCATACAGAGAAATTGTTGAACATAACGGCGGTGCGGTGATAGTTGCTATAACTGATGACGATAAAGTAGTTATGGTAAAGCAGTACAGAGCATCCACGCGAAGAAATATGCTGGAGCTTCCGGCGGGAAAAATCGACAAGGGCGAGGATCCAATGGCAGCTGCTATTAGAGAGCTTAAGGAGGAAACCGGCTATACACCGGGAAAGACTGTCCATCTCATAAGCTCATATCCGAGTGTGGGCTATACGGAGGAGATGCTTCACATTTATCTTTGTACTGAGCTTGAGCCGGGTGAGACACACTTCGACGAAAACGAAGCACTCGATATTTTGGAGTACGAATTTGACACCCTGATGGAAATGATTCGTAACGGAGAGCTTAAGGACGGCAAGACACAGCTGGGTCTGCTGATGGCAAAGCAGGTTCTGGGGCTGTAGACCTCGGGACAGAATAAGCCTTTATAAGACAAACTGCATCAGGATGACTTCCACAAGGCTTGAGGCTGCAAGAACGCCAAGACATACCAGATAACGCCTGTACTTTTGTGTTTTGCCGGTATCAAAACCCACTAGGATCAGATAGGCGTAGACGGGGATTTTTACCAGGCTTCTGGGCAGGAGCATCGCTGAACATACGAGAAGACCCTGCACAGTCGTGAGGTGAGCCGCTGTGAAGCCGAGAACGTATGACTTGTATGCGATAATAAGGAAGTTTACAGGTAAAAGCAGAGTGCTTTGGGCAAAGATGAAAAAAGCAAGAACGGTCAGAATATCGCTTTTGAGATATGATGCAAGATCATGAAAGAATCCGCCACAGGTATAGCCGGAAACAGCGTTCAGAACCGAGTCGGACGGAAGAGCAATCCTTGTAAATATCCCTGCAGAAAAAATAGCAATCAGAATGGCCGCTGACACGACTATAAGTTTTTTGTTCATAATCATACTCCTTTACCTTTTTATAGATATGTACGAGCTTAGAATATATGAGGGGAAAAAATGGAGATAAAACAGTTTATCGACTATTTGAAAAATGAAAAAAAGACATCCGACAATACATGTGATGCCTATAGCCGCGATCTTACGGCTTTCAGTGCTTATTTACAGGAGCGGGGTGTAATGAATATAAATGATGCCGGCTCAGCAGATGTGGCTGCGTATATGATGGCTTTGAAAAATGAAGGAAAAACCAGAGCCACTGCAAACAGAAAGCTGTCTTCAATAAGAAGCTACTATAAATATATGCAGAAGCTGGGAAAGATTCAGGAAAATCCTACGGAGGATATTAAATCTCCGCGTATAGAGAAAAAAGAAATTGAATACCTGACTGTGGATGAGGTTGAACGACTGTTGGAGACTCCGGATGACTCTGTTAAGGGAATCAGAGACAGGGCCATTCTGGAGGTAATGTATGCGACAGGTATCAGAGTTTCTGAACTGATTGAGCTGAAACTGAGGGACGTTAACTTCCGGATGGGATTCATTACCTGCAACGGAGAGCACGGAAGGGCGAGAATCGTACCTATGGGTGGAATTGCAAGACGTGCCCTCGATGACTACATGCTGAACAGCCGCGGGAGGTTCATGGAGGGAAAGGATGAAAATAATCCTGAAGGTCCGCTCTTTGTAAATTACAAGGGTGAGGCATTCTCGCGACAGGGTCTGTGGAAGGTTCTGAAAAAATACGGGGAACTCAGCGGTCTGGATGGCAAGCTGACGCCGCATATTCTGCGCACAAGCTTTGGAGTGCATATGGTTCAGAACGGAGCAGACCTGAAATCTCTGCAGGAGCTTATGGGTAACGAAGACATTATGGCCATGGAAATATTCCTGAGTGTAACCAAAAACAGGATAAAGGACGTATACGACAGAACACATCCAAGGGCATAGAGAAAGCTTCAGACAGGAACCTAAAAAATATAAAAAAAGACTTGCATATACCGGTATGATGTGGTAAAATCTATGCGTTGTCAATACGGGCGGTCCTCTGCGCAGGAGATTGAGACCTGGAGCAAGAACGTCTTGGAGGGAAGGAGGATACTATACAATGAATATTTTAGATTCAGTTGCACAGGATTATCTAAAGAAAGAAATCCCTGCTTTTAACGTAGGAGATACTGTAAGAGTACACGTTAAAATTAAAGAAGGAAACAGAGAAAGAATTCAGACATTTGAAGGTTTTGTACTTAAGAGACAGAACGGCGGAATCGCTGAAACTTTCACAGTAAGAAAAATTTCTTCAGGAGTTGGAGTTGAAAAGACTTTCCCGCTTCACTCACCAGGGGTTGAAAAGATCGAAGTGGTTAGAGAAGGTAGCGTAAGAAGAGCTAGACTTCACTACATGAGAGGAAGAACAGGAAAAGCTGCTAAAATTAAGAGCAAATAATCTAAATTTAAGCAAAAACCAGAGGATTGCACAGACGCAGTCCTCTTTTTTCATTTACAAAAAAAAGCAGACTTGGTATAATATTAGAGATTGGGATTAACTGAGAGGAGATGATTTAAATAGGCAATTTAGATAACATCAACTGGTATCCGGGACATATGAAGAAGACCCGTGAACTGATAGCCGCAAACCTGAAGATGGTTGACCTTGTCATCGAGGTCATCGATGCGAGAATTCCGTCATCCAGCAGAAACCCGATTATTGACGAGCTGGTAAGCGGCAAAAAGAGAATCATAATCCTTAACAAGAGCGATCTTTCTGACGGAAAGGAAAACGACAGATGGGCTGAACACTTCAGAAAGCAGGGCAGTCAGGTTCTTGCAATGAACTGCATGACCGGCACGGGAGTAAACCAGCTGTACAAGCTTCTTAATAAGGAACAGGAAGAAAAAAACAGCGGTCAGATGAGAAACAGGCCGCTTAGAATGATGATTGTAGGCGTTCCAAACGTTGGAAAATCATCACTGATAAATAGAATGACAGGAAAGAAGAGTGCTCAGACAGGAGACAGACCGGGTGTTACCAAAGGAAAGCAGTGGCTTGCGCTTAAAAATGGAATGCAGCTTCTGGATACTCCGGGAATTCTGTGGCCGAAGTTTGAGGATCCAAAGGTTGGGCTGAACCTGGCCTTCTGCGGTTCAATCAAAGACGAAATCATGGACACAGCAGATCTGGCCCTGGAGCTTATCGGAGTCTTGGGAAATGATTATCCTGAGCTTCTGATGGAAAGATACAAACTGGACGAGATCAATGAAATGCCCCTTGAAAATATGGAGGAAATCGCCCGTAAGAGGGGATTCATTCTCCCGGGCAAGCGCATTGATTATGAGAGATGCGGAAGAACCGTTCTTGACGAGTTCAGAAGCGGCAAAATCGGTAACATCACTCTTGAACGGCTATAAGGTGAAGCTATGGCAAGAATGACAAAAGCAGAAAAAGAAATCTACCTGAAGCAGCGTCTTGTGGAGATGCAGGAATATGAAAATGATCTTAAAGAAAAAGGATATCGGTTCATTGCAGGCGTTGACGAGGTGGGCAGAGGTCCACTGGCAGGCCCGGTTGTTACAGCAGCGGTGGTGCTGCCTGACGGTTTTGATGTTCTGGGGGTTGACGACTCCAAGAAGTTGACAGAGAAGAAGAGGGAGGCACTCTACGACGTCATCATGGAGAAGGCGGTCTGTTACGGCATAGGTATAAGAGACAACAGCGTCATAGACGAGGTGAACATTCTCCAGGCAACAAAGCTGGCAATGCAGGAAGCCATCGAAAATGCGGATGAGATGCTGAGAGAGAAGACAGGAGAGTCAATTGACTTTGTACTATTCGATGCGATGAAAATCGACGAGGTTGAGAAACCACAGATGTCACTGATCAAGGGAGACAGCAGAAGTCTGTCCATCGCCGCAGCATCAATTGTAGCCAAGGTGACGAGAGACAGGATGATGGTTGGTTATCATAAGGTGTATCCGTATTATGGCTTTGACAGCAATAAAGGATATGGCACCAGAGCCCACTATGAGGGGCTGGAAAACTACGGAGTGACACCGATACACAGAAAAAGTTTTTTAAACAGTTTTTTCAATAAGTAGGTTTTGATAGAAAAGAAAGGGAGATAAAAATGGAAGTAAAAAGCGACATTCAGATTGCCCAGGAAGTAGAAATGAGCAACATCAGAGAGATTGCACGTGCTGCGGGAATTGATGAGAAGTACGTTGAAATGTACGGAAACTACAAGGCAAAGATTGACTACAAGCTGCTTGATGACATGGCGGACGTTCCTGACGGAAAGCTGGTGCTTGTAACTGCAATCTCACCTACACCTGCCGGCGAGGGTAAGACCACTACATCTGTAGGACTTGCAGATGCGCTTCACAAGAAGGGTATGAACGTAATGGCAGCACTTCGTGAACCTTCACTGGGACCTGTTTTCGGTGTAAAGGGAGGAGCAGCAGGGGGTGGATATTCCCAGGTTGTTCCAATGGAGGACATCAATCTTCACTTTACAGGTGACTTCCACGCAATCGGTGCCGCAAACAATCTTATCGCCGCTATGCTGGACAACCACATTCAGCAGGGCAACGAGCTGAATATAGATCCGAGATCAATTACATGGAAGAGAGCTGTTGACATGAACGACAGACAGCTTAGAAGAATTGTTGACGGACTGGGCGGCAAGATGAGCGGTATGCCTAGAGAAGACGGTTTCGAGATCACTGTAGCAAGCGAAATCATGGCTATCCTGTGTCTGTCCAGAGACATTGAGGATCTGAAGGAAAAGATTGCAAACGTAATCCTGGGATATACATATTCCGGCGCCCCTGTTACAGTTAGAGATATCAAAGCTCAGGGAGCAGCGGCAGCACTTCTTAAGGACGCGCTTAAGCCAAATCTTGTACAGACTCTGGAAAAGACTCCTGCCTTCGTTCACGGCGGACCTTTCGCAAACATTGCTCACGGCTGCAACTCAATTATGGCAACAAGAATGGCTATGAAGCTGGCAGATGTAGTAGTAACAGAAGCAGGTTTCGCGGCAGACCTTGGTGCTGAAAAGTTTGTGGATATCAAATGCCGTAAGGCAGGCCTGACTCCATCAGCATGTGTAATCGTTGCAACAGTAAGGGCACTTAAATATCACGGCGGAGTTAAAAAAGAGGATCTGAATGAAGAGAATCTTGTGGCCCTGGAAAAGGGACTTCCTAATCTGCTTCAGCATGTAGAAAACGTAACAAAGAATTTTGGACTCCCTGCAGTAGTTGCAATTAACGAGTTCCCAAGCGATACAGAGGCAGAAATCAAGCTCGTTGAGGAAAAGTGCCGCAACCTGGGTGTGAACGTTGTACTCAGTCAGGTATGGGGAAAAGGTGGAGAAGGCGGACTTGCACTTGCCGAAGAAGTTCTGAGACTCTGCGAAACAGAAAACAACTTCCGGTTTGTATACCCTCTTGATATTCCTATTAAGGAAAAGATTGAGATGATTGCAAAGAAGATTTATCGTGCAGACGGTGTGATTTTCGAAGCAAATGCTAAGAAGCAGATGGAGCAGCTTGAAAAGCTTGGATTTAACAACGTTCCTGTCTGTATGGCAAAGACACAGTTCAGCTTCTCAGATAATGCATCACTTCTGGGAGCACCAAGAGGCTTCAACATTACTGTAACGGATATGAAAATTGATGCAGGCGCAGGATTCATAGTAGCAAAGACAGGTAACATCATGACAATGCCTGGTCTTCCAAAGATTCCTGCAGCAGAAAAAATCGACGTGGACAACACAGGAAAGATTACAGGATTGTTCTAAAAGATTGCAACGGGGCGGCCACGACGAAGGCAGAAATGCTGGATGTCTGACAGCCCCCATTAATTTGTAAGAATAGAGCGAAAGCAGAGTAAGATATAATAGACAGCAGACGTACAGGGGGGCATAATGAATATAAAAAAACTTAAGAGAATTCTGCTGGTTGCCATCACTGTTTCGGCATCATCTCTTGTCAGCTTTAACATAGTGACAACCGGTTTCATTGTGTCACTGTCAGTTCTGGTAATGGGAATTTTCATATACTGCTACAGAGATATGAGAGGGCACCACATAGCGTGGCTTGTTGCCGTATGCTCGCCCTTTTTCAGATGGATTGTACTCGTAGGAGAAAACGGATTTTCTCTGGACACCATAGCCATGATAGTACCGGACTCATTCTTTTTTCTGGCTTATGGGGCGGTGTATGCTATCATACATAAATATATAGTCAAGGGAGAATGCAGACTGAATAATTTCTTTTTTGTGGCATTCTTCTGCGACTGGACAGGAAACATCTGTGAACTTATGGTCCGAAGTGTGATATATAGGGAAATGATAATGTCCTCTGAATATTTTCTCCTTTTCGGTCTCATCGCTCTGTGTCGAACGGGACTTGTACAGTTTATCAGTGCGTCTATAGAGTATTACACTAGTTTTCTGCTCAGCCAGGAGAGAGACGAGATGTTTAAGAAGCTCCTCAACCAGGCATCCGTATTTGAGAGTGAAGTCAGGGTGATGGAAAAGAACATCGGTGAAATCGAGGTAGTAATGCGCAAGGCATACGACCTTCATAATGCGCCGGAAAATTCAGGAATCTCACGTGAAACACGGGGAAAGCTTTTGGAAATCGCCAAAAGTGCCCATGAGATAAAGGGTGACTATATGGCCGTGCTCAGCACTCTGAAGGACGTGTACATCAACGAGCTGAAGGGTGAAAAGATGCTGATCAGTGAGGTTATCAGTCTGGAAAAACAGAATGTCATATCTCTGGGGAGAAGCAGAGGGTGTACTGTTTCGGTCAACGTGAAAATCAAAGCGGACTTCGACCTGGATTCTCCATTCAAGCTGATGTCCGTAATCAGAAATATATTTACTAATTCTCTGGAGGCCGTTAAGAACAACAGTGTTACGATTGGTGTAACGGTTGAATTAGACAAGGAAAATCCGGACGTATGCAAAATGACATTTACAGACAACGGCTGCGGTATAGAAGAGGAAAATCTTGAATTCATCAGGATGGAAGGCTATTCCACAAAGTTCAGTCAGGAGACAGGGAATATCCAGAGGGGGCTTGGACTGCCTGTAGTCTGGGATATTATTGAAAATGAATATAAGGGTAAGATAGACGTGCAGAGCACTGTTAACAGAGGTACAACGGTGACTATAAGAATACCGACAGAAAGCATAGGTGAACGGGCATTATGATGAGATACTATATAGTAGATGATAACATTGCAACTGTCAAAAGCCTTGAAAACATTATAAAGTCAAGGAAGCTTGGAACGGTTTGCGGATATTCAACCTCACCGGAGGACGCCATTACAGAAATTCTCGAGGATCGTCCTGATATAGTTCTTGTGGACTTTCTGATGGAAGGTATGGACGGAGTGGAAATGATGCAGACAATCAGAGCGGAAGCCGACGGAATTTACTTTGTAATGATTTCCAAGGTTACAGATAAGGAAATGATTCAGAACGCATACACCAGAGGAATAGAATTCTTCATAAATAAACCTGTCAACATTGTTGAGGTGGAAACGGTTCTGAATAATCTTATGGAAAAAATCCGCATGAAGGGCATGCTGAAACAGCTGAAGAACATAATGAGCGATGCCGACGATGTGACAGGTTCTCATGCAGTGGATGAGCCGGCGGTCATCAAAACTGACTATAAAAAGATCGATCATCTTCTCGGTAATCTGGGAATGCAGGGAGAACGAGGCTCACAGGATATAAAAAAAGCCTTCGCATATATGGTGGAAAAGAACTGTGATTACGGAAAGAATGTCCTAAGCTATATCGAGGCAGAAAGTGGGGATACAGCAAAGAATATAGAACAGCGTATGCGTCGCGCCATAAAGAAAGGGCTTACGAATACGGCACACGTTATGATGGATGACTCGTACAGCGATATAGTGGATGTATATGCACGCTACGTATTTGATTTCAGCACAATCAGGGATGAAATGAACTGCCTGAACGGAAAAAGCTCTACAGGCGGCAGAGTAAGCATCTCAAAATTCATGGATGGTCTGATTCTGTTCAGCAGGAACTGACTGAAACATAATCTCCTTTCGACAAAATAGTATTTTATTTGAGTATTTTTGAGTTTTTTTGAAACTCGGGATTTAGAATTACCTCAATAAAATATTATCTGCCACGAAAGGAGATTTATTTATGTTAGATAGTTTTGCGAATTGGATTAACGGGTTCCTGTGGGCTCCCGCACTGGTCTATATGGCCATCGCTGTAGGTCTGTTCCTGTCCATCGGCCTTAAGTTTCCTCAGTTCAGACTGATTAAGGACATGGTTCGTCAGCTGACCAAGGGTTCAGGAAGTGAAAGTGGAGTTTCTTCATTCCAGGGTTTCTGTATGGCGCTTGGCGGAAGAGTAGGAACAGGTAATATCGCCGGCGTTGCAAGTGCAATAGCAGTGGGCGGTCCCGGAGCAGTATTCTGGATGTGGATTATCGCACTAGTAGGAGCCGGATCTGCCTTCAGTGAATCCGCGCTTGCTCAGGTATATAAAACTAAAGCTTTAGGTGAATACCGCGGTGGTCCTGCATATTACATTGACAGAGGACTGAAATGCAAGCCTCTTGCAATTGCTTTTGCTCTTGCTACAATCCTGGCTATGACAATTACAGGTCCTACAGTACAGGCAAATGCAATTTCCACAGCATTCAAGGGCATCAACCTTGACATAAGCCCAATGGTTATCGGTATTATTGTTGCAGTTTTATTCCTGGCAGTTACTCTGGGCGGAGTTAAGAGAATCGGAACTTTCGCAAGCTACGTTGTTCCAGTTATGGCCGGTATCTATCTGATACTTGCAGTAGTGATCCTTGTAGTTAATGCAGGAAATATCATCCCTATGTTCGCTTTGATCTTCAAGTGTGCATTCAACCTTGAAGCTGCATTTGGCGGTGTATTCGGCTCATGCGTTATGATGGGAGTTAAGAGAGGTATCTACTCCAACGAAGCAGGCTGGGGTTCCGGAGCTCACGCTGCGGCTACTGCTGAAGTATCTCATCCGGCTAAGCAGGGTCTTGCTCAGGCATTCTCTGTATATGTTGACACATTGCTTGTTTGTACTGCTACAGCTCTTATGATCTTATCAACCGGATGCTACAACGTATATGACGGCGAAGGAGCTGCTGTAGTTGAAGGTCTGGCAGGCGTAGAAGCAGGTCCCGGATTCGTTCAGGGAGCAATCGACAGCCTGATTCCAGGTTTCGGTGCACCATTTATTACAATCGCAATGTTCTTCTTTGCATTCACTACATTATTATCATTCGCGGTTTATGCCGATGCAAACTTCCAGTTCATCCTGGAAAATGCAAATGACAAAATAAAGAAGATTGCATACGTTGGCGGATGCGTAATCATCGCCGCACTGGCTCTGATGGCTTCCATGAAGGATATGACTACAGCATGGAACTATGCGGACGTAGGCGTTGGATTAACCTGCTGGCTGAACCTGCCTGTACTGGCACTTATGGCTCCGAAGTCCTTCAGGATTCTGAAAGACTACGAAGAACAGAAAAAGAAGGGTCTGGATCCGGTATTCGTACCTGAAGACATAGGATTCGAAAACTGCGAGCTTTGGGACGAAATCGTAGCAGAAAAGTATCCTGATTTACTAGAGGCCAAAAGAAAAGCAAAATAGATAAAAGTGATAAAAGTGATAAAGTGAATTCCAGGAGTAGGAGAGTTCTTTGAAAGAGAATCTTTCCTGCACTTCAGGTCGCGAAAGCCCTGCACCATCGGTGCAGGGCTTTCGACTATTAATTCGCTTCAATTTTGTTTTGTAAATTGCGTTAATTAGATTCTTGCTGCAATCAGGTCGCCGCATTCCTTAGTGCCTACAAGGGTTTTGCCCTCGGACATGATGTCAGTTGTGCGGTAGCCTTCCTTCAGAACTTTTTCAACTGCCTGCTCGATATCATCCGCCTCCTGATCCATATCGAAGGAATAGCGGAGCATCATAGCCGCTGAAAGGATTGTAGCAATCGGATTTGCAATGTTCCGGCCTGCGATATCAGGAGCACTGCCGTGGCTTGGCTCGTACATACCGAACTTGTCTTCGCGAAGGGAAGCACTGGACAGCATTCCGATGGAACCTGTAACCATGCTTGCCTCGTCGGAAAGAATATCACCGAACATGTTTTCTGTAAGTATAACGTCGAACTGCTTAGGGTTCTTGACAAGCTGCATTGCGGCATTGTCTACAAGCATGTGCTCGTATTCGACCTCAGGATAATCCTTTGCAACCTCTTCAACAACCTTTCTCCAGAGCCTGGAGGTGTCAAGAACGTTGGCTTTGTCAACAGAAGTCACTTTCTTTCTGCGCTTCATGGCAATGTCAAAGCCTCTCTTGGCAATTCTTCTGATTTCTGTTTCGCTGTAGCTCATGGAGTCTCTTGCCACCATTTCGCCGTTTTCCTCTTCAGTTGAGCGCTCTCCGAAGTACAGTCCTCCGGTCAGCTCTCTCATAATCATCATATCAAAACCGCCTTCGGTCAGTTCCTCCTTAAGAGGGCAGGCACCCTTAAGCTCCTCATACAGATAAGCCGGTCTGAGATTTGCGAAAAGACCCAATTCCTTTCTAATCTTCAGAAGACCTGCTTCAGGTCTGAGCTGAGGTTCAAGCTTATACCACGGTGAAGTTGATGTGTCTCCGCCGATTGAACCCAGCAGAACGCTGTCACTTGCTTTTGCAATTTCAAGAGCCTCGTCGCCCAGAGGAACTCCATAAGCATCGATTGAGCATCCGCCCATAAGAATCTGAGTGTAGTTGAATTTATGATTATATTTTGCGGCAACAGTATCCAGAACCTTCATGGCTTCTTCAACAATCTCAGGACCGATACCGTCGCCCTTGATTACTGCTATGTTTTTTTCCATTTTTTCGTTTCCTCTATTTGTTTTTCTTTGAGTTTACATAGTTTACCAGGCCTTCAGCATCAATCATCTTCTGAAGAAATTCAGGGAAAGGCTGGGACTGGTAAGTCTCGTTCTTTGTAACGTTAGTGATAACGCCTGTTCCAAAGTCTACTTTAACCTCATCGCCGACTTCAATCTTTTCTGCTGCTTCCACACATTCCATAATAGGAAGACCGATGTTGATCGCATTACGATAGAAGATACGTGCAAAGCTCTTTGCAATGATGCATTTGATTCCTGCAGTCTTCAGGCAGAGAGGAGCGTGTTCTCTGGATGACCCACAGCCGAAGTTGTGACCTGCAACAATGATGTCGCCTTCTTCAACTGTCTGCGCGAAGTCTGGATCGATGTCAACCATGGCATGGCTGGCAAGCTCCTTTGCGTCGAATGAGTTAAGGTAGCGAGCAGGAATAATTACGTCAGTATCAACGTTATCTTTATATTTGTAAATCTTCATTATAGTTCACCTACCTTTTCAGGGTTAGCGATGTAACCCGCGATTGCACTTGCCGCAGCCACTTCAGGAGAAGCAAGATAGATAAGAGATTCAGTATCTCCCATACGTCCTACAAAGTTTCTGTTAGTAGTGGAAACACATTTTTCACCCTTTGCCATAACTCCCATGTGTCCGCCCATGCAAGGACCGCAGCTAGGTGTATTGAATGCACAGCCTGCGTTGATAAAAATCTCTGCAAGACCCTGCTGAATACATTCAAGAAAAATCTTTTGAGTTGCAGGAACTACCATTACACGAACGTTTCGTGCAACCTGGTGACCCTTAAGAACTGCAGCTGCTTTCTGTAGATCGGAAAGACGACCGTTGGTACATGAGCCGATAACGACCTGATTGATGTAGATCTTATCCATTTCCTCGATCTCGTCGATTGTATGTCCGTTGCCAGGAAGATGAGGGAAGGAAACTGTAGGTCTGATCTCATCAAGTTTAATCTCGATTACATCTTCATATTCAGCATCCTCGTCAGCCTCATAGATTTCATAGGACTTAACGCCGGCCTCCTTCATGTATGCGACGGTCTGATTGTCAACCGGGAAGATACCGTTCTTTGCGCCGGCTTCAATAGCCATGTTAGCGATTGTGAAACGGTCATCCATGGTCAGGTTAGCAATACCGTCGCCAACGAATTCCATTGACTTGTATAATGCACCGTCTACACCGATCTTTGTGATGATGTGCAGGATTACGTCCTTACCGCTTACGTACTTTGAAGGTGCACCTGTCAGAACGAACTTGATTGCACTCGGCACCTTGAACCAGTTTTCACCTGTAGCCATACCTGTAGCGATGTCAGTAGTACCCACACCTGTTGAGAAAGCACCAAGAGCACCGTATGAGCATGTGTGTGAGTCAGCACCGATGATGCACTGACCTGCAGCCACAATTCCTTTTTCAGGAAGAATAGCATGCTCCACTCCGCATTTCCCCTGTTCCATGTGGTGAGTAAGTCCCTGAGCTTCAGAGAAATCAAGGATAGCCTTAGAGTTTTCTGCAGATTTGATGTCCTTGTTAGGTGTGAAATGGTCAGGTACAAGAACAACCTTATCCTTGTCGAATACCTTATCTGCCATCTGGTAGAAGATAGGCAGTGCCATAGGTCCTGTTATATCGTTTGCCATAACCACATCCAGCTTTGCTTCGATAAGCTGGCCGGCAGTAACGCTGTCCAGACCTGCATGCGCAGCCAGAATTTTCTGTGTCATAGTCATTCCCATCGGAATAGTCCTCCTTTATTTTACAAAGTGAATTTTCTTGTTCATTCTGTTAAGTGCACTTACGAGAGCGTTTACTGATGCAAGGATAATGTCGGCATGAGTACCGATTCCCCAGTAGTTGTTACCATTTGCATCAGCTATGCAGACATATGCTGCAGCCTTGGAGTTGGAGTCCGCACTGATAGCATGTTCTGAATAAGTTATGAACTTGTAGTCAAAGTGGTAGTCTGTCTTACGAAGAGCATTAGATACAGCGTCCAGACGACCGTTTCCTTCCGCCTCAAGATTATATGATTTTCCGTCTATGACAGCTCTCATCTTTACACCTACGCTGTCAGCATCCTCACTCTTAGTTGAGGAGAAGTGGCTGAAGGTTGCGTCAACGATGTCGATAGGAGTGAAGTCGTTGATGTACTCCTTGGAGAAGGCTTCGAAAATGTCTTCTGGCTGAAGCTCTTCATGGTGCTTGTCGGAAATATCCTTCATCATATATCCCACCTCTGCCATCATAGCCTTAGGCAGAACATAACCATAGTTACGCTCGATGATGTATGCAACGCCGCCTTTGCCGGACTGGCTGTTTATTCTGATTACGTCACCGTCATATTCTCTTCCAACATCGTGAGGGTCAAGAGGCAGATATGGAACTGTCCATCTGCTTGGATCTGTCTCTTCACGCCATTTCATACCCTTGGAGATAGCATCCTGATGAGAGCCTGAGAATGCTGCGAATACAAGAGCACCGCCGTATGGCTGTCTCGGGCTGACTACCATGTTGGTGTATTCCTCAAAGTGTGCTACGACGTCAGGCATGTCGGAGAAGTCAAGCATAGGGTCTACACCGTGAGTGTACATGTTCATGGCCAGAGTTACGATGTCAACATTACCTGTTCTCTCACCGTTTCCGAATAGTGTTCCCTCGATTCTGTCGCCTCCGGCAAGGATACCAAGCTCAGCATCAGCTACGCCTGTACCTCTGTCGTTGTGAGGGTGAAGTGATACGATGATGTTCTCTCTGTTGTGCAGGTTCTTGCACATGTATTCAACCTGGTTGGCAAATACATGAGGCATCGACATTTCAACTGTTGCCGGAAGGTTGATAATTACCTTGTTATCCGGTGTAGGTTCCCATACGTCGATTACCGCATTACAGATATCTTTAGCAAACTCCATTTCAGTACCTGTGAAGCTCTCAGGAGAGTACTGGAATCGGAAGTTGGTTTCAGGATATCTGGAAACATATTCCTTCAGCATTTTAGCTCCGTCCACCGCAATCTTAATGATTTCCTCCTCAGAGGCTCTGAAAACCTGCTGTCTCTGAGCAAAGGAAGTAGAATTATATAAATGAACGATTGCGTTTTTTGCTCCCTTCAGGGCTTCGAAAGTCTTTTCAATAATATGAGCTCTTGACTGAGTCAGAACCTGAACTGTAACATCGTCAGGAATCAGATCGTCTTCTATAAGCTTTCTAAGAAATTCATATTCAGTTTCTGAAGCGGCAGGGAAGCCGACTTCAATTTCTTTAAAGCCGAGCTTAACGAGGTACTGAAAGAAGTCTACTTTTTCCTCTAGACTCATAGGGACGATAAGTGCCTGGTTTCCGTCACGCAGGTCAACACTGCACCAGATAGGTGCCTTTTCAATGTGATCCTTCTGTGTCCATTCGTATTCGTTAGCTTTCATTGGAGGATTAAAATATCCTACCTTGTACTTGTTGTAATTTTTCATTGTTTTTCATACCTCGCCTAATTATAAATTTTATATATATAATATAAATGAGGATACTTTTTTTGTCAAGGAAATAATTTGTGTCGCAGAACAAAAAATGAATTTATTTCTTTGTGAAAAATTCACAAATAATTATTGACAATTTTCGTAAAAGGATATATCATTATAACTGCGTAATAACAGAGAGGAGACTTTTTAGACATGAAATTGACAGGATCACAGATTGTTATAGAAGTGCTGCTGGAACAGGGCGTTAACACAGTGTTCGGTTATCCCGGCGGTACTGCCTTAAACATTTATGATGAACTGTATAAGTACAGTGATAAGATTAGACACGTCCTTACTGCTCACGAACAGGGCGCATGTCACGCTGCTGACGGATATGCAAGAGCAACAGGAAAAACAGGTGTTGTAATGTCTACAAGCGGACCGGGAGCCACTAACCTGGTAACAGGTATTGCGACTGCATATATGGACAGTATTCCTATGGTAGCAATTACAGCCAACGTTCCCGACAATCTGATCGGTCGAGATGCTTTCCAGGAAATCTGCATTACAGGTGTGACAATGCCGATTACAAAGCATAACTTCTTTGTAAACGACATCGATGATCTTGCAGATACCTTAAGAGAGGCCTTCAGAATTGCAGGAAGCGGAAGAAAGGGTCCTGTTCTTGTCGATATCACCAAGGACGTAACTGCAGATACTGCAGAATATGAGAAAAAGAGTCCGGTTGAGCCTTCACCGCTGCCGGTTATTGATATGAAAGACGTTGAGACGATTGCCGCTATGATCAACAAGGCCAAGAAGCCGGTTGCATACATCGGCGGAGGTGTTGTCGCATCAGATGCAGCTGACGAGGTAAGAGCCCTTGTCGACAAAGCAAACATTCCGGTTACATACACTCTGATGGCTGCCGGTGTTGTAGGATACGATCACCCTCACAACCTTGGCATGTTAGGTATGCACGGTTCTATTTCCGCGAACAAAGCTATCAGCCAGGCGGATTTCGTTCTTGCACTGGGCGCAAGATTCAGTGACAGAGTTGCTCTTAATACCAAAAGCTTTGCAAAGAAGGCTGATATCGCCATGGTTGATATCGACAAGAGTGAAATCAACAAGAATGTAACAGTCGATGTAAGCTGCATAGGTGACGTTAAGGACTTCCTGACCAAGCTTTTACCTCTGGTTAATGAGGCTGAGCATCCTGAATGGGATGAGTCCATCATTCAGTGGAAGGAAAAGGAAAAGGTTGTCAAGTCAGAGGGATGCAGACTTCATCCTGCTGAAATCATTGATATCATGTGCGACAAGGCAGAGAATGATACAATCTATGTTACTGATGTAGGCCAGCACCAGATGTGGGCTGCTCAGTACATCAAGCATAATGCCGCTAAGAAGTTCCTTACAAGCGGCGGACTGGGAACTATGGGATTCGGATATGGTGCCGCAATCGGTGCACAATTTGCCTGCCCTGATAACAGAGTAATCCATATTACAGGTGATGGTTCCTTCCACATGAACTTAAATGAAGCATGTACTGCTGTAAGCAACAACCTGCCTATCATTACAATTATTATGAACAATCAGGTATTAGGTATGGTTTATCAGTGGCAGACAATCTTCTATGGTAACAGATTTTCAAACACTACTCCGGAAAGAAAAACTGACTTTGTCAAGCTGATTGAAGCTTTCGGAGGAACAGGCTACAGAGCAGAAACTCCTGAAGAGTTTGCAGCTGCTATGGACAAGGCTCTTATGGCTGACGGTCCTGTATGGATTGACTGCAGAATTTCAAGAGAGGAAAGAGTTCTTCCTATGATTCCGTCAGGCAAATCTGTTGAAAATATGATTATTGACTAGAGAGGTGCGAGATGTTTAAACCATTGAAGAAAGAAATCGTCAGTGTTCTGGTTGATAACCAGGCAAACGTTCTGACCAGAGTAGTAAGCTTATTCGGAAGAAGAGGATTCAATATCGACTCTTTAACAGTATCCGCTACTAACGATCCAAATTTATCGAGAATCACAATCGTGTTCAGTGCAACTGAACAGAAGATGCAGCAGATTCTCACACAGACTGAAAAGCTTGAGGTTGTAAAGAGCATATACGTTCTTAACAGAGAAAACAGCCTGTACAGAGAACTTCTTCTTATCAAGATTGAAGCAGACCAGGAACAGCGTTCAAAAATTAAGGAGATAGTTGATATATTCAGAGGAAAGATCGTCGATCTTTCCAGAGAAAGTCTGATTATCGAACTTACAGGAACACCGGAGAAGCTGGATGGATTCATGGATGTAATTCAGGACTACAAGATTGCAGAGGTATGCAGAACAGGAATTACAGGAATCGAAAGTCATCCGAAAAAGCTTAAATAACTAACGACAATATTAAAAAAAAAAAAAAATAAAGATGTATAATTAAAGGAGATTGAAAGAAATGATTAAGAAGTATTACGATCAGGATTGTAACCTAGGATTATTAGACGGAAAAACAGTTGCTATCATCGGCTTCGGCAGCCAGGGTCATGCTCATGCAATGAACCTGAACGAAAGCGGAGTTAATGTAGTAGTTGGTCTGAGACCGGGTTCAGCTCATGCTGCAAAGGCAGAAGCTGCAGGACTTAAAGTTATGGGAATCGAAGAAGCTGCAGAAGCCGGCGATTTCGTAATGATGCTTACACCTGATGAATTACAGGCTAAGATCTACAAAGAACAGGTTGAAAAGCACATGAAGGAAGGCGACGTTCTTATGTTCGCTCACGGCTTCAACATTCACTATCAGCAGATTCAGCCTCAGAAGGACATCGATGTAATCATGGTTGCTCCTAAGGGACCTGGACACACAGTAAGAAGCCAGTACGTTGAAGGCAAAGGCGTTCCTTCACTTATCGCTGTTTACCAGGATGCATCCGGAAAAGCTAAGGATTATGCATTAGCATATGCAAGCGGAATCGGTGCAGGAAGAGCAGGTATCCTTGAAACTACATTCAAAGAAGAAACTGAAACTGACTTATTCGGTGAACAGGCAGTTCTTTGCGGTGGTGTAACTGAACTGATGAAGGCTGGTTTTGATACATTAGTAGAAGCCGGATATGAACCGGAAATGGCTTACTTCGAATGTATCCACGAAATGAAGCTCATCGTTGACCTGATCAACGAAGGCGGTTTTGATAAGATGAGATACTCAATCTCCAACACTGCTGAATACGGTGACTACAGAACAGGCAAGAGACTGATCACTGAAGATACAAGAAAAGAAATGAAGAAGGTTCTTGAAGAAATTCAGAACGGTACTTTCGCAAGCGAATTCATTCAGGAATTCAATGCAGGCGGAAAGGCAAGATTCTTAGCTACAAGAGCTAAAGAAGCTGCTCACCCTCTTTGCAAGGTTGGCGCTGAACTGAGAAAGATGATGAGCTGGTTACAGAAATAATTAACGGAATTCAATAACAAGAGGTATACATTATTATGAGTAGAAGAAGTGATAATGTAACCAAAGGCGTAGAAAAGGCTCCAATGCGTAGCCTTTTTTATGCTATGGGTTACACTAAAGAAGAATTAGAAAGACCATTAATCGGTGTAGTTTCAGCTCACAGTGAAATCGTACCGGGTCACATGCATCTGGATAAGATTACTGAAGCTGTAAAAGCAGGCGTAAGAATGGCAGGCGGAACTCCAATCATGGTTCCTGCAATCGGCGTATGTGATGGTATCGCAATGGGACATATCGGTATGAAGTACTCCCTTGCAAGCCGTGAGCTTATCGCAGACAGTGTAGAAACCATGGCAATGGCTCACCAGTTTGACGGACTGGTGCTGGTTCCTAACTGTGACAAAATCGTACCGGGTATGGTTATGGCGGCAGTGAGACTAAACATTCCTGCTGTAGTATGCTCAGGCGGTCCTATGATGAGCGGTCTTGTAGGCGGTGTGGAAACTTCCCTTTCCAAGATGTTTGAGGCAGTAGGCGCACGCAAGGCTAACATCATCGACGATGCAGGTTTGGAAGATTTCGAACAGAACACCTGTCCGGGCTGCGGCTCATGCTCCGGAATGTACACAGCAAACAGCATGAACTGCTTATGTGAAGCTGTAGGTATAGCACTTCCCGGCAATGGAACAATTCCTGCAGTACACAGCGGAAGAATTCAGCTTGCAAAGCATGCAGGTATGGCTATCATGAATCTGGTGGAAAAGGACATCAAGGCAAGAGATATCATCAATGAAAAATCTCTAAAGAATGCACTTGCCTGCGACATGGCACTGGGATGTTCATCAAACAGTGTGCTTCACCTTCTTGCAATCGCAAACGAAGCGGGAGTAGAGCTGAATCTTGATATCTTCAACCAGATGAGTGCAGTTACTCCTAACCTGTGCCACCTTGCTCCTGCAGGCGGAACACACATGCATGACCTTAACAACGCAGGCGGAGTTCAGGCAGTTCTGGCTGAACTTAACAAGAAGGGCTTAATCGACACTTCACTGATTACTGCCAACGGAAAAACTGTTGGAGAAAACATTGAAGGAAAATATATCAAAGACAACAACGCTATCAGAAGCGTTGAGGATCCGTACAGCGAAACAGGCGGTATTGCCGTTATGTGGGGTAACATTGCTCAGGAAGGCTGCGTAGTAAAAAGAAGTGCAGTTGCTCCTGAAATGCTGCAGCACAGCGGTCCTGCAAGGGTATTTGACAGCGAAGAAGAAGCTATCGATGCTATCTACAACGGCAAGATCGTTGACGGTGACGTTGTTGTTATCAGATACGAGGGTCCTAAGGGCGGTCCTGGAATGAGAGAAATGCTTAACCCTACAAGTGCACTTGCAGGCATGAAGCTTGACAAGACTGTTGCTCTTATTACTGACGGACGTTTCAGCGGTGCCAGCCGTGGTGCTTCCATCGGACACGTTTGTCCTGAAGCTGCTACAGGCGGAAACATCGGCCTGATCCAGGAAGGCGATATTATCGAAATCGATATTCCCGGTGCAAAGATCAATGCTAAGGTTTCCGACGAGGAATTTGACGCAAGACGTGCTGCTGCAGTTGAAAGAGAACCAAACGTTAGGTCCGGATGGTTATACAGATATTCCAGGCTTGTTGACGAATCATGTCGCGGTGCTGTAATGAGGAGTGATTTCTAATGAGAGAAATGCTTTCACTTGAGGCTTTTGAAGAGGCTACCGAGGTAGTCAAGAGAGCGGCCACTGAAACGAAACTGGTTTACAGCGAGTACCTGAGCAGTCAGTGCGGCAATAAGGTTTATCTGAAACCGGAGAACACTCAGGTTACAGGAGCATATAAAATCAGAGGAGCATATTATAAGATAAGCACTCTTACCGATGAGGACAGATCAAAAGGCCTTATTACAGCCTCTGCAGGAAACCATGCACAGGGCGTTGCATACGCCGCA
>JALENF010000009.1 GCA_022767945.1 Bacillota bacterium
TGAACATTTGCCAGATACATGCAGGTCAGAAAATCCCTGAAGGTCGCCTTCTCCGGCGGAATCTCCACCGGTCTCATTTCGTCCGTTTCGTAATTGTACCAGATGTCCGCTCTGATAAGAGTTCCCTCTCCCATTACAGAAAGCTCAGGCTTCTCCCCAGCCCCCAGGTCAATTACCAGCTGGTATCCCGGCATCAGCATCATCGTCTCTCCGTTGATGTCAGCGGTGCAGAATCCGTCTCTCACATAAAAGGCAACGGTATGCATGCCGTAATCCGCATCCTTTTCACATTCCAGCCTGGTGTTCTCGCTGCTCAGGGATATGGCCGCCAGCGCCCCCCTGTTCCCTTTCTTCACCATCAGGTTGTAGTCAACGATTTTGCCAAAGCTCTTCGTATGGTATGCGCCATCAAAACTGTCCTGCTCCAGTTCACCCAGCTTTGCCGCTCTCACATCCTGATGAGCAAGAACCACATCGCCCTCCAGTACCATAAGTACACGGTCAAAATCAGGCAGTCTGGAGAATGTGGATTCCTCCGCATCGCAGGTTGCTGTGCTGAGTCTCCATACAAAATTTCTTTCCATATATACGCTGTCTGCAGGAAAAATGGCCAGCTGCGTCGTAGTTCCGCCGGTCCATTTAGATGCGGTCAGCTCACTTTTTTTATATACTTTATATTCCATTAATCTTCCCCCTCGTAGGTGCTTTTCCTGATAAAATTATATCTTCCATTTATTGATAAGGCAATGTTTTTGTAGTAAAATTGAGTCGTTAACAAAGTGACAAAAAACTACAATATATTACGAATTAACGAGGTATTTACAATGGATAAGAAAAAAATGGCATTAGACTGCCACCACATGGGATACAACTGTGCACAGGCGGCAATCATACCGTTCTGCGACGAATTGGGTTTTGATAAAAAAGAAGTATTCAGGATGGCGGAGGCCTTTGGCTTCGGTATGGGAACGTGCGGAACCTGTGGCGCAGTATCAGGAATGGCCTTTGCAATGGGCATGAAAAACTCCAACGGCAACCTTGGCGAAGGTGAGAGATCCAAGGGTGCAACCTACAAGCTGATCAAGGAAGCTATCGAGAAATTTGAAGCAAAGAACAGCTCAATCATCTGCAAAGACCTTAAAGGCATGGAAACAGGCACGCCTCTTCGCAGCTGTGACGGATGCATAGAGGATGCTGTAGAAATCATTGAGGAGATGCTGTCGAAGATGTAGGCTGCTGCGCCCTTACATTTTCAGAATAGGTGAACAAATGAAGAAAATATTAGTTATCGGCTCGACGGTAGTCGATGTTATCGTAAAACTGGATCATATGCCTTCCCGTGCGGAAGATGTGAACGTGGACTCTCAGGAGTCCTCACTGGGAGGCTGCGCTTTCAACGTGTCCGAAATCATCAGGCATTTCGGTGTGCCATACACCCTCTTCTCGCCGGTGGGTTCGGGAATCTATGGGGATCACGTGCGCGGTCAGCTGACCGCTCGCGGTATCAAAACCCCTTTAATCGATTGCGGCATTGGTGACAACGGATGCTGCTACTGTTTTGTTGAACATGACGGAGAGAGAACCTTCATCTGCCATCACGGTGCGGAATATCTGTTTAAAAAGGAGTGGTTTGACGCTCTTCCTGAAGAATACGGCTACGCGTACATCTGCGGTCTGGAGATTGAGGACAAGACCGGCTCCGTTATAATCGACTTTCTGGAGGCTCATCCTGAAATTCAGGTCTGCTTTGCGCCCGGACCGAGAATTAATTTCATAGACAGAACTCTTGTTGACAGAATTTTTGCGCTGAAGCCTATCGTACATCTTAACGAAGACGAGGTATGCAGCTTTACCGGATGCACCGGTGCGGACGGCACAAACGGTCCTGCAGAAATTGAAGCCGCAGCAAAAGAGCTGTATAAAAAAACGGGCAACGTAGTAATCGTTACCCATGGTTCTCAAGGCTCTTATGCTTTTGACGGTGAAACCCTGCACTATGCTGCTCCTGTACCTTGTAAAAAGGTGGTGGACACCATAGGTGCCGGCGACAGTCACTGCGGTTCATGCCTTGCCGGTCTTGCTGCCGATAAACCTCTTGACGAGATTCTGGCAGAGGCCAATCGCATCGCTTCACTTGTTGTCGGAAGCAAGGGTGCGGCACTGCCTGCTGACGCGTAGCTACAGGCGCTTAAGGCTTCTGGTCAGCCTGTTTATCGCGTTGATTCTGCGAACTACAGTGTAGGCGTTCTCCTCTCTGTACAGCAGAATTCTGTTCAGTGTTTCAACTAAATCATCACAAATTTCATCTACCTGTTTCAGGAACTGGTTCTTGTTCATTGTGACCATTCCGGCAGGTAGTTCTTTTATATTGTAATGGTATTCCATGCCGAAGAGTTCCAGAATGCGTGCTGAAAGCTGCAGCTTGATTTCGTTCAGATAAAGCTCGAAGATGGCATTTCTTCCTGCAGCGGTCTCCTTGATTTCCTCTATTGTCTGCTGCACAGCCGCAAATCGTTCATCCAGCTCCTCGAACGGCATGTTCATGGCCTTCCAGTAGAAGTCCAGCTGCTTCAGGCTCTGCGACACGATTTCCCTAAGCTTTTTTTCAGCCGATTCCTCGAGAATCTGCTGTGCATTGCTGCGGCAGTCCGCCAGAACTGTAGTTTTCAGTTCCTCAATTCCTTCACCTGTCTTCGCACTGACAGGGAAAATCTTTATATCATCAGTTCCCATCAGCTCGCACAGAATCATCCTGCAGTAATCTATGTAAGCCTGCAGGTCAGCAGGTGCGACTGTGTCGGTTTTGTTAACGGCAAAGTAGAATCTGCCGGCAAAGTCGTTTGTGTTGCGCAGAAAGTCAATCTCAATCTGGTTGATCGGACTGTCAACGGAGAGAAGGAAGATCACCCCGTCGCTCTCCTTCATATACTCGTACGCCGCCTCGGTGTTGTTCTTGTGGAAGGAGCCAACCCCCGGCGTGTCGACAAACTCCATGCCGTCCTGAAGGAATTTTGACGGTGCGCCGAGAACCACCATCTCCACGCCCAGCTCGTTGCCTTTGTTCTCCTGTTCGCTTATGTACCTGGAGAGCTCATCAAGCCCAACTTCCTCCACAGCCCCGTTCTTGAAATGAACGTGAGCCGATTTCTTCTCACTGTAGACCACCTTGGTCACTGCAGAAGTGATGGGAACGATTCCCACGGGCAGAATGGTGTCCTCCAGAATTGCATTGGACAGACTGCTCTTTCCTCTCTTAAACTGCCCGATTATGGACACGGTCATTGCGTTGTTTTCCAGTTTATCTATAAGCTGTGCCACCTGTTCCGCATAGCCCCTGCAGGCTTCGTCACCTGACAGCAGCTCGTATGCTTTTTTGCATTTTTCCAGTATTTCACTCATCGTTCTGTTAATTCTCCCTCATTAATGACGGCACCTGAGCAGAATGCCCGGCGCCGCTTTATTATGCGTCTAAAGTATATCATAGGGCAAGCTCTTCGTCCATAAAATTTACTATGAAAAAGAACATTGTAACCCTCGCCGCCGCAAATCTTGCAATCGGCCTGGTTGAATTCGTTTTTAATATGTATCTGTCAAGGGTTCTGGGAGCTGAAGGCCTGGGAACCCTTTCCCTCGTATCGCCTATTAACTGTCTGTTTCTTTCCTTTATGACCGAAGGGCTTGTAGTCACTATCTCCAAGATTTCGGCCCGGAATCAGCATTTCGGCGATACCGGAGCCATGTACCGGACGGTGCAGGTGTCCACTGTCTTCAGTTTTCTGTGGTCTGTTTTTCTCTGCTTCGTGGTGGTGCTGTCGGCGGACATGATTGCTTCCGGATTTCTCGGGGATGCTTCTCTGGCTCAGACCATAGTTGCCACCTGTCCCCTTATGCTGCTCATGTCGGTCTCCAACATTACAAAAGGGCATTTCCTCGGTGTTTCCAAAATCACCATTCCGGCTCTGATAAACATTACGGAAAAGCTGCTGCGTTTTCCCATTCTTTATCTGCTTATCCGTTTTCTGCTCAACGTCACGGGTCTCTCCACGGTGACTCTTGTCTATCTGTGTTACGCCATTGGCGAGCTCCACAGCGTGCTCTGGCTTACGGTCTACTACCGTCTGCAGAAAAGGGAGTCATCAAAACCCACCGCCAAAGGCCGGCCTGCGGCCGGCCTGATGCAAGGAACTGCACCGTCTGCAGGTGACGCCACCCGAGCCGGAGCAGCCCGGTTCGGCACCGGACGCGGGGGCGCACCGGGGAATCCCGGTATATCTGACATACTCAGACCTCTGATTGCCGGGGCAGCACCGATCTGTATGACTCAGTGCTGTCTGGAGTTTTTTAACGCGCTTTCGTCTGTCATCGTCAAAGCCCGGCTGTGCTCCATAGGTCTGGATTCAAGTGAAGCTCTGGAGCTTCTCGGCAAATACAAGGGGATGGTCTTCCCCCTGATGAACTATCCCATGATTCTGGTTGGTGCAATATGTGCCATAGTGGTTCCGAAAATCGCCACGTTTATCGCCGCAGGCAAGTTTGGCCCGGCCCGCCGCCTCCAGCGGCGGGCCCTTGGATGGGCTTTGATAATCGGGCTGGGCACGTCAGTCCTCTTCATGTTCACGGCCGACGGCATGGGTGAGCTGTTTTACAAGCGTGACGATCTGGGAGCTTTGATACGACTTGCCGGTCTGTGTGCACCTGTCCTGTACCTTTCGGCCACGAGCACCAGCCTTCTTATCAGCATCGGTCACGAACCGGAATCCTTCCGAAACTCTCTGCTTCAGCAGCTTCTGCTTCTGATAGGCCTGACGGTTTTCACAGGAATCCCTCAGCTTAACATATACGGCTTTCTTCTGGCGGTGGCCTGCTCTGTCATCGTGCTGCTGATTCAGAATCTGATTTCAATCCGTCGATTCTTTTCCGGATTTACATGCGATGAAGTTCGGCATGAAATGAGGTAAATGTGACAATCAGGGTCGACAGGTCGAAATAATCATAATAATATGTATGACCAGACTATTGTGATGCGCAATATACCCTGGTTTTTAATGTATATTTTAATGATTGTATTCATTTGCCCGATTCTGTGAAATTACTATCATATTCGGCCGTAATTTGCCCGAATCGACCTTGTTACCATAAAATTAATTTTCCCATAGAAAAGTGGCGCTGCATTATTGCAACACGGCCGTTTGACGTTGAATGAAGCTAGAATCGGGCAAAATGCTCACTTTTGAGCATCAAAAGTCGCGAAATCGGGCGCGCGTCATGACAAGGGA
>JALENF010000041.1 GCA_022767945.1 Bacillota bacterium
AAAAAAAGTTTGAGTGATTACATAATATTCTGAAGAGAAATTGCTTTTAAACTCCGCAGTCGAAACCGATTGGCGGAGTTTTTTAATGATTGAAGTGTAATTTAAATGTAAATGAAGTGTAAGAAAAAATCAGCGGAGGGAGAAAGATGATAACAGTTTTAAAACCTAATACAACGGAAGAACAGAGAGCGCAGTTAATTCACTGGTTTGAGGAGCAGGGCGTAACAGTACATGAATCACAGGGAGAAACCTATACGGTACTGGGGCTTATTGGAAATACATCCAATATCGATGCGGAAATGCTGGAGCTTCTGGACATAGTTGAAAAGGTTACAAAAGTTTCTGAACCGTTCAAGAGCGCAAACAGACACTTCCATCCGGAAGACACAGTTGTTGATGTAAACGGAGTAAAAGTGGGCGGAGGTAACTTTGCTGTAATTGCAGGTCCGTGCTCAGTAGAAAATCCTTCACAAATCAGAGAGGTTGCAGACGGAGTAAAGGCTGCAGGAGCTTCCATGCTTAGAGGAGGAGCCTTCAAGCCGAGAACATCACCATACGATTTCCAGGGAATGAAGGCTGAAGGAATCGAGCTGCTTCTGGAGGCAAAGAAGCATACAGGACTTCCAATCGTAACAGAAATAATGAATGCAAATCACCTTCCTCTGTTTGAGGATGTAGATGTAATACAGGTGGGCGCAAGAAACATGCAGAACTTTGAACTGCTTAAGGAACTGGGTAAGACCAATAAGACTATCCTTCTTAAGAGAGGTCTTGCAAATACCATCAAGGAACTGCTTATGAGTGCAGAGTACATTATGGCAGGAGGAAACGAAAACGTTATCCTCTGCGAAAGAGGTATAAGAACCTTCGAAACATACACAAGAAACACACTTGACCTTTCCGCAGTGCCTGTACTTCACAGACTCACTCACCTTCCGGTTGTAATCGACCCGAGCCATGCAACAGGTCATGCCGATCTGGTTGAGCCTATGGCACTGGCAGCTGCAGCCTGCGGAGCAGACGGTCTGATGATAGAAGTGCACAACAATCCTGCAAAGGCTCTGTGTGACGGTGCACAGTCACTTACTCCTGCGCAGTTTGCAGCACTTATGAAAAAGGTTAACAGGATTCGCGAGGTGATCTAAATGAAGATAGGAATTGTAGGTCTGGGTCTGATTGGAGGCTCACTTGCAAAGGCATATAAAAATGCCGGGGCTGAGGTCATCGGCATGGACAAAAACAGCCTGGTAACCCAGTTTGCACAGATGGCTGAAGCCATCGACGAACCGATGACAGATGATAACATGAATGAATGCGACTGCATTTTCATTGCAATACCTCCTGTCCCTGCTGTAGAATGGATGGAGACTAATGCTCCGAAGCTTGACAGCAAGGCTATAGTAATTGACTGCTGCGGAACCAAGAGATACGTATGTGAGGCCGGCTTCAGACTTGCGGATGAACACGGTTTCACCTATGTGGGAGGACATCCGATGGCCGGCCTTCAGTTTGGCGGCTTCAAGCACAGCAGATACGACCTTTTCGAAGACGCACCCTTTGCGGTAGTCATCCATGACGCCGGCGATATTACACTGCTGGAAAAGATAAAGAAGATTATAAAGGCGGCGGGATTCGGAAAGATTATTCCATGTACAGCAGAAAAACACGACAGGATTATAGCGTTCACATCACAGATGGCTCACGTTGTGTCGAATGCTTTTATCAAAAGCAGCACAGCACTTGAAGACGGCGTATCAATTTCGGCCGGGAGCTACAGAGACTTCACCAGAGTTGCATACCTGGACGCCGACATGTGGACGGAACTGTTTATGGAAAACAGAGATAACCTGAAATTTGAAATAGATACACTCATCAGCGAGCTGAAAAAGTACTCGGAAGCACTGGAAAATCAGGATGCAGACAGGATGAGGGAACTTCTCATTGAAGGACGAGAAAGAAAAGTTGAGGTTGAAAAAAGATGCAGCAGCTAGACTTTGGCGGAGAAGTCCGCAAAACAGTAAGCGGCGACACGATTGTAGTCGTAACAGATGAAAACGTTAAACCGCTTTATTTGGATCGATACATGCAGAACCTGCAGTCTGTGGGTTTTGATGTATATAGCTTTACGATTGCTCCGGGTGAGGAATCGAAAAGCGGCGAAGTGTATTTGGAACTTCTGAACTATCTGGCGGAGATTCCGCTGACCAGAGCCGATGCTCTGGTTGCCTTAGGCGGCGGAGTGGTTGGAGACCTGACCGGTTTCGCAGCCGCTACATACCTGAGGGGAATCAAGGTCATTCAGGTTCCGACTACGGTTCTCGCGGTAGTTGATTCATCCATAGGCGGGAAAACCGCTATAAATTTACCGGCAGGAAAAAACCTTGCCGGCGCGTTTCACCAACCTGCCCTAATATGGCGAGACGTAACAATGCTTGAATCTCTGCCGGCTGATACCTACCTGAATGGTATGGCTGAAGTCATTAAATACGGCGTTTTAGCGGACGCCGACTTATGGTCACTCCTTTTAAATTATGCAAATGTACAAAACAACATGCCTGAGATTATCGATAGATGCGTAAGCATCAAGAACAGAATCGTCGCAGAAGACGAGTTTGACACCGGTACCAGGCAGCTTCTGAACTTCGGTCATACCATCGGTCACGCCATAGAGCGTGCAAGTGATTTTGCGGTCAGCCACGGCTTTGCGGTTGCAAAGGGCATGGCGGCCATAGCTGATATCTCCGCAAGGCAGGGCTGGTGCAGCAGGGAATGCGCACAGGAGATAATACAGCTTCTTGAAAACTACGGATTCGATTTGTCCATAGATTACTCAATGGACGAGTTATACAATATCATGCTTTCCGACAAGAAGAGGAAGGGCGGGGTAATTGACCTGGTCGTTCCCGAACGCATCGGAAAGTGCGTACTGAAGAGACTTACTACAGAAGAACTGAAGGGTATTCTATGACTGAGACTATAAGCGGTTCACCGCGAATCATCGACATAATTTCATCAAAATCAGACGCCCATAGAGCACTTATCTGCTCTGCATTATCGCAGATAAGCAGAGCAGATGGCGAAATCTCGAATCGAGATTTCGCTGACAGAGGAAGCGTTCCCGAAGGACGTGCGACCTGCTCAGATATGTTTTCCGGTGAGTTAGCAGTGGCTAAATTAGCTATGGCTAACTCACAAAAGAATAGAAGTGTGGAGGAGGATGCAAAAGAAAACATGCCCGCAGAATTCGAGGCGGCTGTAATCTGCAACTCCAGCTCCAAAGACATCGACGCGACAATCGCATGTCTGAAAGCACTTCTTGCCGGCGAGAGCGAGATGCACCCGGGAGAGAGCGGCTCAACACTGAGATTTCTCCTTCCTGTAATGGGCGCTCTGGGGCACAAAGCCGACTTTTATGGCGAAGGCAGACTGCCTGAAAGACCTCTTTCACCATTGTATGAGGAACTGATTGCTCACGGCTGCACCATCAGCCCCATAGGCAGCATTCCCCTTACAATAGAGGGACAGCTTCAGCCGGGCACCTTCACCATTGCCGGAGACGTGTCCAGCCAGTATATCAGCGGACTGCTCTTCGCACTGCCACTTCTCAAAGGAGACAGCAGAATCGTCATCACAGGCAGCTTCGAGTCAAGAGCATATGTGGACATGACCCTGAAGGTCCTTCGCGACTTCGGTATACAGATTGGAGAAGAGGAAAGCGGATTCTTCGTAAGAGGCAATCAAAACTTCCAGACTCCGTCATCCTACAGGGTTGAAGGGGACTGGTCCAACGGCTGCTTCTGGCTTGCGGCAGGAGCTCTTGTTCCGGGTGGAGTCAGCGTCCGCGGCCTTAACCCCCAGTCTCTGCAGGGAGACAAGGCAATTCTTGAGCTGCTGAGGCAGTTCGGTGCAGAGGTAAAGGTTCTGAGCGGAGACTCGGAGAGCTGCAGCACCGGTGGAGCGGAAGCGGAGGGCGCGTCTGACGGTTTTGATATCGGAGAGACCGTAATCCGGGTTTCGCCGGGAGAGCTGAAGGCCATAGAAATCGACGCGTCGCAGATACCCGACATGGTGCCGATTCTTTCGGTAATCGCTGCTGTGGCAGAGGGCGACACGGTCATAAAGAACGCGGGACGCCTGCGCATCAAGGAAAGCGACAGACTTGCAGCAGTCACTGAGGTTATGAACGGCCTCGGCGCTGACATAGATGAGAAGCCTGACGGTCTGGTAATCCACGGAGTATCAAAACTAACAGGCGGAAAAATATCCTCTCACAACGACCACCGCATCGCCATGATGGCGGCAATAGCATCACTGGTGTCGGAAAATCCTGTTGTTATTGAGGGAAAAGAAGCAGTGGCCAAGTCATATCCGGAATTTTTCAAAGATATGGCGGCCCTGGGATTAGATGGAAAGGTAGAATAGAAATGTCATCAACCTACGGAAAAAATTTGAAAATTGCCATATTCGGTCAGTCTCATTCGGAAGCCATCGGTGTGACCATGGACGGTCTGCCGGCAGGTTTTTCCATCGACATGGATGAGCTGCAGAGCTTTATGAACAGGCGGGCACCGGGGCGCGACAAGTATTCCACCCCGCGGAAGGAAGCTGATAAGCCTGACTTTATCAGCGGCCTCGTAGGCAATGTCACCTGCGGAGCGCCGCTTACAGCAATTATTAAAAATACGAATACAAGGTCTTCGGACTATGACAATATAAGGGATATTCCCCGTCCGGGTCATGCTGATTTCACGGCTCACGTGAAGTACGGCGGATTCGAGGATGTAAGCGGAGGCGGTCATTTTTCAGGAAGACTGACGGCTCCGCTGTGCATCGCGGGAGGAATAGTTAAGCAGATTCTTGCGGAATCGGGTATTACTGTGGACGCGGTTATCAAAGAGATAGGCGGAAACAGTGAGGATCCTTACCGGGCTATTGAAAAGGCCAGAGGAAGAGGAGATTCTGTGGGTGGAATAATTGAGTGCACAGTGAACGGCCTTCCGGCAGGCATTGGAAATCCGATGTTTGACGGCGTGGAAAACAACATCGCCAAGGCGGTGTTTGCAATTCCGGCGGTAAAAGGAATTGAGTTCGGAAGGGGTTTTGATGCAGGAAGAATCTGCGGAAGTGAAAATAACGACGAATTTTATTATGAGGGTGAGCAGGTTCGCACACGCACTAACAACCACGGAGGAATTCTCGGGGGAATAACCTCAGGAATGCCGGTGGTTTTCAGAGTGGCGATCAAGCCTACACCGTCAATATCCATACAGCAGAACAGCATAAGCTACAGCAGGGGTGAGGACGACATCCTCAGGGTGAGAGGGCGCCATGACCCGTGCATCGTGCCACGCGCAGTCCCTTGCGTAGAAGCTGCCTGCGCAATTGCACTTTATGATTTGATATTAGACATATAAATATAGTATAATAGAAGGAGATTAGAAATGGCTTCAATTGATGATTACAGAAAAAAGATTGATGAAATCGACCATGATATTGTAACAAGACTGGAAGAAAGAATGAGAACAGTGGAGCAGATTGCTAAATTCAAGCAGGAAAATGAGCTCCCTGTCTATGACGCGATGAGAGAAAGAGAAAAACTTGACTCTATCACCAATATGGTTTCAGAAGATATGGCAAGTTACTCAAGAATCCTGTATAATACTATTATGGAGGTAAGTAAGGACCACCAGAGAAAAATCACTCAGCAGGATACTGAATGCGTTAAGGCTATCAAGAAGGCTCTTGAGGATACTCCTAAGGTATTCCCGGCTCGTGCATCTGTTGCATGTCAGGGAGTAACAGGGGCATACTCTCAGGAAGCCTGTGAGAAGCTTTTCTCAATGCCGCAGATCTTCTTCCTGAAGAACTTCAGCGGGGTATTCGCTGCAGTTGACAGCGGACTGTGCCAGTACGGAATTCTTCCTCTTGAAAACAGTACTGCCGGTTCGGTCAATCAGATATATGATCTTATGATGAAGCATAATTTCTATATCGTAAAGAGCGTCAGACTGAAGATTAACCACTGTCTGATGGCGAAAAAGGGTGTGCGCAAAGAGGATATCAAGGAAATCGTTTCTCACGAGCAGGCTATCATGCAGTGCGACGACTACCTGAAGAATTTCCCGCATGCTAAAATCACTGTCTTTGAGAATACGGCACAGGCTGCAAAGTATGTTGCTGAATCTGACAGAACTGATGTTGCGGCTCTTGCATCTCAGAACTGTACTGATCTGTACAATCTGGAATGTATAGCTGACAATGTTCAGGACAATTTAAACAACTATACCAGATTCATTTGCATAAGCAAGAAGCTGGAAATCTTCCCAGGTGCTAACAGAACAAGTCTTATGCTTGTTACCAAGCACAAACCGGGATCGCTTTACAACGTGCTTTCAAGATTCAACGCTCTTGGAATAAACCTGGTTAAGCTGGAGAGCAGACCTATACCGGAAAGAGATTTCGACTATATGTTCTACTTCGACATAACCTCTGAGGTTTATTCGGATGAATTCATCAGACTGATGAACCAGCTGGATGACCTTACTGAAGAGTGTACGTACCTTGGAAGTTATACGGAGATTTAACGAGGAAAGGTATTAATGAGAAAATTTGGATTAATCGGAAAGAAGCTGGGTCACAGCTATTCTAAGCTTATTCACGGCAAGTTTGCCGACTATGAATATGATTTACTGGAAACAGATGAAGAGGGCCTGGAGGCTTTGATAAAATCCGAGGAGTATGGCGGCTTCAACGTTACGATTCCGTACAAGAAGACTGTTATGCAGTATTGCGACGAGCTGTCCGAGGTGGCACAGAAAATCGGCAGCGTTAACACAATTGTAAAGTACAGAGACGGCAGAATCAAAGGCTTTAACACGGATTACTACGGTTTCGGCTATCTGCTGGATGACATGGGAATCGACCCTGAGGGAAAGCACTGCCTGGTGCTTGGAAGCGGGGGTGCATCCCTTACCGTGCAGACTGTGCTTGCAGACAGGGGGGCAGCGAAGATAACTGTTGTTTCCCGTACGGGCGAGGTCAACTATGACAACGTGTACGAGCAGACTGATGCTCAGATTATAGTTAACACGACACCTGTGGGAATGTATCCTGATAACGGAAGATATCCGGTGAAGGCAAGCCGTTTCCCTGAGTGTGAGGGTGTTCTCGACCTGATTTACAACCCGGACAAAACTAAACTGGTGCTTGATGCAATCGCGGCAGATATTCCGGCTTCCGGAGGACTGAAGATGCTGGTTGCCCAGGCAAAGGAAGCCTGCGAGCAGTTTATCGGAGTTCAGATTGAGGATGAGGCGCTCAAGAATGTTCACGATGAGGTGAGACGTGAGACTCTAAACCTGATTCTTATCGGTATGCCCGGTGCGGGCAAAACCACTTTAGGCCGTGAAATGGCTGAGAGCATGGGACGCGAGTTTATCGATATCGATGAGGAGATTGTGAAGAGAGAAGGAATGTCTATTCCGGAAATATTCTCGTCAAAGGGTGAGGCCTATTTCAGAAAGGTGGAAACTGAAATCCTGGAGCAGGCATGCATCAGGTCGGGTGTGGTAATAGCAACCGGCGGCGGAATAATAAAGAACAAGAAAAACTATTTCATCATGAAGCAGAACGGCACACTGATATGGATCAAGAGAGACCTTGACAAGCTGGAGACGGAAGGCAGACCGATTTCCATGTCCATGCCGATCGAAAAGATTTATGAGGAAAGAAAAGATATATATGCCAAGTGGAGTGACTACTTCATTAATAATAATGAGGGCAGAGATTAGATGAGAATACTTGTAATTAACGGCCCCAACCTTAATATGCTGGGGATAAGAGAACCGGATATATACGGAAAAGCTACATATGATGATCTGGTGGAGCACGTAAAGCAGGCGGCTGAACGTCTGAGGGTTTCGGTGGACTTCTACCAGTCAAATCACGAGGGAGACCTTGTTGACAGAATTCAGCAGGCATACGGGGTTTATGACGGAATCGTCATCAACCCCGCTGCCTATACTCATACCAGTGTAGCACTTCTGGATGCGGTTAAATCGGTTGGAATTCCAACTGTAGAGGTTCATATTTCAGATGTCAGAGAACGTGAGGATTTCAGGCAGGTTTCATATATCAGACTTGGCTGTATCGGAACTGTAATGGGAAAGGGATTCGACGGATATGTCGAGGCTCTGGAAATGCTTATCAGGACAGCCGGCGGAAAGGCTGAGACTTGCGGGGAGGCATGTGAGAGTCCTGCGCCTTGCGAGGAAAAGTGCGAGAGCCCCGCGCCTTGTGAGGAGGCGGACCGGTGATACAGTGCATGTTCGTGGGCATCGGAGGTTTTATTGGAGCTGTGTGCAGATACCTGATGGGACTCATACCCTTAGGTGCCGACATGGCTTTTCCTGTTAAAACCTTTGCGGTGAATCTGATTGGGACGTTTATGATTGGGCTCATTGCGGCGTATGCCGTGAAATACAACGCCGGTGACTCGAATTGGGTTTTGATGCTGAAGGTTGGAGTGTGCGGAGGGTTCACCACCTTTTCCACCTTTGCCTTTGAAATGTCAGACCTGGTAAAAAACGGTCAGCCTTTCATGGCGGTTCTGTACGGCGCGGGCAGTATGGTTCTTGGAATTGCGCTGGTTGTGCTGGCACAGTGTATAGTTTATGGAAATTTTAAGTAAGTGTTTTATATAAGGAGAAAAAGAGATGGATCATTCAATTAACACAAAATGCGTCCAGGCAGGTTATGCACCTGGAAATGGTGAACCAAGGCAGGTTCCTATCTACCAGTCAACTACATTTAAATATGAGACAAGTGAAGAAATGGGCAAGCTTTTCGACCTTGAGGCTTCCGGATATTTCTACACAAGACTTCAGAATCCGACTAATGACATCGTAGCTGCAAAGATTGCTGAGCTGGAAGGCGGTACAGCTGCCATGCTGACATCCTCCGGACAGGCTGCGAACTTCTTCGCACTTTTCAATATCTGTGAATGCGGAAGTCATATCGTAGCTTCTTCATCGATCTACGGCGGAACCTTCAACCTGATTTCCGTTACTATGGCTAAGATGGGCATCGACGTAACCTTCGTATCTCCTGATGCCACTGACGAGGAGCTTGATGCAGCTTTTCAGGACAACACAAGAGCAATGTTTGGTGAAACAATTGCAAACCCTGCGCTTACAGTTCTTGATATCGAAAGATTTGCAGCAGCGGCTCACAGACACGATGTTCCGCTTATCATAGACAATACATTCCCTACTCCGATTAACTGCAGACCTATCGAGTGGGGTGCAGATATCGTTACTCATTCAACTACAAAATACATGGATGGACACGGCGTAGCTGTAGGCGGTGCGATTGTTGACTCAGGAAACTTCGACTGGATGGCACATGCTGACAAGTATCCGGGTCTGACTACTCCGGACGATTCATATCATGGTGTTACATATGCTGAAAGATTCGGCAAAGAAGGCGCATTCATTACTAAGGCAACTGCTCAGATGATGAGAGATCTGGGATGTATACAGTCACCTCAGAATGCTTTCTATCTGAACCTTGGTCTTGAATCTTTACACGTAAGAATGCCTAGACACGTTGAAAACGGACAGGCTGTTGCTGAATTCCTGGAAGCTCATCCAAGCGTTGCCTCGGTAAGCTATCCGGGACTTAAGGGTGACAAGTATCACGATCGTGCCGTTAAGTACTTAGGCGGCACCGGCGGCTGCGGAGTAGTATCCTTCGAACTGAAGGGTGGAAGAGAAGCAGCTGAAAAAGTAATGAAGAAGCTTAAGGTTTTCGCTATCGAAACTCACGTGGCTGATGCAAGATCATGCTGCCTGAACCCTGCAACTTCAACTCACAGACAGATGACCGACGAGCAGCTTGCAGCAGCAGGCATCCCTGCAGGACTTATCAGAATCTCCTGCGGACTTGAGGACAAGGCTGACCTGATTGCTGATTTGAAGCAGGCACTGGAAGATTAATATGACATGATGTTATAAGCATCGATTACGGGGCGGAACCGCTGTGGCGGTTCCGCTTCTGCAGTTTTTTGGGGGAGTTGCTGAATGGACTGTTTCTGCTGATCCTGAGGATATTTTATCATTGTAGTACTAGTCGCCTAGTTTAATGATGTGACATGACCACAATGTTAAGGACTTGATTTAAAATTGTACCAGGTTACAGCTATTGATCTTGCTATGTATTATATGACGATGAAGTGCACAGAACGATATGGCATTTTATGTAATTTAATTACATAGAATAACTTAAAAAATGTAATAAAATGTATATAATGTAAGGTAAAACAAGTAAATTTATGTAAACTGATTATTGCGACAAGAGTCACACCATAGTTTATGGTCATATCACATCACGAAACAGTGCATCTAGTATCACGAGGATAAAATCTATCGGCATCATTAATCAAACAAATGAATTAAACCCGGGAGGAAAACCACATGCAGGATATCATTGGAATAGTTGAGCATGAAAAAGAACTGCAGCAAAAGCAGAAGGAGAAAATAATACTGTCATTACGAAAACCAACGGCTGGTCACCTGGTGAAAAAAAGAAATTATTATTACTGGCGTGTGTCTGAGAATGGCAAAGTTACTGAGGTATATCTGGGACCTGAAACCCATCCAATAGTCCAGCGATTAAAGAAACAGAAATACCTTGAAGAATCAAAGAAGATAATCCAAAAAAATCTCATAGCAATGGATAAGTTTCTGCAAAGCTACGAAAACTACGACCCCATTACAGTATCAGGCAAAATAGGAAAGACATATGAAGTACCTCCGGATGATGTTTTTGAAGCCATGGATCTGACGAATCCAAAAGATTGGGATGAAAAGTACTGGAAAGGTGCTTTTCTGGAAGAAAGCTTAATTCATACGACATCTAAAGGTCATAAAGTGAGATCAAAATCTGAAATAATTATAGCTAATCAGCTTCATTTAAATAATATCAAGTATCGCTATGAACCTTATTTCGAAGTGGATGGCAGAAATCTTCGTCCGGACTTTATGATTATCTCTCCCAGGGATAATGAAATATATATATGGGAGCATTTTGGCATGATGAAGGATATTGCATATCGTAAAAAAGCATTGGAAAAGATATACTATTACATGCAAAAGGGGTATTACCCCTGGGACAGACTAATTATGACATTCGACAAAGAAGACGAGAGTATTGACTCCCGCATAGTATCAAAGCTGATTGAACTTTACTTCATGTAATTCAACGGTTTGTCATGCCTTATTGAACATCCCGCAAAACGTCGCCGGGCAGGCGACCACCACCTCCTAAAGAAGTGATATATTAAAAACATCCAAGATATGGGAGGAAGGAATAAAATGAAAAGAAAGAAACAGAGTACAAAGGCGACAGACCGTATTGATCTGCCGCTTTTTTCTTACATACAGCCACAGGGCGGCATTACCTTTGCCGCCCCTAACTATATCACCACTGGAGACGGCTA
>JALENF010000046.1 GCA_022767945.1 Bacillota bacterium
CCGATGCAAAGAGTAGCAAGACCAGTCTTAGCATCTCTTCTCTTCATTTCGTAGATCAGGGAAATAAGGATTCTTGCACCGGATGCTCCGATTGGGTGTCCGATTGCAATAGCTCCACCGTTTACGTTAGTCTTTTCAGGATCTAGTCCTAAATCTTTTCTTACAGCCAGTGACTGAGCAGCAAACGCTTCATTAGCTTCTACAAGGTCGATGTCTTCCATAGTTAATCCGGCTTTTTCTAATGCCTTCTTTGAAGCAGGAACAGGTCCAACACCCATGATGCTTGGATCTACACCGCCTGAAGCGTATGACTTGATTGTGCAAAGTGGAGTAAGTCCTAATTCTTCACACTTTTCCTTGCTCATTACTACAAGAGCAGCACCTGCATCATTGATACCGGAAGCGTTAGCAGCTGTAACCATACCATCCTTCTTGAAAGCAGGTCTTAGCTTAGCGATACCTTCAGCAGTAGTTCCACGAGTAAGGTGTTCGTCTCTTGAGAAGATGATTGGATCTCCCTTTCTCTGAGGGATTTCAACCGGAACGATTTCTTCGTCGAATACACCACCATCAACTGCAGCTTCAGCTCTCTGCTGTGAAATAGCTGAGAACTCGTCTAGTTCTTCTCTGGTTAATCCCCACTGTTCAGCTACGTTTTCAGCTGTGATACCCATGTGGTAGTTGTTGAATGCGTCCCAAAGACCATCGTTAACCATCATGTCAACCATGTTAGTGTTGTTCATTCTGGCTCCCCATCTTGCGTTTGGCATAGCGTAAGCTGTAGCAGACATGTTTTCAGCACCACCGGCAACTACTACGTCAGCGTCTCCGGCTTTGATCATCTGAGCCGCTAATGCAACTGCTCTTAAACCGGATCCGCAAACTTTATTGATTGTAAATGTAGGAACCTCTACAGGCAGTCCGGCATCTAAAGCCATCTGTCTTGAAACGTTCTGTCCTAATCCACCCTGAAGAACGCAACCCATAACAACTTCATCTACCTGTTCAGGCTTGATTCCGGCTCTCTTGATAGCTTCCTTGATTGCGATAGCACCAAGCTGTCTTGTAGGGATTGACTTAAGTGATCCACCGAATTTACCGATAGGTGTTCTAGCTGCACTTACGATAACTACTTCTCTCATGTTATATGTACCTCCTAAATATGGCGCCCAACATGACGCAAATTATACTGTTATTTTTTTAACAAATATACAATTTGTTAAACTCTCAATTATATATTACTACCAGTCACAAAAAAATTCAACCCTTTAACGAATAACAAGATAATTAAAAGAGTTAATTTTTTTCTCTGAATCCTCAGGCTCTCCACGATTACAGGAAACTGCACGTAAGCTTTTCTTCCATGTGGTCAGGCTTAAGTGCCTCCTTAGCCTGCCTCAGATTCTCAAGTCCCATGTCCTCTTCACGGTTTACATAGATTATTTCCTCTGGCAGCGTCTTGCAGAATTCACTGCAGAGCACCTGATACAGTCCTCTATACTCATCGCTGGCTTTTTCAAAATGTTCAACGGCGGTGTTGTCGTTCAGACGTTCGCCCAAAGCGATTCCTACAATCCTGTCGTCTATCGACAACGCCACGGAGTAGATTTCCTCACAGCCTATGCAGCGTTCTTCAGAGGTTTCCTCATTGCCCGGCGTTTCTCCGGTGCCCGCGTCTGCACCTTCCTTCCTGCAGCCGGGCCGGGTATCCCCATCACAATCCACCAGCTGAAGATATTCCCGTATGGCCTCCTCTTCAAGCCGCAGACTTCGAATCATACCTCCATCCGCTTCCTTAGCTTCTCTTAATTCTACTACAAAGTCCATAATCCTGTCTATGGCATTTTTATTTATCTTTTCAATTTTATATGCATAGTTCTTCTTGAAGAAGTTCATGTGGTTTTTCTTCTTGTGAAGAGCGCGTCCGCTCAAAGTGATAAGCTTATCCTTAAGATATACATAATCCGCATCACCCGGATCGCATGTCCACGATATTTCATTTGGGAAAGCTTCATCCAGATATTTCTTCATGTGCCATGGCACCACGCCTATTTCAAACTCCAGGCCGGCAGCCTCACACCTTCCCTTAACTTCAAGAACAGCTTTCCGCAGAGATGCAGCCTCATAAGTCCCGTCTGCAGTCATCGGCATGGAAAAGAAAGTGTGCGGCTCATCGTATAACGGGTTGACCGCACCGATGAACATGTATCCGCCGATTATCTCCCAGTATATTTCGTACCCTGTTCTCCACGCGTAGTTGGCAAGATATGTGTAGCCTGAGCTTGCATAATCATAGCCTGTAAAGTATTTTTTTATTAACTCCTCATTCTCCTCCGTCAGATTATCAAAACTGTTCTTCAAAATACTCATTTTAGAAATCCCAGCCCCCTACATTCTCAAACTGATCATAGGCCGTGAAGTCAAACTGCAGAGGAGTAACAGTAGCATAACCTTCACTGATCAGGATAGAGTCCTGATTCTCACATATTTCTTCAAAGGAAGGATGTCCGGACAGCATAAATCCTCCGTCCTCCTGAGGGTAGAATCTGTCGTCATAATATCTCGGGCCGAGATTTGCCAGTCTGACGCCTTTGATCTTTTCGGCCGGCAGATCGGGAACGTTAATGCTGAGCACGTATCCCGCATCCAGCTTTTCCATAACCCGATCCATCAGACCAACCGCAAGCTCACAGGCCTTTTCAAAATAAGTCGGAGTATGGCTGTCCACAGAAACGGCAACTGCCTTATATCCGTCAAGTGCAGCCTCTGCAGCCGCCCCGATCGTTCCTGAATAGAGGGTATCTCTCCCCAGATTGCTTCCCATGTTTATTCCTGAGTAGACCATGTCCACTCTGATTCCTTCATCCTCCAGAAGCTGCAGACCGAACTTTGTGCAGTCAGCCGGTGTGCCGCTCAGCGTGTAAGCCTTTACCGCCCCCGGGAAATCCACCGGTGTCATATAAACACAGTCCGTAAGCGTCAGAGAGTGACTCTTGGCGCTTCTCTGTCCATCAGGTGCAAACACATATACATCAGCAACCCGGCTCAGTGCCTGCACCAGCTTATTAATGCCTGCCGCATTTATCCCATCATCATTTACTACAAGTATATTCATCTATAATTTCATTACCTTTCCAATTGCATCATATATTACAAGATTTGCTCTGCTGTCATAAGGAGTTTCCGTCTTATTTATCAGAACAAGATTCTTTCCGTGAAAATAGTTTATCAGTCCCGCCGCAGGATAAACGGCCAGACTTGTGCCGCCGATAATCAGGGTATCCGCCTCTGAGATGGCTTTGACAGCCCCTGAAACACAGTCGTCGTCAAGCATTTCCTCATACAGCACCACGTCCGGCTTCACTATGCCGCCGCATTCGCAGTAAGGCACACCCTCTCTGCAGTTTGCTTCATCCATTATGTAGTCCACGTCGTGGAATTTGCCGCACTTCTGGCAGTAGTTCCGAAGCACGCTTCCATGAAGCTCGAAAACATTTCTGCTTCCCGCTTTCTGGTGAAGCCCGTCGATGTTCTGGGTCACGACAGCTTTCAGCTTGCCCATTTCCTCCAGCTTTGCAAGAGCTTTGTGAGCGTCATTTGGCTCAGCGTCAGGATAAATCAGATTCTCCTTATAGTACTGAAAAAACAGCTTGGTCTTTCCCGCATAGAAGCTGTGTGACAGCATGCTCTCCGGTGAATAGCCGTACTTCTGCTGAGCGTGATACAGCCCGCTTTCCGAGCGGAAGTCAGGAATGTTGCTTTCTGTTGAGACTCCTGCGCCTCCAAAAAAAACTATGTTCTGACTTTCATCAATAACCTTTTTCAATCTTTCATCCATAGCCGTTCCTCCCGCATTAAATCAGCTCATTCTTCAGAAGAAATTTTGCCGCCGGAACCTCGTGCTTAAGCAGTCTGCCTGCAGCCGGGCTGGCAAAAATACTCTTCTTTCCCATTCTTTTTAAATCGTCAATTATAATCAGCGTAAGCAGCTTACGGTTGCTCACATTGAGAGCTTCCTTCAGACTCTCCAGCGGTTTCTCCGAAGCATGAATTTCCGCCAGTCTGACAAGTTCCTCATGAAGAGCCTCCATCAGAGATTCTCTGCCGTACAGCACCAGCGGATCCAGTTCGAATACCTTGGCTGCAGCGTCTGCCGCCTTCGTCTCCGCCTTGTTGAATGACCCCTTTATAAAGCTGTAATACTCGCCGTCGTAGACACCGTATGTCTTCATTGCATCCATGTATCCGAGCCTCATGATTCTGTTAGTGTGGTCTTTATCAAAAAGCAGCACGCTTCCCAGATCCCATTTGCTTTCTATCAGAGTCAGGTTTGGTGCCTTCTTGAGATTCTGTCTCTTCAGTTTTCCTGCCGCCTTCAGGTACACGGCGATTACATCTGTTGCCCCCTTCTCCAGAGGCATCAAAACAGGCATAACGTCTTCATACCCTCCGTCGATGAAATACTTCCCATCTATTTCATGAGCCTGCAGTGCCGGGAACAGTGACGCACTGGCCGTTATATAGTCGTGCAGCTTTCCTTCAGGAATATCCTCCTTCCACAGATAATGTGGTTTCATAGAAGGTATTTCAATAGTTAGCAGTCCGTAGTCAACAGGAGACCTGCGGACCGCATCCTCATCCACATACTGTGCCACCAGATCCTGAAGTCCTGTCGTTCCTGCACCGTGGTTGATCAGCATTTCGTGTACTATTTCAGGAAGTCCGGCATCTGATTCCACATCAAATACCATATCTGTTTCCATCCGTCTCCAGAGGTTGGCGGTTTTGATAACGTCACCGTCCATAACCATGGCGCCGTTCAGTGCTCCAACGGACACCCCGACCACAATGTCAATCTTAACTCCAAGCTCATCCAGTGCCTGCCAGACGCCGCACTGGTAGGCTCCACGCGAACCTCCTCCGCTGAGAACCAGAGCCGTTCTCTTTTTTCTCATAAATCAAAACCCCCTTCAAGTCAGGTGATATTATAGTATACCACAAAACCGCCGTCAATTCAAAACATCAGTTTGACTCATTCTGATTTAAGTAATATAATGTCATGGAAATGTATTTACTAAAATCCGCATTATCAGTTATATTTATATATACAGTTTGGAGGTTTGACAGAAATGAAGCTGATTTCACCTGATTTTGATAACAGCAGCAAGACACCATTATACATACAGCTGTACAACTATCTCAAGGGCGAGATAATGGCAGGAGGTATTTCTTCTGGCGAAAAGCTGCCGTCGCTGAGAAAGCTGGCAAAGGACCTTTCCGTCAGCGTCACTACAGCCGACCTTGCCTACAGCCAGCTGACGGTCGAGGGTTATATCTACAGCGTGCCTCAGTCGGGCTATTATGTTTCGGAGCTGGGCTTAGACGACAGCCATGAATCTGCGCAGCCGAAAGGCATCATCGGTCACGGCACCTTCAGCATAGATCCGCCGGCTTACCGATACGACCTGTCCTGTTTCAACTTTGTAAAATGGAAAAAATGCATGGCACGGGTGCTTAACGAATACCCGGAGGCTCTGCTTTATGAAAGTGATCCTCAGGGGGAGGAGGCTCTGCGCTGTGAAATCTCCAGATACGTCTACAGTTCACGAGGCGTAATTGCAGATCCGGATCAGATTGTTATCGGTGCCGGAACACAGCAGCTGACCTCCCACCTGTGCCGTATTATGAAGAGGATGAGTATCGGTCTCGTTTCTACAGAGGATCCCGGCTATCTGCCGGTGCAGAACATCTTCCGAGACCACGGCTTTTCAATAACGAAGATTCCCGTTGGTCAGGACGGCATCGACATAAACAGACTGCCCACCAATCTGGCATCGGCGGTTTACGTCAGCCCGTCCAACCAGTTCCCGACAGGTTCAGTTATGCCTGTGGGCCGCAGATACCAGCTGCTTCAGTGGGCAAAGGAAAATCAGAGCTATATTCTTGAGGACGACTACGATAGTGAGCTGCGCTACTTCGGCAAGCCGGTTCCGGCACTTCAGGGGCTTGACAAGCACTCCCGGGTGGTCTATCTGGGTTCCTTCTCATCCACCCTTTTCCCGGCCATCAAGATAAGCTACATGGTTCTTCCGGAAGAAATGATGCACATATGGTCGGATATCAAAACAGACTACACCCAGACATGTTCCAAGACAGAGCAGCTGACTCTGGCACTTTTCATGGCCGAGGGTTCATACAGCACTAACATTAAAAAGCTGCGTAAGCTTTATTCACAGAAGCTGCAGGTTGCTCTTAATGCCTTCGGTAAATACGCAAAGGGTGTTGTTCAGCCTATTAACACTCAGTCCGGCATAAACATCATTCTGAAGGTTCGTACGAGGAAGGATCCGGCAGAGCTTTCAGCATCAGCAGGAGAGCTGGGACTTAACGTTATCCCCACTGCCGGCCTGACAGAACAGGACACTGCGGCTCTGATTTTTTACTATAATCAGATTCCCCTGGAGGAAATGGACGGCTGCATAAAGAATATGATAAACAAATGGGTTGAATAATTTGACACAGCTTGAACGAAAGAGTACAATCGACAGGTAGGATAATTCTTCAGGTTATTATAGAAAGGAACAATTATGGAAAAATTCTTCAAATTGAAGGAAAATGGTACAAATGTACGGACAGAAATGGTTGCCGGACTGACCACATTTATGACTATGGCATATATCCTGGCAGTTAACCCGTCGATTCTGTCGGCATCGGGAATGGATCCCAACGCAATTTTATCAGCTACAGCTATTGCGTCTTTCATAGGATGTATGGCCATGGCACTGTTTGCAAACTATCCGTTTGCACTCGCACCGGGACTGGGATTAAATGCATACTTCGCATACACAATATGCGGACAGATGGGATACAGCTGGCAGTTTGCATTATTTGCAGTATTTGTTGAAGGTCTTGTATTCGTAGTTCTTTCGCTTACAAGCGTTCGAGAAGCGATTTTCAATGCAATTCCACTTCAGCTAAAGAAAGGTGTTTCCGTTGGTATCGGTCTGTTCTGCGCATTCATCGGACTTCAGAATGCGAAGATTGTTGTAGACGGTGCAACTCTTGTAACACTTGTAAACTTCCGTGAAAACTTCAGCACAGTTGGAATCGGAGCTTTACTTGCAATTGTGGGTGTATTCCTGATTGCAATAATGTATGTGAAGAAAGTTAAGGGTGCAATGCTTATCGGTATCCTTATCACATGGATTCTTGGCATCATCTGTCAGCTTACAGGCATTTATCAGGTAAATCCGGATGCAGGCTTCTATTCACTGATTCCTTCGTGGTCAAGCTTTGATATTACTGCTATCTCCACGACCTTTGGACAGTGCTTCAACTTTGAAGCGATGAACTTCAATCTTGTTGATTTCATCATCATCATGCTTTCATTCCTGTTTGTGGACATGTTCGATACACTTGGAACTCTTATCGGAGTTGCAAACAAGGCTGACATGCTTGACAAAGACGGAAATCTTCCAAGAATCAAGGGTGCACTTCTTGCAGACTCAGTTGCAACTTCCGTAGGTGCAGTTCTGGGTACTTCAACAACAACCACTTTCGTAGAAAGCTCAGCTGGTGTTGCTGAAGGCGGAAGAACCGGTCTTTCATCAGTTGTTACAGGGGTTCTGTTCCTGTTATCACTGTTCCTGGCACCTGTGTTCACAACCATCCCAAGCTTTGCTACTGCACCGGCACTGATTTTCGTAGGATTCCTTATGATCAGCGCAGTTGTGGAAATCAACTTCAGCAATCTGACTGAATCCATTCCTGCATATCTGTGTCTTCTGTCAATGCCTCTTACATACAGCATTTCAGAAGGTATCGCAGTTGGAATTATCTCTTACGTTGTAATCAACCTGTTTGCCGGAAAGGGCAAAAATGTATCACCACTTATGTACGTTCTGGCTGTACTGTTTGTTCTGAAGTACATTCTTCTTTAGTGCAGAGCAGAACTTAACATCAATACATCAATCGAGTTAGGCGCTTTCAAATGAAGGCGCCTTTTTTCATGTATTGCATATTATATTGATGGGGTGAATTATATGGCAGAAAAAAGAAACATCATCGTCAGCGGATACGCATACCCGTCAATCAGCACGGAGACACTGGACAGATGGCTTCCCGACCTTACTCTTCTTGACACCTTCAGCTACGGTATCACGCCCGAAGGTGGCCTTGTCCAGCTCGACGATCAAAACCTGATAAATGCCGCCAACAGGGCGGGCATCAAGCCTATGATGGTTTTGACCCCTATGGACGAAACGGGAATGTTCAGCGACAGGCTTGCAGCCCAGGTGCTGAGTAATCCCGCGGCGAGAGACAACCTGGTGAACAACATCGAGGCCAACGTCAAGAGCAAGGGTCTGTTTGGGGTGGATTTTGATTTTGAATATATTCCGGTGGTGAACCGTGATCAGTATACGGCTTTGATTGGAGCCGCAGCGGAGCGGCTGAATCCCCAGGGCTACATGGTTACAGCCGCACTGGCACCGAAAACCTCCACGGAGCAGGCCGGTCTTCTCTATCAGGGACACGACTACTATGGCGTGGGCCAGGCGGCCAACCTGGTTTTGCTCATGACCTATGAATGGGGATACACCTTCGGTCCGCCTATGGCCGTGTCGCCCATCAACCAGGTGCGAAAGGTCCTGGACTATGGCGTAACCCAGATCAGCCCGGAGAAAATCCTGATGGGCATGCCAAACTACGGATATGACTGGCCGCTGCCCTTCGTGAAGGGAACCACCCGTGCCGAAAAGATTACCAACGGCGAAGGCTTCACTCGCGCAGCCCGCTACGGCGTTCCGGTGCAGTTTGACCCTGTGTCGCAGGCACCCAACTATCATTACTATGATAATCAGGGTGTGGAGCACGAGGTCTGGTTTGACAACGAGGCCAGCATAAAAGCCCGTCTCAGTCTGGTCAACGAGTACGGGCTTGCCGGTGTGGGCTACTGGAATATCATGGACTTCGACCCGAATAATTCAAAGGCCTTAAATGAAATGTTCAATGTGGTTAAGCTGTAAAGTTTTTTGTTAAATCTCTGCACATGCCTCTGCCAGCCACTTTCTCAGATTTTCATCCAGCAGCGGGCTCAGCTTGTCGTACACCTGTGCATGATAGTCATTCAGCCATGTCAGTTCTGCAACGGTCAGCATCTCCTTCACGATAGCCTCCCGTTCAAAAGGACAGAATGTAATCGTCTCGAAGCCAAGCATTCCGTCAGGCTTTCTGACGCACAGGACTTCGTTCTCCAGACGGATGCCGTACTCGCCCTCCAGGTAGTATCCCGGCTCGTTACTGGTAATCATGCCCTCAAAAAAGCCGTACCGCTCGCCTCGCCTGCTGATGGACTGCGGTCCCTCGTGAACGCTGAGCAGATGTCCCACCCCGTGACCGGTCCCGTGGTTGTAGTCCATTCCCCTCTCAGCCAGCGGCCTTCTTGCAATTTCGTCTATCTTCACGCCCTTGGTCCCCGGCGCAAACTCCGCAAGAGCAACGGCAATGTGAGCCTTCAGCACTGCGGTGTAGTCTTCCTTCATCTTTTCGGTCAAAACTCCCAGAGCCAGAGTTCTCGTAATATCCGTGGTTCCATCCCTGTAGTGGGCTCCCGAGTCCACCAGCAGAAAGCCCTCCGCTTTCAGTTCTCTGTCGCTTTCCGTTGTTGCGCTGTAATGAACAATCGCACCATCAGGACCGTAACCGCAGATAGTATCAAAGCTCAGATCTATGAAGCCTTCCTGTCTGCGGCGGCATATTTCCAGATAATCAGAAGCCGCAATTTCAGTCATTCCCGTGTCTGGTCCTGCTCCCAGACCGGGCACTCCCAGCAGTGAAGTGAACTCCATTGTGGATTTCAGCCAGTGAATGAAATCCACCATTGCCACACCATCTTTCAGATGTGCGTTTCTGGTCGACTGAATCTCCTTGTCGTTTTTCAGAGCCTTCATGATTTCACATGGATTTATGCCGTTGACGGTTTTGATATTGGAAGGGATAGACCTGATCAGAGCGTAGCTTACGATATCCTCGTTCAGGAGAATACTTCCTCTCGGCAGCCTCTTCAGATCGTCGAACACCTGAGCGTAAGGTCTAACGTCCACATCGTGAAGATCTCCGCCCTTGAAATCCTCATTCATCAGGTACAGGAATGCGAAGTCCTGACTGATGAGTGCATAGGCATAGAACACAGGCGTATGCAGCACATCCGAACCGCGAAGATTGAAAAGCCATGCGATGTCTTCAAGGTTTGTAATCAGATGATACTCAACCTCATTGTCGTGCATGTAGCTGCGAACTCTCTTAAGCTTCTGTGCGGCTGTCTCACCGGTAACCTCAGGCGGCAGTGCATATATTTCTGAAGGGATAATCTGAGGACGGTCATTCCAGATTTCTCCGGCCAGATCCAGATCCCACTTTATCTCATATTTTTCCTCGTACATCTGTCCCATCGTACTGTCGACCACGCGTCCGTCGAAACCCAGTACACTGCCGGGTTCCATGACTGCCTCAAGGTGTTCCTCAATGGTCGGAACCTCCGGCTCACCCATTTTCATCAGCTGTATACCCGAATTTTCAAGCTGCATGCCGGCCTGCAGAAAATATCTGCCGTCTGTCCAGAGCCACGCTCCGTTCATTCCTACAAGCAGTGTTCCTGCAGAACCGGTAAACCCGGACAGAAACTCGCGGCACTTAAAGTACTCGTGAACATATTCTGATCCATGAAAGTCTGTAGTGGGAACAAGGTAGAAATCCACACCCTGCTCCTTCATTTTTTCTCTTAACTGAATAATTTCCTGTCTCATTATTATTTAACCTACCTGAATAAATATTTTGGCAATTTTCCGTCAATTATATAACTGACAATCCCTATTACAATTCCGCTGGCAATTCCGGAAAACATCAGAACAGGGAAATAGATGAACATCTTAATGTTGGACACCAGAAATGCCGCAACAAGCAGCTGACCCAGATTATGAGCAAGTCCGCCCGCCATGCTGACGCCGATCATGCTGAACAGATTTGTCTTCTTCAGAAGTGCCATCACGACAATGCTGAGCAGCCCTCCTGCTGCCGAGTAAAGCATACCGAAAATGCCTCCGAACAGCAGCCCGGCAATTACTATTCTGATTGCATTAATAGCGAAGGCGTATCTGAAGTTCATCTCATAAAGTGCTATGATTACCACCAGGTTTGCAAGCCCCAGCTTGATTCCGGGTATTCCCACGGAAAATGGTATCAAAGCCTCCACATACGAGAAAATCAGTGCAAGACACACGAACATTGAGGCAGTTGCAATAAATTTCGTGCGACCCACTGTGCCGCCGCGGCTCTTACCATCGCTGCGTCTATTTGGAGACTGCATCAAAACCCGCCTCCCCTCTTATTATCTCTACCATTACTCTGTTAGGAAGGCACACGATGCTCTGGCTCGTTTTGCTGATTTCGCCTGTATCCACACACACCTGATTTCTGCATGTGGAATCAGACATTTGCACGTGACCGTCTTTTATGGTAATCTTATTTATAGATTTGTCCTGTTTTATCTCGATGGTCTGATCCTTGTCGAGGCTGTAAACGCCATAGATTTCGCCGTCTACAGAGATTTCGACCAGCGAACCCTTATCGCCGCCTGTGAATGCGGCTGCCGAAACTGCCAGACTCGCTGCGACCAGCACAATGAACAGTACAATATCTGCTTTCTTTATTACTTTAAACATCAAAACTCCTTAAAGAGGTATTTATGAAAAAAATAGTAACTTTAATCACAGCTCTCGTTTTAATCACGGGACTTATTATATCACAGACGGGCTGCGCTGGAAAGTCCGAGACCATAGAGAAAACCAGCTATTATATGGATACTGTCTGCACAATCACAGTCTATGATATGGAGGAAATGTCTGATGAAAATGCCGGTGCGGCAATAGATTCCGCCTTCGGACTCTGTTCCGACCTTGAGGCTCTTATCAGCATGACTAAGGAAGGCTCCGACATTTACAGAATCAACCACAGCAAGGGAAAGCCTGTTGAATGCGCAGATGAAACTATTGAAGTAGTGAAGCTTGGTATAGAATATGGACAATTGAGCGAAGGCCGTTTTGATATTACCATAGGAAAAGTGTCTGACCTGTGGGATTTTCACAGTGAAGAGGCGTCTCTTCCCGATGACAGTGCCGTGAAGGAGGCACTTAAGGCCGTTGACTACACCTGTATTAATGTGGACGGCAATACAATTACTATGGGAAACCCGGACTCGGAAATCAATCTTGGCGGCATCGGCAAGGGATATATTGCTGACAAAGCAGCTGAAAAGCTTCAGGAATTGGGCGTAACCAGTGCCATCGTCAACTTCGGAGGAAATATCGTCGCCATAGGCGACAAGCAGGGCGAAGCATTCCGCATCGGAGTTGAAGAGCCTTATTCAGACAGAAATGATATCATCGGTTCAGTTGACGTTAAAGATGCGGTAGTCGTAACCTCCGGGATTTACGAACGTTTCATCGAGGTTGACGGAAAGAGGTACCACCATATTCTCGACGTTACAAGCGGCTATCCTGTTGACACAGACGTAGCCGGAGTTTCACTGGTCGGTGATATCGGAAACTCAGCCAGATGCGATGCCCTTTCCACAATCTGCCTGATTCTTGGCGTGGAAGACGGAATGGAGCTCATAGAAAAAACCGCCGGAGTCGAGGCCGTTTTCATCGATATTGATGGAGAGATTACAGCTTCCAGCGGTATGGATTTTAATAAGATGTAATTATATTGATATTTGCGGCAGTGCATGTCACGAATGTACTGCTATCACTTGTGTCCGATATTGGGTTTTTTGATTGAAAAACCTGCTAACAAGCCTCGTTTCTGCCACAAATGATAGAAAATCCTCTTAATACTCTTTCCCCGCATACTCTTCCTGTACCCACTGACACGCATAGTCATAGAATTTTGATGCGGCCGCTGAAAGCAGTCTACGGCTGCGACATGCAATGCCAAGCTCACGATAGCCCGGCGGATCCAGCGGAACAGCGGTAATGCGCCGGTCGAAGCCCTGCAGCATCATCATTGACATCAGGCTTGTCCCCAGCCCCTGCTCAACCATTGCAATTACAGCATGGTCGTCGCTTTCCACAAAGCGTGCATCCAGCTCGATGTGGTTCTGGTCGAGAATTGCCGTAATCTCATCCTCCACGCCCTCATTCAGTGCAATGTATGGAAGTTCCTGCAGCATTGTGATGGGCAGCGTCTGCAGTTCTGCAAGGGGGTCGTCATCGGCGAATATTCCTACAATCGGATCGCGGTAAAGAAAGTCGGCGTCCAGCTCCGGTCTGGTCGGGTATGCAACAAAACCCACATCCACTCGCCCGTCTGCAACACAGCCCACAATCTGTGTATCAGTACCGTGCAGCAGTTCAAATCTGATGCCCGGATAATCTGACTGGAACTTTTTTATCATGCCCGGAAGCCACTGGGCAGATACGCTGTTAAAGGTTCCTATTCTGATCAGTCCCTCTCTGAGTCCGTTTATCTCACCGACTCGCTCCGCCAGTCTTCTCTGATCGTTGAGAACAGTGCTGATATATGGAAGCAGCAGCTGTCCCTCCGGTGTGAGCTGAACTCCGCCTCGTCCCCTGTTCAGAAGGCGGATACCCCACTGCTCCTCCAGAGAACTCAGTGCACGGGTCAACCCTGACTGGGTATACCCCAGTTCCTCTGCCGCCTGAGTCATCGTTCCTGTTTCAACTGCCTTTAATAAAGCTTCGTACTGTGATAGGCTCATTGGTTTCCTCCTGTTGTTCGCTTTGATGGCCGATTCAAAGCTTCTATGACTTTTTCTCATATAAAGTATGATAAACTTGCGTTTGACGAATCTTGTTTTTTATTATACTCTATGTGTAGAGAAAGTCAATTGAACGACAAGTTTTAACAAATATCCAGGAGGAATAGAAAATGTTTACAAAAGCAATTACAAGAAAACCCTGCAAGGCATTAATTGAAGGAATTTCCACAGGTCAGTTCTGTGACGGAACTCCTGATTATGAGAATGCTGTAAAGCAGCACGACAAATACGTAGAGACTCTGAGAGGGCTTGGCCTGGAAGTAACTGACCTGGAAGCAGATGAAAGGTTTCCTGATTCATGCTTCGTTGAAGACCCTGCAGTAGTTATGGAACGCTGCGCTGTCATCACTAACCCTGCAACAGATTCCAGAAACGGCGAAAAGCTTGAAATCATCGATACAATCAGAAAATTCTATGATGATTCTCAGATTTTCCACATCGAAGCTCCCGGAACAATGGAGGGTGGAGATGTAATGAGAGTCGGCGACCACTTCTATGTTGGACTGTCAGATCGTACAAACGAAGAAGGTGCAAAGCAGTTTAACGACATCGTCACAAAGTTCGGCTATACTTCTTCAACAGTTCCTGTAACAGAAGGACTGCACCTGAAGGACTTCGTTATTTACCTTGAAAACAACAACATGCTTGTTACAGCAGTAATGAACGATATGCCTGCATTCAAGGACTTCAACCGTTTCGTAGTTGAGCCTGAAGAGCTTTACGCAATCAACAGCCTGTACATAAACGGAACTGTTCTTGTTCCGGCCGGCTTCCCTAAAACTCAGAAGATTATCGAAGATCTGGGATATCCGGTTATTCCGGTAGATACAAGTGAGTTCAGTAAAATAGACGGAAGCCTGACTTGCCTGTCACTGAGATTCTAATCATAATTTAAAAAAGCAGTTTATAAAGCAAATAAAATCCATAGCCTACCGAACACCCCTGCGACGAATAAGTCTCAGGGGTGTTTTAGTTCTGTAATTTAGTTTGTTTATTACATTATTTTACATCCCCATATGTGGCAAGATCATCGTTCTCACAATCTGGTCAATCAGCTGGGCATTACAGCCTCCATTATTGTCATCAGCAGTGA
>JALENF010000172.1 GCA_022767945.1 Bacillota bacterium
CCGAGAGTATTCATGGCTACTGCCATACATTCGTGAGCTTCCTGTGAGATGGAGCCGTATGACATGGCACCTGTCTTGAATCTCTTGACTATTTCGGATGCCGGTTCAACCTGCTCGATAGGAATTGGAGTTACACCGGCGATGTTCAGCTCCAGAAGTCCTCTCAGTGTGCGGGTCCTTATCCAGTATCTGCTTATCTACAAGTTCTTCTATGCATTCCTGAGCCAGATACGGGTTGATTGCACGTGCGCCGTATCCCAGCAGGCAGGCGAAGTGATGAACCTCCCTCGGCTCTGCACTTTCAAGGATGATTGAAACTGCAGTTCTCTTCTTGGTTCTGATCAGGTACTGCTCCATAGCTGATACAGCAAGAAGACTTGGTATTGCAACGTGGTTTTCGTCCACACCTCTGTCTGACAGAATCAGAATGTTCGCTCCCTGACGGTATGCGCGGTCAGCGGCCAGGAACAGTCTGTCCAGAGCTTTTTCCAGAGATGTGTTTTTATAGTAAAGCAGGGAAAGGGTTTCTACCTTGAAGCCCGGCCGTTTGATAGCTTTGATCTTCATCAGGTCAACTGATGTAAGAATAGGGTTATCTATTTCAAGCACGTTGCAGTTGGAGGCCTGCTCTGTCAGCAGGTTTCCGTCAGAGCCAACAAATACGTGCGTATCTGTAACTGTTTCTTCTCTGATTGCATCAATAGGCGGGTTTGTAACCTGCGCGAACTGCTGCTTGAAGCAGTTGAAAAGGCTTTGATGTCTCTCGGAGAGAACAGCCAGAGGAATGTCGATACCCATGGACTGGATGGATTCCTTACTGTCTCTTGCCATTGGAAGAATGGTGTCCTGTATGTCCTCGTAGGTGTAGCCGAAGGCCTTGTACAGCTTGTCTCTAAGCACCTGGTCATGTACGGGAACTCTCTTGTTCGGAACAGGCAGGTCTTTCAGCTTTACAAGGTTCTGGTCGAGCCACTGCCCGTAAGGCTTCTGAGTTGCATAGTAGCGCTTGCACTCGTCATCGGAGATTATGCGCTTTTCTCTTGTGTTTATCAGGAGCATTTTGCCCGGCTCCAGCCTGCTTTTTTCCTTTATGTTTTCCGCAGGGATATCGAGAACTCCAACCTCTGATGCAAGAATCAGGGTATTGTCCTTAGTAACATAGTATCTTGCAGGCCTCAGTCCTGATAGTTTTTTCTTCCGTCAATATTGACAACTGCACCTATGCCACATGCGTCGTGTTCCATGTCCGGCAGATATAAGCTTTTGTCCTTTTGATGCTCCATAATATGCCCCCTTTTCCGGTAATATTATCCTGATTTTTGTTATCTGATTTCAGTTTTCGTATGTTGAAATAATGTCTTCCGCGACCTTCACCCGTCTGCAGCTGGTGTCCATCGCCGTTTTTTCTATATATCTGTGTGCTTCTTCTTCAGTCATTGCAAGCTGTTCGATCAGTAAACACTTTGCTCTGTTGATAAGCTTGATTTCTTTCATATGAATTTCCAGAGTCTTTCGCTGCCTGTCCAGTCGCTTTATCTTCTGAAGCATAGCGGTGATAACTCTGACTGACTGAATAAACTCGGCTTTGATAAGCGGTTTGCCGAGGGCAATCGCCCCGTAAGGCTCCACTTTGTAGGAAACCTGGTCAACCATGTCTCTTTTTACAAGGAGTACAACGCCCAGATTTTTCTCCGCCATGTCCACTGCCAGATTAATGCCAAAGTCATCTGTAAGTGGTGAGTTAACGATAATCATGTCAACTTCACGTTCTGTTACTATGCTCCTGATTCTGCTTGCACTGTCAGCAACCAGTATTTTGGAAAACCCGTTCTGTGAGAGAATGGACGAAAGGGAATCAACAGTCTTTTCTGATTTAGAAGCAACGATACATGTGTAAGACTTGCTGATTGATCTCATATGTATCACTCCTCAGTATGTATTCTGTTCATTTCCCTTAGTTCAGTGAATCTATTATCTGCTGCGGCAGTGCCATGCGGACAATTTCACTTTCCTTCGCATAGGCCTTTGCCTCTGAAAGATTTGACGGGAGACAGTCCAGGGTGTTAATGATATCATTTGGAGAAGAGTAAAGGTTAACATCCGTGGGCTCCGGTAAGGTCATTTTCTTTTCTATACCATCCAGTCCGGCATAAATCAGAAGTGCAAATGCAATGTACGGGTTTGCAGTCGGATCGGCAGATCTGAGTTCAAAACGCTTGCCGTTTTTGCTTGCCGGAATTCTAACCAGCTGGGATCTGTTTTCATGTGACCAGCTTATATATTTAGGTGCCTTTCTGCCTCCCAGTCTCTGATATGACTCCTCTGTAGGATTCAGGAATGCGGTAATGCCTTTGATGTGATGCATTATGCCGGCCATAAACATATCCTGATAATCCGCTCCGTCCGCGGAGTCTATGGAAATGTTTATGTGCATTCCGTTTCCGCTCCTGTTCTGAAGAGGCTTCGGCGAGAAATCGGCATGTGCACCGTTAGCCATGGCTACCGTCTTTACTACATTTTTAAAGGTTATCGCGTTATCTGCAGATTTCAGAGCATCTGCAAAGCGGAAATCTATTTCCTGCTGGCCGGGACCTTCCTCGTGGTGTGAGCATTCGGGCTGAATACCCATTTCAGAAAGAGTGCAGCAGATTTCACGTCTGATGTTTTCGCCTTTGTCTTCAGGTGCAACATCGAAGTATCCTGCACTGTCAATCGGTGTAATGGTAGGTTTGCCGTCGTCATCCGTCTTGAACAGATAGAACTCGAATTCTGCACCTATGTTGCAGGTTATACCTTTTTCAGTGGCTTTCTTCACTGCATTCTTCAGAATCTGCCGGCTGTCCTGTTCGAATCTGTTTCCTTCTGAATCATATATATCACAGAACATTCTTACCACCCGTCCCTCGAAGGAACGCCATGGAAGTATGGTCATGGTTGTAGGGTCGGGTATCAGGAAAAGATCTGATTTGGATTCGTCTCCGAAGCCTTCAATGGCTGATGCATCAAAGGAGATTCCCGACTGGACCGCTCGCTCAAGTTCACTTCTCATAATGGCCAGATTTTTCAGATTGCCTCTGATATCACAGAAGGCCAGTCTGATAAATGAAACGTCCTCTTCCTCAAAATAGTCAATTAATTCTTCATATGAATACATCTTTGTACCTCCTGTATAAGCCGGAACCTGCCGGTAAAAATTAAAAACGCCCGAGAAAGACTATACAATGCTATATAGTCCGTCCCAAGCGCCATTGCTCTGCATTATTTTCTTACATTCTATATTAACATGCGGATTTTGTCAATAGAAAATGGCAGAAAATTGTGTGCTTGCAACAAATTTTACCGAACAATATTGTGAAAAATGTAAAACAATTTGATTATTTCCCGAAAATGTATTGACACCCGGAAAATATTGCCGTATAATCCACACATCGAAAAACAAATCACGAGAAAATACGGCAATGGTGTCGTGAAGTCAGGAGAAGCTGACTTTACGACACCATTGCCTTTTTAATTTTACTTGTTACAGGAGGTAAGAAATGAGTAAGGTAACAGAAATATTTGGTGAATACGTCTTTAATGACAAGGCGATGAGAGACAGACTTCCGAAGGAGACCTACAAGAAGCTCCAGCTGACGATCAAGAACGGCAAGAGGCTTGACATAAATGTTGCAAACGTTGTAGCTAACGCAATGAAGGACTGGGCGATTGAGAAGGGCGCAACTCATTTCACTCACTGGTTCCAGCCGATGACAGGTGTAACCGCAGAAAAGCACGACAGCTTCATTTCACCTTCAGGAGACTGTGACATTATCATGGACTTCTCCGGCAAGGAGCTGGTGCAGGGTGAGCCTGATGCTTCAAGCTTTCCATCAGGTGGACTGAGGGCAACCTTCGAAGCAAGGGGATATACTGAATGGGATCCTTCATCATATGCTTTCATCAAAGACGGAGTGCTCTGTATTCCGACAGTATTCTGTTCATACAGCGGACAGGCTCTTGACAAGAAGACGCCTCTGCTTCGTTCCATGGAAGCTATCAACAAGCAGGCTCTTCGTATTCTGAAGCTGTTCGGAAACGAAGACGTTAAATCCGTAAAGACTACAGTAGGTGCAGAACAGGAATACTTCCTCATCGAAAAGGAAGCCTTCGACAAGAGAAAAGACTTAATCTATACAGGAAGAACTCTTTTTGGAGCAAAACCTCCAAAGGGACAGGAACTTGAAGATCACTACTTCGGAGTTATCAAGCCTCAGGTTCAGGCCTTCATGAAGGAACTGAACGAGGAACTCTGGAAGCTTGGAATCTTCGCAAAGACAGAACATAACGAGGTTGCTCCTGCACAGCACGAGCTTGCACCTGTTTTCACAACCACCAACCTGGCAGTAGACCAGAACCAGCTGGTTATGGAAATAATTCAGAAGGTTGCAAAACGTCATGACATGGTTTGTCTGCTTCACGAAAAACCTTTTGCAGGTGTAAACGGAAGCGGCAAGCACAACAACTGGGCATTGTCAACAGATACAGGTGTCAACCTGCTTGATCCGGGTGACACCCCATCCCAGAACGCTCAGTTCCTGCTGTTCCTGTGTGCTGTAATCAAAGCAGTTGACGAATATCAGGATCTGATGAGAATTTCGGCTGCATCAGCAGGAAATGATCACAGACTGGGTGCTAACGAGGCTCCTCCGGCAATTGTTTCCATATATGTAGGGGAAGAACTGGAAAGGATTCTGAATGCTATCGAAACAGATACTCCATACTGCGACGGGGAGAAAGAACTGCTTAAGGTAGGCGTTCATATCCTTCCAAAAATCCCTAAGGATTCAACGGACAGAAACAGAACCTCTCCATTCGCGTTCACAGGAAACAAGTTCGAATTCCGTATGCTGGGTTCATCTCTGTCGCTGTCAGGACCGAATATCGTGCTGAACACTATCGTTGCAGAGTCTCTGAAGTCATATGCTGACAGACTGGAGGGAGCAGAAAATTTTGAAGAGGCTCTGAACGCTTTGATAAAGAAAACAATTAAGGACCACAAGAGAATCATCTTTAACGGTGACGGATATGATCAGGCGTGGGTTGAGGAAGCCCAGAAGCGCGGTTTGCTCAACCTGAAGTCAACTCCTGAGGCACTCCCTCACTGGCTGGATGAAAAGAATATCGAGCTGTTTACTTCTCACAAGGTATTCACAAGAGAGGAAATGGAATCAAGATATGAGATTATTCTGGATAACTACTGCAAGGTTATCAACATAGAGGCTCTGACCATGCTGGAAATGGTCAAGAAGGACATCCTTCCTGCAGCAAGTAATTTTTCTCACAAGCTTGCAGACACAGTGATTTCCAAAAAACAGGTAAGCGACGACATCGAATGTGATTATGAAGTCGCAACTGTAAAGAAGATAAGCTCACTGTTGAAGTCGGCAAATGCAAGAGTAGGTGCACTGGAGAGTGCAATCATGGAGACAAAGGGAATCGAAGATGTAACTGAAGCTTCCATGGCATACAGAAAGAATGTATTCACCCGCATGTGCGAACTGAGAATTGTAATTGATGAACTGGAAACTATAACAGCCAAGGCAGACTGGCCGTATCCATCAGTTGGGCATATTCTGCTTGGCATCAGATAAACGCCGTTGACGGAAGACTTATATATAAAAACGGAGGTAACATAAATGTGTTCGATAATGGGATATTCAGGCGAAGTACTTTCGCTTGAGGAGTTTAAAGAAGGGTTTGCCAGGACTGAGTCCCGCGGCCCGGATATGAGCAGGATTTTTCAGCCGGACCAGAGTAC
>JALENF010000049.1 GCA_022767945.1 Bacillota bacterium
ATCTTATCGTACAATCCGGATATTGCTCCTCTGATTTTCTCAATCCGGTCATCACCGATAATCTTGTCCATACTCCAGTCTTCTACACTGACCATCTCACGGTCAACCATATCGTGAATCTTGTGATAGCCTTCACCTTCCAGATATGCAACCAGCTTGTCCACAATCGGGTCAGCCAGAGATGCAATCATTGATTCGTTCACAAACATTGCAAGCATGCCGCCCATCTGCTGAATTGCCGCCGTGCCCTGTCTGGTAATAATATCATTCAGATCCAGGCTTTTTACGCCTTCTATTATTCTCACAGACAGGAAATCAACAATCGCACTTCTCTTGTTATCATATGACTCCTCAGATGAGGCAAGCTTCATCAGAGTATCCTTTACCGTTGCACCGTCCACAGCACGTTCAATTGATTCGGTGATGCCACCTATCACTGCCGACTTGACGCCGTCAGACTGAAGAATCTTCTTTATTTCCTCTTCACCAAACAGGTTTTCACCTACAGCCTTACCTACCGCTTTTGCAAGATCCGGCTGACGCTTAGGAATGATTCCCGGCGTAAACGGAAGGGTTCTGCCGCACAGCTTAACCGGATGATACGGTCTGAAAAGCATTTTTACTGCTATATAGTTTGTACAGTATCCTATTACCGCTCCGATAAGCGGTCCTGCCAGCATTCTTAAAATCTCCATTTCTTCCATAACTCCTTTTCTGTTTTTTCTGTAGTTTCTCTTACAATCTGCATCAAACGACTTTTTTTACTTTTAATACAATTTTTACTAGACAAAGCCGTCCTTTTATAATATAATAGCTTTTGTAGTCAGTTGCAAGTATGCAGTTGAACAATTTAATATGTGCACCTGTGGCGGAATTGGCAGACGCGCACGGTTCAGGTCCGTGTCTTCATCCGGAGGTGCAGGTTCGACTCCTGTCAGGTGCACCACAGAAACGAACTTTGTCTAACGAGGCAAAGTTCGTTTTTTCTTTATCTTCAGTTTCGACAGAAAATAAACGGCTGAAAATATGTAAAAGTATGCTACAATGAATTTGTAGTCCTGTTTATGGAACATATCCTCAAGTAAAAAAGAGTTCGTAATATAAAAATCAGCTATTTCATCAAGGAGGTACGGGAAACGCTGGATGTTATCGAGAAGCACTATGCTTCCATAAAATAATACAGTTTTTAACATTTGTAACAAATCCAGCAAATACACATTAGTTTTGGATAGTCCTCAAGGTCAAGATGAACCGGTACTTGAAGTAAGCCGAGCCGTAAACAATATATTCGGCTTGTTTATCGGCGGATACGAGCCGTAAAGCAAAAGTTGAGAAGAGAATCCGGTGGAATCAAGCCGTAAAGTGCGTTGTAGTTTTCCCCCAAAAAAACACATTAGAAGTTTACAAAAAAAGGAAAAAATATGAGGCTGTGAGACAGAAAAACAGAATCTGTCATATTTCACCAACTCATACTGGCATTGTCTTTCAAAAAGTGATAGAATAGCCTCATGTTTACTATTATATCTAAAGTTATTTCAATATTTTTAATCATGGCGGTCGGCTTCTTTCTGTACAGAAAGGGCATATTCCCCGCTTCAGCAACTAAATATTTCGTAGATCTGCTCCTGCTGGTTACCACACCCTGCATGATTCTTTCATCAATCACTTCCAGGGAATTTGATTCCAGCATGGCGTTCTCTACGATACAGGTTCTTGTGCTGACCTGTGTTTTTTTTGCCGTAGCAACCCTTACAGGCTGGATACTGTTCAGAACGGTATTCCGCAAAGCCCCAAAAAAAGATCTGGGGGTATACATTTTCACATTTGCTTCCGTTAACAACGGATTCATGGGCTTTCCTGTAACGCAGGCTATTTTCGGCGGAGACATTTTCTATTTTATGATTCTGCACAACATCATCCTGTCCTTTTACCTGTACGGACCGGGGCCGTTGATCCTGAACATAAATCATTCAGGTGCAAAGTTCAATCTTAAGACAGTTATCAGAAAGTCTGCCAATCCTTCAATTATAATGTCAATTGTCGGCCTGGTAATGCTGGTCTGCGGCTGGCACCTTCCTGATATGATCTTCGATACAGTCAGCACTATCGGAGATGTCACAGTGCCCCTTTCGATGCTGGTGGTCGGAATGCAGTTAGGCGATACAGACATCGAACACATAGTCAGAAACAAAACTCTGGTTCTGATGTCCTTACTGAAGATGCTGCTTCTGCCATTAATAATCTTCCTGGCGGTAAACTGGCTTCCGATTGCGGATACAGTAAAGGTATGTCTGATTTTCGGTGCTGCTTTTCCGGCAGCGGTTGTCACATCTGCTGTGGCAGTCATAGAGAACAAGAACGCAATCCTTGCGGCGGAATGCATCGCAGTAACCACACTCATATCCATCGTTACGATTCCGGTTATCGCCATGCTGATTTCCGCATTCTACGGGTTATAACATTCTATCAAAACTCACAAAGACGTGAAAAAGAGCATGAACCGCATCATGCTCTTTTTCACACAAATACACTATCCTTTTTCGTCTATCCCATTAAAATAGAAACTAGGTCACTGGACCATAAATTATTATAGCACTATAAGAGTTAAAACGCCAAAGTTTTTTTACAAAAAATACGATTTTTTTCGTCAGAACTCCGAATAGGTGAATGCCCCTCCGGAAGCATTTCCGAAAAGGAAAAACAGGTACAGTCCCATCATCATTCCAAGAAACAAAAACGTGAATTTTACAACCTCTCTATCCATCTTCAAATTACGAATTAAAGAATTTATACGCTTTTTCATTAATAATCACCCATCCCTTCTCTGCAGGATGCACAGCATCCTCAAAAAATCCTTCAGTATACTCCTCACCGGTCAGATCGCAGAGCTTTACCCCGTTTTTATCTGCAATCTTTTTCACCTTCTTGGAAACAACATGTCTCTTTTCAGCCGTAAATCCGGTGTAGTCATACCACATGCCGTTCATGGGCTGCAGAATGAGCATAAGATCAAGCCCCTGATCCCTGCACACATCTATAAAAAGCTGCAGGTCGCCGTACTCTCCCGACTCCTCGAAGGAAAGTCCGGAGTTCTTATTCTTGTAGCCTCTGAGCCCCATTTTAAACTTCTTGTTGAAAACCTCGTCCTTCATATTGTACGGATTCGTGCAGTCATCATTCGACTGCTCCACTTTCTTCTTCAGTGCGTCGAAATCCAGATTAACAGACCCGTACGGTCCCTCATCCGGTCCTTTCCCGACCCACATGAGGACTGTTTTCATCCTGTCCTTTTCCCTTCCGATAAAGGCACTGAGGTTTCCGCTTCCGTCCTGTTCCCCGCTCTTGCCAAGAAGCTCTTCCTTGCGGGTTTTGATACCCTCTCGTGTGGACAGGGAGAGATCCTCATTCTCCATGGCCTTGTCGAAACAGGTGGAAGAGTACCTCAGGAGAAACTCTCTGCCGGCCTGCCTGCTGCGGTGCTCGTAAAACCACGTTGGAGAAAGAATCAGACACACCTTTCTGTTTGTAAGCTTCGGGCCTACAGCACCAACAGTAATGGCGTGTGTCAGGCACTGGTTGAAGGCCGCACCGATACACATAACGTCCAGGTCTGTTTTCCGGAACAGGTTGGACGGATTGTAGGGTTCCTTAAGACCATGATGAAATTCGGATGAACCCATATACAGAACAGTCTTCTCCCGGATATTGTCAGCCAGCAGCTCGTAGGATGAATCCTTGGCAGAGCTTATCCAGTAGCCGAAATCACGGCTCTCGCGCGGCAGCAGCCTGACAGCCGCTACGTGCAGGACGACCATTATCAGTACAAATATGCTGAGGGCTATGGCAAAGGCTTTTACCTTTTTCATGCCTTTGACCTTACGATTTCAATTATCTTTGCCGGGGTATCAGACTCTTCACGCGAATACTCAGAAGGAGAAATCACAATTCCCAGCTCATCCTCCAGCATTATAATCAGCTCGGTGTAGTCAAGGGAGTCCATGAGCCCCTCATCGAGCAGGTTGATGTTAAGATCTTTTCTTACGATGTCATCATCACAGATTTCCTCTAAAATTGCCAAAACTTTCTCTTCCATAATACCTCTTCCTTTCTCAGTTAGCTTAGAACAACTGTCCCGAAAATATATAAAAACCGAACATGACCAGATTGAAGGTCACGAACCAGCTCACCACTCTGTAAAGCCGATCCTTCTTATGTTTTTTGTAGAAGGCGGACTTCTTCTGATACACCTCGGTCAAAGCCAGCAGCACGCCGTGATAGATTCCGTAGACGATGAAATGAGCAGACAGACCGTGCCATATTCCCATAACCGTCATGTTGATAATCAGACAGACGCAGGCCTGAGCAAGCTTGTTGCCGCCAAACCATTTCGCCCTCATCCCCCTGCGAAGAATCCTGGAAAACAGATAATCTCTGAACCAGAAGGACAGTGTCATGTGCCACCTGTTCCAGAAGTCTCTCAGATCCACGCTGCGGAAGGGCTGATTGAAGTTTTCGGGGGTTTTGATACCGAATAAATAGCTGAATCCCACCGCCATGAGTGAATACCCGGCAAAGTCGAAAAACAACTGCAGACCGTATATGTACATGTTCCGGGTTCCAATCATAACCATGACGCTTGCCAGAATCTTTTTGTACACCAGCCCCTGACATATCTTGAACAGTCCGTCTCCGACCATGTTCAGGTACTCATCCCGCGGCTTCACACAGTTCGCGTCCTCCAGAAATCGTCTGCTTCTGTCAATTGGTCCGCAGAGAATCGTCGGAAAAAACATGAGGAAGCAGAACAGGTTAAGCGCATCCACCCTGTCTATGAGCCCGTCGTGGATTTCGATGATAATCTGCGCCATCTTAAAGGTCATGTACGAGATTCCTATAAATGCGAAGATTTTCATTTCCCCCAGCCCCGCGAACTTGTTCAGTGCCAGAGGTGTCAGTGTCAGGGCGAGAAACAGGTAATAGAGTTTCTCGTTTTTTCCATAGGTTTTCACCACCCGAACAAAACCCACTGCCAGGCAGTACTCTATAATAAAGTAGGCAACCAGGTATATTGCCCCGTTCAGGTTGTGATCCAGGACAAAGAACAGAAACAGAGTGCTCACCGCGCAGGTGTACAGCTTCTGCGATTTTTCCATAAGTCCCAGAATCACAGCAGGTACTGCCAAAACTGCAGCCGCGATGAAAAACTGTAAATCCTCAAACAAAGCCATCACAACATCTGCTCCAGTCTTTTCCGGTCTGTCTTTCCGTTTATGTTTCGCGGCATTTCAGCCACTGCCCTGATTTTTTTCGGTATCATATACGCAGGCAGTTTTTCTGCCAGCCTGGCTTTGATTTCCTTTACCTCCTGAAATGTCAGCTCCGGGCAGTCCCGGTCTGCAGCAGCTGCGTTGTCCCCGCAGCCCCCTGCCGCGACAAAGGCCGTCAGGCTTTTTATCGTCCCATCCTTCATCTTCGGCAGAACCGCCGCCTCGGTTATTCCATTTATTCCAATAAGATTCGATTCTATATCGCCCAGCTCTATGCGGTATCCGTGAAGCTTGATCTGGTTGTCCTTTCTCCCTGTGTAATAGAGCATATCTCCCCGGAAGTACCCTCTGTCACCGCTTCTGTAGCACCGCATGCCGTCTTTCTCGAAGAAGGTCTTTCCCGTCTTCTCCTCATCTCTGAAGTAGCCGGAGCTAACCGTGTCACCGCATATGATAATCTCATCATCTTCAATAATAATTCTGCTGCCCGGCTTCACCCTTCCAATAGGAAGCTCATCCTCTGTATCGAGCATATCTCCTGTGATTTCAACAGATGTAACAGCTACTGTTGACTCTGTCGGTCCATAGGTATTAATAATCCGGGCATTCGGGAATCTTTCCCATATTCTCCTTACAGTTTCCTTTGTCAGTCTCTCTCCGCAGAAAAGAAACTGTACTATATCAGGGAAGTCATCTTCACAGAAGGTTTTGTCGGCAAGGAGCATATTTACAAATGACGGCGTGGAAACCAGATACTGGATTCTGTTGGTTCGGATAAACTCCAGCGTCTGGCCGCACTCCTTCTGCATATCCTTGGGCAGGCCGTAGAGAGAGCATCCCCCGGCCAGTGCCGAATAGGTATCCATAACGGAAAGATCGAAGGAAAACGGTGCCTGGTTCATTATTCTGGCTCCCTCCGGAAAGAAGTCCGCAGACCAGTCGGCAAAACAGCTCAGGTTGCTGTAGCTTATCTCTACGCCCTTCGGCTTTCCTGTGCTTCCGGAGGTGAAGATTATGTAGTACGTATCCTCCGGTGAAATCTTTCTCTCAAATTCCTCCGGCGTTTCACTGCTGCCCGCAAGTCCCCTGATTACCACCTCATTCAGAACACGACCCTCCTCAATGGGAAAATCCTCCGTTGCGAGAACTATTGGATTGCCCATAGCTTCAGCGATATCTCTGATTCTGGTGTCCGGCATAGAAGTGTCAACAGGACAGTAGGGCCGCCCTGCCTTTACACATGCAAGAAAGCACACCGGCATCAAAGCTCTCTTATGGCCATACACTATGACCGGCTGTTTTTCATCCTTATCCCCATAATATTTCCATAAGAAAAAAGCCAGACGGTCAGACTGCTCCCATAACTCCTTGTAAGTAAGGGAATCTCCGCATGACTCATAGGCCACACGGTCACCATTGGCTTTGTAATTTTCATATATTCTATCAAGCAATAACATTCTCTATTCCCCCTGTTCCCCTTTTGATATCTGGATTATATCAGGGGAAAATTTTGGATACAATAGAGTTAATTGCATTGTAAGAATAGTTAATAATATTGTAAGATTTTCTGCTGCTTACTTCAATCAAACGCCCATCTCATATATTATTTTAATAAGGAAGATAACCAGAACGGTCAGCATCAGCGGCTTAACCACTTTGGATCCGCCCTTGTCGAAGCACTTGCTTCCAAGGTAGTTGCCGGCAATGCCAAATAAACCGGCTATGAAGCCCAGCAGAAATATAACCTTCCCGTTTAAGATGAATACGCACAGCGATGTCAGGTTGGTGGTCAGATTAATCACCTTGGTGATTCCGTTAGCCTCGCTTAACTTCATTCTTGCCGCCCCTGTCAGAAGGAGAATCAGGAAAGTCCCTGTTCCCGGACCGTAGAAGCCGTCATACATGCCTATCACAAGAGCTGCACCCATTGCAATTACAGTGGTTTTCCTCGCCGAAAAAGGCGCTTTATCAGAATCAAAGGCTTTCTTCCGCAGCACGTAAAAAACAGTCATCGGAAGAATGACCAGCATTACAATTTTAAAAATATCCTCCGGAACGAGCAAAGTCATATGTGCACCGATATTCGCACCGATGAGAGCACAAACGAGGCACCATCCCCCTCTCTTCCAGTCAATGTATCCATTGCGTGCATACCGGAAGGTGGCAAGGGATGTTCCCATTCCTGAACTCAGCTTGTTGGTTCCAATAGCCATATGTACAGGAACACCCGCAATCAGGTAAGCCGGCAGGGATATAAGGCCGCCTCCTCCTGCAACTGCATCAACAAATCCTCCCATAAAAACAAGAGGACAGACTATAATATACTGTATCAGATTCATAGCAGCTTTCTCAGCTCATCTGTAGTGTCTGCAAATACCTTTGCACCATGTTCTTCCAGCCACTCCCTGCTTCTGAAGCCCCAGGTAACTGAAATGCCATCCAGTCCTGCATTTTCTGAAGTCGCAACATCCACTTCAGAATCTCCTATGTATACGGCGTCTGCAGCTGAAACTCCGCATGCCTCAAGCAAAGCAAAAACTGCCTCAGGATTCGGTTTTCTCTTTACGCCCGCCTTCTCCCCTGCCGCATAATCTATCAGACCGGGGAAGTAGAATCTGCACAGGTCCTGCACTGCAAAGTCGGCTTTGTTGGAAAGCACGGCTACCATGCAGCCGTCCTGCCGAAGCTGCTCCATGAGCCGGCAGATGCCGCCATAAGGCTTTGTCTTGTCAGCACTGTGCTCTTTGTAATAACCCTTGAATGTCTCGAAGACCTCTTCAACCGTTTCTGCGTCGGTTCCCTCAGGCACTGCCCGTTCAATCAGAAGGTGTATTCCATTTCCGACAAACCGCCTGACCTCGTCGACTGTGCGTGTCGGAAGGCCGCAGCTTTTAAGTGCATAGTTGGTGGAATCAGCCAGATCATCCAATGTATCTAAAATTGTTCCGTCTAAATCAAAAATTACCAGTTTATACTTACCCATACAAAATCTCTCCATTTTCCGCTTTACTTCACCAGCTTGGAGATCGCCTTGAATTCCGGTGCCTTTGCTCCCCCAAGCAGATCGTAAAGAATGCTCTCTGTGCTTGTGATTACTGCCCCGGCAGCAGCCATTCTCTCTATTGAGACATCACGGTTTCTCAAGTTTCTTGAATCAACCGCATCCGCAGCGACAAATACGCTAAAGCCTTCATCGATAAGATCCAGTACTGTCTGCTCTACGCAGATATGTGTCTCTATTCCGGCGATGATTACGCTCTTCTTTCCTGTCTTTTCAAGAGCCTCCCTGAATTCCTCGCTGCCCATGCAGCTGAAGGTACTCTTATCTATAATCTGACACTCTCCAAGAGCCTCAGCAATTCCCGGAACAGTCTGGCCAAGGCCCTTTGCATACTGTGTAGTCGCAATTCTTTCGATGCCGAAGACCTTTGCACCGTTAATCAGAATAATTGCATTCTTTTCAGCCTCAACTGCCCCCTGCATTGCGGGAAGAAGCTTTTCCTGAAAATCTATCGCTACTAAAACTGTATCTTCTTTTTTTAATCTCTTAACCATTTTATCTATTCCTTTCGTCAAAATCCACTATCCTATAATAACAGTATTTTTGTATTTTTTCAATCTTTGCGTATCTGAATTGACCGTTTGTTCCGATATGTGTTAAGATACGAGATGGACAAATATTGTATGTTTTGATTGAGTTTTGACAGAACGAGGTAATTCAGATGAAAGAAAATCACTCTATGACATCCGGCTCCATATGGAAGTCGCTGGTGGCATTCTCGATTCCCCTGATTCTGGGGAACCTGTTTCAGCAATTGTATAATGTAATTGACTCCATCATCGTTGGAAACTATGTGGGCAAGGAGGCACTGGCCGCAGTGGGCGCAGGTGGTTCCATACTTGTGCTGCTTGTAGGTTTTTATATTGGAGCAGCAACCGGTGCGGGAATAATCACAAGTCAGGCCTATGGTGCAAGGGACATGGAGAGAGTTCACCATGCCGTTCATACTTCTGTTGCCATAGCTGTAATCGGAGGAATCATTCTTACCGTTGCGGGAATAGTGCTGACTCCATGGATGCTGAAGGCAATCGGAACCCCTGACGATGTTTTCCATCAGGCAGTTGTTTACCTCAGAGTTTTTATTGGGGGAAGCATTTTCGCCACCATCTACAACATGTGTGCAGGAATACTCAACGCAGTAGGCAACTCCAAACGTTCCCTCATCTATCTGATCATCTCGTCAGTCACAAATGCTGTACTGGATTTTGTTTTTGTAGGCGTTTTCAGGTGGGGAATTATTGGCGCGGCAGTGGCCTCAGATGTGAGCATGTTTGTTTCATGTGTATTTATTGTTCGTTTCCTTATCAAAACATCTGATTCATATAAGGTAAACATTAATGATGTAAGGCTGTACAAGGGCGTTCCGTCTCACATTCTCAAGCTTGGAATTCCGTCAGGCTTCCAGAGCGTGGTCATTTCCCTTTCTAACGTCATAGTCCAAGCCGCAGTCAACAGCTTCGGTTCTGATATTATGGCCGGCTGCACAGCATATACCAAGGTTGAAGGATTTATGCTGCTTCCTATTATGAGTCTGGGAATGGCAGCTACGACCTACACCGGACAGAATTACGGTGCCGGCGAGGGGGAAAGAATAATAAAGGGAGCCAGGATTTCCACTGCAATCGGGGTAGGATATGCAATCGTGGTTGCGATCATAGTCTACTTTACTGCTCCGTATATCATCAGCATATTTACTGACGAGGCTGCAGTAATCGAAAGCGGCGTATTCATGCTTAACTGCATGCTTCCTACATACTGGCTTCTTGCAATCTTCAATGTTAAGGCAGGGACAATCCGCGGAGTCGGAAAAACATTTCAGTCTATGGTTATCTCAGTGGCATCCCTATGTGTGCTGAGAATCATATGGATTACATTCGTTTTCGCAGACAGCCACAGCTTATTCCTGCTGATGATCAACTATCCGGTAACCTGGCTGGCCGGCGCAGTACTGGCCGCAGTATACGAAAAAAAGTATCTTTGGAAGAAACACCCGGTGACGGAAAATTAACAAAACGGCAGAAGAACCCGGACTTGTCACCAAGTCCGGGTTCTAATTTAGGAAACTATGAAACTATTCTGCATTAGCGATCATCTCTTTAATGTCTGAAAAATCGTATTCGGCCACATAGGAAGCCACATCATAGCATACCTCCAGGCCGTTGAAGCCATTAGTATGAATCAGCAGTCCGTCCTTAGTCTTAGGGTCGAAGCACACCAGTGACTTAAATCCGCCGTTGTC
>JALENF010000052.1 GCA_022767945.1 Bacillota bacterium
CGATGTATTCGCTGAAGAGGCAGCAAAGCTTGAAGGTGTGGAATTCCTGGCTCAGGGAACTATCTATCCTGACATCACTGAATCCAAGGGAATCAAGTCTCACCACAATGTAGGGGGACTTCCTGAGGAACTGAACTTCGAGCTTGTTGAACCTGTAAGACTTCTTTACAAGGACGAGGTTAGAGTTGTTGGTAAGGCACTTGGTCTTCCTGACAACATGGTTTACAGACAGCCGTTCCCGGGTCCCGGACTTGGTGTTCGCTGCGTTGGAGCAATCACAAGGGACAGACTTGAAGCTGTCAGAGAATCTGATGCTATTCTTAGAGAAGAATTCGAAAACTACGGTCTTCAGGGCAAGGTATGGCAGTACTTCACAGTGGTTCCTGACATCAAGTCAACCGGTATCAAAAACGAAACAAGAAGCTGGGAGTGGCCAGTAATCATCAGAGCGGTAAACACTGTAGACGCAGTAACTGCAGAATGTGCAAAGCTTGACTTCGACATGATCCAGCACATCACTGCCCGCATCACATCCGAGGTTGCCGGCGTAAACAGAGTGCTTTGGGATGTTACGCCGAAGCCTACGGCTACGATTGAGTGGGAATGACTCAAGCTTGCTATTTTCGCCCACAGCGGTGTCAGCCGCACACTTCTGCGGTGCTCACGTACTTCAGTACGCTCCGCTCCTCGAGTGCTTGCTTCCTTGCTGTGAACGAAAATCCCGACGCTTGAGAAAAATGAACATATTGATATTTTGGAATTCTATCCCTGTCTGAAGGTGAACTTCGGACAGGGAGTTTCTGTTTTTTGTTATGGATGATAAGGATGGACGGCAGTAAATCTATCAAAACTAGCACAATAGCGATTGTTTTATGGAATAATTCCAACTTTGCTCTGAATATGACGGCATATGCTATGATGGATGACTGTGTGGCGTACGATGGGAGGTGACCATTACCCACATCGGCTTGCAGAAGAAGTATGATGTGGGTAAAGCTTGTCCGGACGCAGTGGGTTTTGATAGAAGAAATGGCTGAAGACAGGCTTGAAAGCGTTGTGAAGGCTTTGATTTTGGTATTATTACTCAGAAAAATGGGGAAAGTACCGGATTTGATAGATTCAAACCAATACCATGCGATGGAAGAAGTTCAGGTACAACTTGACAAAATGCTGCAGGAATAGATGTTTTGAGAAAATAACTAGGTTATCAAATGAGAGAGGCTATTGAAAATGAATAATAATTTAGTATAATTATTGCAAGGAGGTATGCACATGGACAAAACTAAAATTTTATATCATGGAAGTAATGTCGTTGTGCAGAATCCTAAAATTCTGATTAACGGTCATTACAAAGATTTTGGATATGGATTTTATTGTACAAATCTAAAGAAACAGGCAAAACGATGGGCTTTGACAAAACGTGGAGAATCCGTTGTGAACAGCTATACATATATGGGAAACAGTGATTTGAAAGTGTGCTCTTTCGAAGAAATGACAGAGGAATGGCTGGAGTTTGTGGTAAATTGCCGAAGAGGTAAGGAACATGAATTTGATATCGTGGATGGACCCATGGCAGACGATCAGATTTGGGATTATGTAGAAGATTATATGGATGGTAGTATTTCTAAAGAGGCTTTCTGGGAATTGGTTAAATTCAAATACCCGACACATCAGATTGTTTTCTGTACGGAAGAAGCACTGAAAACATTGCGTTTTGAAGGGAGTGAAAAAATATGACAAACATATATTTCCCGGATGAAGAAATTAAGAAAAACGATGTGTATTTTATTTGTTATATGATTGAACGGGTCGCAAGAAAACTCCATCAGCATAACAAGTACGTGGTAAATAAGATTGGCAAGGAGCAACTGGAACATTTGATTAGTGTAGCAAATGTTCTTCATTCGGAAAACCCTTTAGCAGTGGAAGATGACTGGATTGAAGGATATGATCTTGCGGAGGGAACGGTTGATGTTACTGCAGTAGATCCTGAATTGGTAACAATAATTCCCAGTGCAACTCAGATGGGGAAGGTCTATCAGAGGTTGGTTAACGATACGATGCAGCCGGAAGAATCAGAAGTGGAGGGAATTATCCGGGTTTATAATGATGAAATCTGTGAAGTGATTGATAATTATAATTGTAGCGCTTATTATGAACCATCCTATGTAATTGCCAGAGCATATCAGAATGGCGGTTTTTAAATTTCAGTAAACAGTCCTTTACTTGAGAGTGTGAAACTTTTTCTGTAAAATAGCATTTAGAAGGTTCTTCTATGATAAAAATCATAGGAGGGCCTTTTATTATGGCAAGACAAAAGAAACCTGTACACAGAGTACAAATAACAGAAGGAAAACGGAATATTATTCATCAGCTCTTGGCGGAATAATTTTTGGAAGATTTGATATTGAAGCAGCAGGAACTTCCGGGGCAATGAGAAATTGCAGGATACCCGTATTATTCATTCACGGTGAAGATGACTGCTTCGTCCCTTGCGACATGAGCCGTGAAAACTGCAGTTTGTGTGCAAGCGAAAAAAAGAGATTATTGACTGTGCCAGGCGCCGCACATGGTATCAGTTACATGGTTGATAAAGCAGCGTATTTAAAGGAACTTGACAGTTTCCTGGAGTCAATAAGTCAATAATAATGTCACTATGCAAGGATGAAAAAGATTTCTGTTCATTTAACAAATAAAGACAAAGGTGGCTGCGAATCTATCAAAACCAGCACAATATCGATTATTAAATGATATAATTCCAACTTTCAAAAGAAAATACAGCGAACGGGACTGTACAGTGTTTCTGCAGGATGTGATTCTATTCATGATCTACCCACATCAGCTTGCTTTAGAAGAATTAAAAAAAGAAGCAGCCCATCTGAGTTGAAGTCTCAGTCAGGCTGCTTTTCTATTTCCACTTGAAAATCACTATTCCCGCAATGGCAACAGCCATTCCTATAGCCTTGCGCCCTTCTAAGGGCTGCTGTTCCACTCCAAACAAGCCAAACAGCTCGATAATATAGGCTACCAGCAGCTGTGACACTACAATAAGCATAGTCGCCCTTGCAGAACCTAACATATCCATGCTTTTGATTACAGTGCATGTTATGAAAGCTCCGATAGCACCTCCGAGAAGCACGTACCTGGGCTGCGCCTGAAAGACCTGTGTCAGAGAGCTTCTGTCAGTAATCAGCCATGCTGCGATACAGACCAGAAATGCCGTAAACTGTACAAATGTACTTGCCGTCCACATGCTGGAGACTTTGGTCACCTGAGTGTTAAATACACCCTGTATACTCATTAGAGCTCCTGAAATTAACGCAATCAGTAATCC
>JALENF010000056.1 GCA_022767945.1 Bacillota bacterium
CTGTATGAAGTGCAGCTACTCCGTTTACTGCATGTCCACAGATTACTGAAAGGTTGGCGGTTCTAACCTGCCCATCCCAAAGGATAGCTGTCTTGCAGTGAAGTTCCTGCCAGTTTGGTCTGTCCTTAGGGAAGCTCTCTCTATATCTTCTATCGATTTCTTCCACGAAATCATATACTCTCGGAAGCAGCTGCTTGAACATGTCAATTGGCCATTTTTCAAGAGCTTCAGGAAGAATTGTGTGGTTAGTGTAAGATATTGTCCTGATAGTAATATCCCATGCTGTATCCCAGTCCAGTCCTTCATTGTCAACCAGAACTCTCATAAGCTCAGGTCCGCAGAGAGCAGGATGTGTATCATTAGTATGGATTGCAACAAGCTCAGGGAATCTTGCCCAGTCATTGCCATATTCATATTTAAATGTTTTTACAATGTTGTTGATGCCGGCGCAGACAAACATGTACTCCTGCTTCAGTCTGAGGATTTTCCCTGCAAGACCGTTGTCATTAGGGTATAGAATACTTGTAATCGCTTCAACATCTGAGCGGAATTTCATTGCTCCGCTGTAGTCACCTCTGTTGAACGCATCCATATCAAAGTTTTCTTCGCATGGCTGTGCACTCCACAGTCTCAGGTTGTTTACGTTTTCTCCACCAAAACCCACTACGGGAACATCATATGGAACTGCAAGAATTGTTTCTCCGCCTTCCCAGCTGCACCAGAACTGGTCATTTTCGTAGTGTTTTACTACTTCTCCGCCAAATCTTACAACAACTGCATTTTCCATTCTTCTTGTTTCCCATGGGAATCCTTTTTCAAGCCAGTTGTCCGGTAATTCTATCTGCTGACCTTCTTTGATTTCCTGTTTAAACAGTCCATAGTTATATCTGATTCCATTACCATGTCCGGAATATCCCAGGCTTGCGAGGGAATCGATAAAGCACGCTGCAAGTCTTCCAAGACCACCGTTGCCAAGTCCCGGATCTCTCTCCTGTGCGCATAGATGCTCAAGAGATTCTCCCAGCTCAGCCAGTCCATCTTTTACTATATCTTCAATGCCGAAGTTTATCAGGTAATTTTTCAGAAGCTTGCCAATCAGGAATTCCATTGAAAAATAGTAAACCTTTTTTGTCTGTTCGAGATGAACCTTCTTCTTACAATCTGACTGAATAATCTTTGCTTCCGCTGCAATCAGCTTGGCCAGCACGTTGTATCTTTCAACAGCACTGGCACTTTCAAACTGTTTCCCAAGTTCGCCTTTAAAGCTTTCAACGTATTTTTCTTTGAACTCTTCTTTGTTTTTGAAAATTGTGTTCATAGCAGTAACTCTTCTCCAATCTGTTTATTTCTTTGTTTTTTTCTTTCCTTCTTTCTTCTTTGTCACTGTTGTTCTCTTAAAAATGACAGCACCAAGAGGCGGTAGTCGGAACTCTATGGAGTTTTCCATATTGTGCATTTCCTTTTTTCTGCTCCGTATCAGCACATCATTAATAACTCCTGAACCACCATATTCTTTTTTATCTGAATTGAAAACTTCTTTATAATATCCTTTTTTAGGTACTCCCACTGAAAAGCTTTCATAAGTTGCAGGAGTCATATTGATAACTACGATAAGATCATCGATTGGCTGCTTGCCATGTCTGATGAAGGAGTATACGCTCTGTGATCCGTTGTCGGCATCAATCCAGGTAAAACCTTCCCAGCTGAATTCTTTATACCATAGTGCCTTGTTTGCTTTATAGAATTCATTGGCCTCCTTAACGAACAGCTGATGTTTTCTATGTGCCTCGTGTTCTTCAGGCAGGAACCATTCCAGGCCTTCATAATCTCTCCATTCAATAAACTCAGCAATTTCACTTCCCATGAAATTCAGCTTATGACCCGGATGAGTCAGCTGATACATCAGCAGCGTCCTAAGTCCGGCAAATTTTCTCCAGTAATCTCCCGGCATTTTTCCGATTAGGGATGCTTTCCCATGAACCACTTCGTCATGCGAAAGTGGCAGAATAAAGTTTTCATTATATGCATACATCATTGAGAATGTAAGAGCATTGTGATGGTATTGTCTGTATATGAAATCGTTCTGCATATAGTGCAGTGTGTCATGCATCCATCCCATATCCCACTTGTAATGGAATCCCAGTCCTCCAACCTCAGGTGGTCTGGTTACCAGCGGCCATGCGGTGCTCTCCTCCGCTATCATGAAAACTCCCGGAAACTCTTTCCCAACTGCCTCGTTGGTGTCCTGAAGGAATTTGATTGCATCCAGATCTCCCTCTGTACCATCAGGATTGTACCGCTTCTCTGCTTCATTATCCACTCCGTAGTTCATGTACAGTATACTGCTGACACCGTCCACTCTGATTCCGTCGATGTGGTATTTATCCAGCCAGAAGAAAGCGTTTGACATAAGGAAGCTCTTGACCTGGCCTCTTCCGAAGTCAAACACATATGTTCCCCAGTGCTTGTGATCCTTCTTTTCATAAACCTTTCCGCCGTTCATCAGACCAAGTCCCTGAGCATCTCTGCAGAAATGTCCCGGTACCCAGTCAAGAATAACGCCTATGCCGGCTTTGTGAAAGGCATCGACCAGAGCCATAAACCCTGTAGGCTCACCATATCTGGAAGTCACAGCATAGTATCCTGTAACCTGATACCCCCATGAGCCGTCGAAAGGGTGCTCCGCAACAGGCATCAGTTCTACATGGGTGTACCCCATTTCCTTGACGTACGGTACAAGCTCATCCGCAAGCTCTTCGTATGTGTACAGTTCACCTGATTCGTGCTGTTTCCATGATGCCAGGTTTACCTCATATATGTTCATCGGGCTTGCCATGTGATCTCTCTTAGCTCTGGCTGTCATCCATTTTTTATCTTTCCACCGATATTTGGAAATGTCAAAGGTTCTGGATGCAGTCTCAGGTCTTTTCTGCGCATAGAATCCATACGGATCAGCCTTGTAAATAAGATCTCCGCTTCCTGTCTCGATGACATATTTGTATGCGTCTCCCTCAGCAACTCCCGGAATGAACAGGCTGTAGATATCACCTTCCTCCCACTTCATAAAATGAGATGTCACACTCCAGCTGTTAAAGTCCCCTGCAACTCTGACACTCCTTACACCGGGTACCCATATGCTGAATCTGTATCCGTCCTTTCCCCGCTCGGTGTCGGGATGAGCTCCCAGCTTTTCGTATGCTCTCAGGTAGGTACCCTCTGCGAAGAAATATCTTTCATGTTTGTTCAAAATCTGTTTAGCCATAAATAAGCAAATCCTTCCTATGCAAAATAATATGTCAAAATAAAATCAGTACTATACTATTGCGCTGAAATCATCCAGAATTGCTTTCTTTCTTTCTTCAAGCTTAGCTGCATCCTCTTCATAGAAGGACATGTACAGCTTAACCTTAGGCTCTGTACCTGAAGGTCTTACAATTACCCTGGTTCCGTCTTCCTTTTCTATCTGAATCATATTAGTCTTAGGAAGACCTGTTTCATCAGCGCTGTAATTTATAAATCCGCTTACATCTCCAAATACCTTTTCGGCAGCTTCTCTTGTTGCAATTGCAGCCATAATGCCCTTTGCCCTGGAGATATCGTCCAGGTCTACACTTACTGTCTGGTCAACGCAGTGACCGAACCTTGCATACAGGTCATCAAGGACGTCGATAAGAGTTCTTCCCTGCGCCTTATAATATGCTGCCATCTGGCATGCCATCTTAGCTGCAACCACTCCGTCCTTGTCTCTTGCATACTGACCCACAAGATATCCGTTACTTTCTTCAAAGCCGAACATATAGCCGTCCTTCAGCAGGTCAATCTGCTCTCCTATGTATTTGAATCCAACAAGGGTTCTTCTCATCCCTATTCCGTAGCTCTCAGCCATTCTGTTAACCATCGGTGTACTTACAACAGAAGTAACCATAGTCTTTGTCTCAGGATTCTCCGTGCGTCCTGCAATGTAGTCCGTGAACAGAATTCCCAGCTGATTTCCCGTTATAAGAACGAACTCGTCACCCTTCTTTGCCATAACTCCGACTCTGTCACAGTCAGGATCGGTTGCAACTATAATGTCCGCATTCTTTTCCTTTGCAAGCGCAACGGCCAGATCGTACACTTCAACCTTTTCGGGGTTTGGCGAAGGGCATGTAGGGAAATCTCCGTCAGGTTCAAGCTGTTCCTTCACGACAGACACCTTATCAAAACCATTTCGCGCCAGAATATCCTGAACAGGTCTTGCTCCGGATCCGTTAAGCGGTGTGTATACAATCTCAATATCTCTTTCATCAGAGAACTGAGAAGCTGCCTCAGCTTCTGCAAGGAAACTGTTATACACTTCTTCAGGAACAAACTCACATCCGTTTTCCAGTGCCTCCTCGAAGCTGAAGTAATCCACATCCTCAAACATATCCAGCTTCATGATTTCCGCCAGAATCTCATCAGCAGCAGCATCCAGAATCTGTCCGCCTGTTGCCGCATAAACCTTATATCCGTTATACTGCTTAGGGTTATGACTTGCAGTAATCATAATACCTGCATCACAGTTTAAATATCTTGTAGTATATGAGAGAACCGGAACCGGCATCATTTCCGCATACATATAGGTTTTGATACCTGCCTTTGCCAGAACACCGGCCGCCGCTTCAGCAAAACGCCTTGAATTGTTCCTGCTGTCATAGCTTATGGCAACCCTGGGTTCTTCGAAATGATTCTTCAGGTACACTGCCAGACCTTTCGTAGCTCTTCTGATAACATAAACGTTCATTCTTGCAGTACCCAGACCCATAACACCTCTCAGTCCGGCAGTGCCGAATTCAAGGTCTGAGGAAAACGCTGAGACAAGCTGCTCATCAGTCATTCCCGCAAGTTCATTTTTCTCCTCTTCTGTCATAACAGGGCTGTTTTTCCATTTCTCAATCTGCGTCATAATTAAATTGTCCATTTTTTCTCCTTCCCCCAGAGGGGTTACTCCTACAGTTCAGTTAGTTCATCAATCACCATCTTGGCACAGCCGTATATTCCCGCATCGTTTCCTAAAGATGCAAGCCGGAACTCCATATCCGCACACGGTGGGAATGCCCATTCAACATAGTGCTTTCTCACCGCATCGATCAGAATGTCGCCTGCAGCACTTACACCGCCCCCGATAATAACGACCTCAGGATCAAATACAACACATATGCCGGCTAACGCCCGTCCGAGTATTTCACCGAATTTATCGACTACGTCCAGACAAATCTCATCACCCTTCTTTGCCCCGTCAAATACATTTTTGGCGTTCACCTTAATTCTTCCGTACAGATAAGTTCCCTTCGCCTCATCGCCACGCGCTGTCAAAGCCTCTTCAGCCAGATTAGCTATTCCTGTCGCTGATGCATATTGCTGCAGACATCCGTGTCCTCCACAGCCATCCTCCCTGGTTTCAGCCGGATTTACCTTGATATGCCCCAGTTCACCGCTGCAGCCATGCGCACCCTGCAGTATTTTTCCGTTACAGATAATTCCTCCGCCAACACCGGTGCCCAGCGTAACAAAAACGACATCGGAATAGGAGTGATTAGCTCCCTTCCATGCTTCACCGGAAGCAGCCAGATTAGCATCATTGCCGCATACAGCAGGAAAACCGATTACCTCGGTAATCTTATCTGCCACGTTGAAGTTCGACCATCCGAGGGCAGGACATTTCTGCACTACGCCCTCCCCTGATATAGATGCAGGCACCCCTGCACCGATACCTATAACATCTTCCCGGTTAATTGATTTCTCCTCAAGCTTACTATCCACGGCTGCCGCCAGATCAGTAAAAACATTCATGCCGCCATTGGCTCGGTCAGTTGGAATCTGCCACTTTTCCAGGAGAGTTCCATCTTCGTGGAAAAGACCCAGCTTGCAGGCTGTTCCACCGATATCAATCCCGAAAATGTATCTGTTTTTCTCAGTATTCTCTATCATAATATTTACCGTCATTCTTTCTTTCTGTATAAGTATACAAAAGTCCATAATATATTAGCTGAATTATACCACATTTACTAACTGTTTTAAAGTTCAAAATGAGCTTATATGACATCGTTCGCCACAATGTGCAAAAAGGCGAAAAGCCTTGATTTTCAAGACCTTTCGCCTATAGTTGTTTCCATTCAGAAGCATATTGCCGCCTGTCCCTCTTCCTATTTATTAATAAATATCAGTCCCACGAGGCAGAGACCTATTCCCGCCAGCTGAGTGATAGTAACAGTTTCCTTGTAAACCAGCACTCCCACAAATATGAGTGCAACCGCAACAATTGTACTCATTACAAGATTTCCCACGCTTACGTTCCAGCCAACCTTGTACATATACATTGCCCCTATTTCAAAGCCGACGATCGACAGACCCATCATTACAGTTGTCCAGTTCATGCACGAAACCTGACTCATCAGATTCTTCTCCGGGCTCAGTGCAAAGAAAAGAATCAGTGATGTTATTCCGCTTACAACATACGTTCCAACCATCATGACCAGCGGGTCCAGTGACTCAGGCATAGATTTGGCACATACATGATAAATAATATTAGAGAAAACCAGCAAAGCAATCGGCCAGTAAAAACTCATTCCACACCTCCATAACACAAAACTCAACACACAAAAAAGGAGCAGCTGCTCACCGCCCCTAATTTCTACCTAAAACAGCACTTCAGGATTAATCCATCATCTTATTGCTATACGAAAAGTCCTTCAGTGATTCATGAATCTTGGTGAACTGATCCTTAATGTAAGCCTCAACTTCTTCTTCAGTATAATCGTAATCGTTACGCTCAAGATATGCAATCATTGCTGTCTTGATAATAAGTAAATCAACACTGGAATCCACATATCTCAGTGCCGGATTGTTCATTGCTTCCATAAAAGCTTTTCCTAATGTGCTTGCCATAATACGTACCTCCGTTAAAATAAAACATACGATATTTGCCTTAAGTATACCATATCTTATCAGATTGTAAACACCCTAATTTTTTCAGCGATTATCTCCGCGGTCTCCCAGATATCCCTGCCTTCAGCCTCTACTGCCAGGTCACAGTGCTTTTCATAGAAGGGAATTCTCTCCTCATACAGGTCTGCTATAGTCTGCCCCGGCTTAAGTGTCACACCCCTCGTTTCCAGATTGTTGAGTCTGGACCGAATCCCGGAAAGAGACACCTTCAGATAAACAACGATGCCGTTTTTCTTCAGGTTCTCCATGGCTCTGTCGTAGTATGCTGCACTTCCCCCTGTTGCTATTACGCAGTTCTCAGCATCAAAACCGGCAAGAATCTCCTCCTCGACCTTTTTAAAGTAATCGTTTCCGTCCTCGTCGATTATCTGCTGAAGAGGTCTGCCCTCCACATGCTGGATAGTAATATCTGTGTCTGCAAAATCCTTTCCGGTAATCTTTGCAAGAACTACACCTATAGTACTCTTTCCGCTTGCCGGCATACCTATCAAAACAATATTACTCTTCTCTTTTTTCTGATTCATATTCCACCTCGTCTATGGAAATCTGGCTCTTTTCGACATCATCATAAACCACGTCGTTGCCATTTGCGGTTTCTGTGCTGATGGCGTTTTCGATATCATCAATTTCCGGTAAATCCTTTATCGTTGTAAACCCGAAATTTTTCAGAAAGGCGTCCGTGGTTCCGTAAAGCAGAGGTCTTCCGATGCCGTTTGATTTTCCCTTAATCACAATCAGGTCTTTTTTCATCAGACCGTCGATTACTCTGTCACTCTTTACTCCCCTGATAGCATCGATTTCTCCCTTTGTCACCGGCTGCTTATAAGCAATAATCGCCAGCACCTCCAGTGCTGACTGGGATAGCCTCTTCACCTTCACAGGCGTACAGAGTTTCTCGATAAACTCTGCGTTTTCTGGTCTTGTAACAAACTGAAAGGCCTTGTTAACCTGCCTGATTACAATTCCTCTGCCCTCCTGCTCATACTCCTCCTGAAGCTCAAGGAAGTACTTTTCCGCATCCTCAATGCTGATATTGAAGATATCTGCGGCAGCCTTAACCTCAAGGGGTTCTCCCCATATATACATCATAGATTCAAAGGCGGATTTAATCGTCTTTTTACTGTTCATTCTCTATCTCTCTTTCTCCTGGAATGATGCTGATTTCTCCGTAGGTGCTCTTCTGTTCAGCATCAAGATACTTGTCTCTCATAAGCTGAAGCACTGAGATGAAGGTGACCACCACATCATATTTATCCTTTCTGTTAGGAATAAGCTCCTTCAGACTCAGCCTTTTCAGTCCGTGAGAGAATGCACTTTTAAATCTGTTCTTTATATAGCTCATTCTTGACTCGATGGTAGCTTTTTCCCTTTCGATTCTGGTGTAATGAGCCCTTACATCCTCTTCCTTTTTCTTCTTTCTCAGGAACAGTTCGAAGGCACTCGCAAACTGCCTGATGTCCAGTGCCAGATATTCATCCGGCTCTTCCAGATATGCGGAGATATCCTCCTGAGGCTTTTCATAAACCAGAGACATAACCCCCTCGCGCTCCTTCAGGATATCCGCGCCCTTCTTATACTTCTTGTATTCCAGCAGTCTTTCAACCAGTTCACTTCTGGGATCCTCATCAATGTATGCACCCCCATTGTCAGCAGTCCGCGGCAGCAGCATTCTGGATTTAATGTCGATAAGCGTAGCTGCAAGCACCATGAATTCAGTGGCAACAGTAACATCCATAGACTTCATATTCTCTATGTATTCCATATACTGCCTGGTTATCTCCGTAATTTTAATATCATATATACTCATCTGAGCATTCTCTATCAGATACACAAGCAGATCAAAAGGGCCCTCAAAAGTCTGAAGACTGACCTTATAACTCATTTACTTTCTCTCTTTCTCTTCCAGATTAGTGCTGTAATTGTAGTACAGCAGTCCAACCACAACTATAGCCGAACCCAGCAGTTCCCATGATTCAGGCATCTGTCCCAGGAATATGATTCCAAGAATAATAGCAAACACCGATTCACCCGATTCCCATGCAGAAACGTACAGAGAATCAACATATCCGAAGCACAGATTGAATACAGCATGAGCACCGATCTGGCATACCAGAGTCAATCCGATTAAGTACAGATAATCTGTTGCCGAATATCCCAGAGCGGGTGTTCCCGTACATATCATTCCTATCGAGAAGCACACCCAGCAGGCAAAGAAAACCAGGAAAACGTATGTACTTCCCGGTACGTTCTTTCTGACCTCGTTACCAATAGCAAAGTATACACCCATGCAGACCGCAGCCAGAAAAGCCAGTACGTCTCCCGCAAAATTACCTGACGACAGCTGGTTGTAATCCAGACCCGCAATAAGCGCTCCTCCGAGAAGTGCCAGAACTATACCCATAACAGGTCTTATTCCGACCTTCTTCTTCAGCACAAATACCGTTATTATCAAAACCACCAGAGGGTGCAGTGCCGCAAGCACCACCGCACTGGCAATGTTAGTCATCTTAACCGCATTGAACCATGTAAAGAAATGCCCGAAAAGAAATGCCCCTGCCACAAAGGTCAGCAGATAATCTCTCTTCGACACAGCTTTCAGCGTATCCCTGTGCTTCACGAGAACAGGAATCGCAAAAAAGGGCAGTCCCATAGTCAGACGCCAGAATCCGATTGCCATAGACGGTGCCTCGATGACCTTGCCGAAAATTCCTGAAGATGAGCCTGCAATAACTGCAAGCACTACTATAAATTTCACATAACGGGCGATAAATCCCTGCTTGTTGTTTTCCATTGTTTCCCTCTACTTGTTACCCTCTGTAATTTTTTTAAGATTCTCATTGTACGGCGGATAAACGATTCCCTTTTCCGTCACCACGGCCGTAATATATTCCGCCGGCGTCACGTCAAACGCCGGGTTGTAGGTTTTGATGCCTTCGGGTGCCATAGGCTTTTCATACCACATCTGCCAGATTTCGTCGCCGTCCCGGAGTTCGATGGTAATCTGATCTCCGGTGGGAGTGTCCGGATCGATGGTTGAGGTCGGCACGAACATGTAGAACGGAATTCCGTACTCCTTTGCCAGAACCGCAACCCCCGAGGTTCCTATTTTGTTGGCGCCGTCACCGTTTGCCGCCATGCGGTCGCACCCCACAACGACAGCGTCTATCCAGCCGTTTCTCATCACGAGAGATGCCATATTGTCGCAGATCAGCGTCACATCAACGCCGGCCTTCTGAAGCTCCCAGGCAGTCAGTCTGGCACCCTGAAGCAGAGGTCTGGTCTCATCGGCAAACACCTTGAATCCGTAGCCCCTCTCCTGCCCCAGATGTATAGGAGCAAGACAAGTGCCGTACTTTGCGGTCGCAATCGTCCCGGCGTTGCAGTGGGTCAGAATGCCCATTCCCGGTTTCAGCAGCTCCAGGCCGTACTCTCCCATGGCAAGGCAGGCCTCCATATCTTCTTCCTTTATCTTTTCGGCCTCAGCGATCAAAACCGCCTTAGCCTCGTCAACTGCTGTTTCAGCGTTTTGACACGTATCGTCAAATAGCGATTCAAATTTACTGCACATACGGTTCAGTGCCCACTCCAGGTTTACGGCCGTAGGTCTGGCGCTGCAGAGATAATCCCTCTTCTCTTTCAGCAGACTCCTGAAACCTTCCATATCACCCTGATAGTCCCTCACTGATATATACAGACCGTAGGCTGCCGCATCTCCGATGGCCGGTGCACCGCGGACCTTCAGCCTGTATATGGCATCCCAGACATCTTCTGCGGTTGACATTTCTTCGTATACTTCCTCTCCGGGAAGCCTGGTCTGATCGAGGATCATCAGCTTATCGTTCTCATATTTTAAAGGTGTAATATCAAGTTTCTCCATGTCAAAACCTCCATTAGGATAGTATAACATCTAAATATCTTGCATACAATCATTTTTAGGGTTATACTAGAGTTGAGGTGATATTAAATGAAATTACTGATTGTTGACGCCTTTACACAGACTGTTTTCGGCGGAAATCCTGCAGGAGTTGTAGTCCTTCGCGACGGAGAAGATTTTCCATCAGATGAGACTATGAGAAAGACTGCAGCAGAGCTGCGCTATTCTGAGACAGCTTTTATCAAACAGTTAGATGAGACAGAATTCCATATAAGATATTTTACTCCCGCATCGGAGGTTGATTTATGCGGTCACGCTACCATTGCAAGCTTTGTTGCACTGCTGCACCTGGGAATGATCAGTGATAACTGCGTTTGTGTCAACCACACACTTGCCGGAGATCTTAACATAGAGGTAAACGACGGTTTTGTCATGATGGATATGGCTACGCCTGTAGAAATTGCAACTATAGACGAGATTCCTGATTTAACCGAGCTTTATGAGGTCATGGGAACAAGCTACGATCCTGCCTCCATTAAGCTTCTGCCTAAGCTTGTTTCAACAGGTCTTCCTGACATCATGATGCCGGTATCCACCCGTGCTGATCTTGATGCAATAGATCCTGATATGAAGGCTCTGTCCGCTCTGTCCAGGAGATACAAGGTTACAGGAGTTCATGCCTTTACACTGGACGCAGAAGATGGAGTCACAGCTTATGTAAGGAACTTTGCACCTCTTTACGACATCGACGAGGAGGCGGCAACCGGAACAGCAAACGGCGCTCTTACATATTACCTGCACCTCCATGGTCTTATCGATCCGGTAGGCAAATGCTGCATGAAGCAGGGTGAGAAGATGGATAGACCTTCAACCATTCTGACCGAAATCAACGCATCTGAAGATGGCTGCCTGATTAAGGTCGGTGGATCTGCAATAATCGTGGCAGAAGGTGAGATTAATATTTAATTCATACAATGAAACTGAAAAAGGCCCTTTGAGGCCTTTTTGTTTTGGTTCTGTTTTGATTTACTTTTCATCACAAGACTGAGCTTTCTCCTTCTGTTTTTCCAGTTTGCTCGCCTTTCGCTCTTCCTCCGCAATATTGACAGCTTTGATTCTCGGCATCTTGTGATTGGGGTCTGTCAGGAATACGTACAGATAAACTGCCGCAATTGCTGCCAGTACGAAGGAATCCTTATAGAGCTCACGGCTGATAAGAACCGCCGCCATTCCCATGATTGCGCATATTCCGTACAGCATAAGAACAGCTCTTCTCTGGCCGTACCCGGACTGCATCAGCCTGTGATGCAGATGTCCCTTATCTGCCTCCATAATCGGTCTTCTGTTTACAATTCTTCTCAGTATCGCGAAGGCTGTATCAAAAATAGGAATTCCAAGTACCAGTACCGGTATTACTACGGCAACCATGGTGGATCTCTTAAGCGGTCCCACCACAGACAGTGTCGCCATCATAAATCCAAGAAACAGAGATCCGCTGTCTCCCATAAACGTCTTTGCCGGATAGAAGTTGAAAGGAAGAAAACCTATACAGCTTCCGGCTACAGCAAGCATAGCCAGACATACAATCATCATGCCGTTCTGTGTTCCATGTATATACGCAACGTATGCGATGGACAACGACGCTATTGCCGCAACTCCTGCCGCAAGACCATCCAACCCGTCTACCAGGTTTATGGTGTTCGTAATCCCTACTATCCACAGTACTGTAATGATAAAGCATGCCGCGTCGGCAAAATAAATGTGTCCTTCTCCGAAATAGTTTGCAATAAACTTGATTCTGAGACCCATATAGTACATGAGCACTGCAATGGCAGTCTGAAGCACAAATTTAAGCTTTGCGTTCAGGCACAGCAGGTCATCAGCCACACCCAGGGCATAAATAAGAGCCCCTCCGACTATTACCGGAAGGATATCCTTGTTGCTGCCCGCAAAAACACAGAGGGTTGCCATAGTTCCCACGAATATAGCCAGTCCTCCGAATCTCGGCATAGCTTTTGTATGCATTCGTCTGTCATCCTTGGGAACATCTATCGCCCCAATAAGATGAGCCACCTTGATTGATATAGGTGTAAACAGCACTGATAATGTACACGCAACTGCGAATGCGGTTATCAGCGTACTTAAGTCTATGTTCATACAGTTACTCTCCCAACATGATAACCTTCAGACCCGCTTCATCAAGAAACTCCAGCGCAAGATCATCAGGATATCCTTCATTTACCACAATTCTGTTAATTCCTGAATTGATAATCATCTTTGAACAGATAGCACACGGCTGGTGTGTTATGTAAATAGTACCGCCTTCTATGCTCTGTCCCAGTGTTGCCGCCTGGATAATAGCATTCTGCTCAGCATGAAGTGCTCTGCACAGTTCATGTCTCTGTCCTGAAGGAACACCAAGCTCCTGTCTCAGGCAGCCGCCCCTCTCATCACAGTGCGACAGTCCTCTTGGCGCGCCGTTGTAGCCTGTGGCGATTATATGTCTGTCCTTAACGATTACGGCTCCCACCTGTCTTCTCAGACACGTGGATCTGGTTGCTGTAAGCTTGGCAACCTCCATAAAATACTCGTCCCAGTTAGGTCTCTTATCAGCTTCCATATTTAATCCTTTCTTCCAAATAATCAGTTACAGCTAATAGTATATCTCGACAAGATACAGGCCCTCCGCAGGTGCAGTGTGGCCGGCATTCTGCCTGTCACATCCTTCAATTATCTTTTCTATTTTTCCCGGTTCAATCCGTCCCTGTCCGACTTCAACCAGAGTTCCCACAATTATTCTGACCATATTATACAGAAAACCGTCACCACTGATTTCAATCAGAAGCTCGTCCCCTTTCTCTATAATCTCCAGAGAATGAACGGTTCTTACAGTAGTTTCCCTCACGTTTCCACCGGCCGCCTGAAAGCAGGCAAAGTCATGAGTGCCCACAATAAATCCGGCACCCTTTCGCATAGCATCCACATCAAGAGAGCTCTTTACATGGTAACAGTAATTCCTCCTGAAAATGTCCGCTTCATCTCCCCGGTCTATCACATACCTGTATTTTTTCCCTTTAGAATCAAAACGGGCATGAAAATCCTCCGGCATCTCCTGTACGTCAGTTATCCTCACATCACTGCATTTGGTTCTCCGGTTCATCCCTCCGTCAAGCATGTTGTTGACTGCGAGCTTAATCCTGTCCGTAGGAATTCCAAAGTCTCCGGCGAAGGATGCTCTCTGTCCCAGGGCATGTACTCCCGCGTCGGTTCGGCTCGTTCCGTTAATCTGTATCGGCGTGCCGCAAACACGTGAAAGTGCTTCCTCCAGGGTGCCCTGCACGGTTCTCACCTCAGGCTGTCTCTGCCATCCCGAAAAGTTGGTTCCGTCGTATTCTATTGTCAAAAGAATATTTCGTTTCATTTTTTCATTATATCATATCAAAACCTACAGATAAAGAATTTGTTCAATCCCCCACAGAAAAACAAGGTATACCGCTGCCGCCGCACCGATGTATGGCGCCATAGGCACAGTATCCCCAAATTTCAGCTTTTTCATCGCAAGAAGCACTACCATGTGTCCTCCCGCTATCAAAGCCGTCAGAGCGTAAACAACCAGTATTCCGGTAAAGCCGCATATCATTCCCAGCGCGGTAAACAGCTTGATGTCGCCGCCTCCCAGCGTGTCACGCTTTGATACGATTTTGCCCACGAGGGCAACTGCAAACATAATTGCAAAGCCGCACACGCCTCCCAGCAGGCAGTCCATAAAGCCGTTGTGAAATGTGACGAATCCCAGAGCACTCACCGCAAGGAGTATAACCAGCTGGTCGGGTATGATCCTGTACTTCATGTCCGACACAGCTATCTCAAGCATAATCCACAGTGCCAGACTGGCGCTCACCGCAAACTGCCAGTCATCTACAACCATGCGTATATTCAGTATTACAAAGAGCATAGTGAACACATACTTCCACGGATAGCTCTTCAGACGCTGAGTGTATCGGTCCAGAAGCTCATCACCCGGTTTTTCTCCATATTCGCACAGCCATTCAGCCGGTATGTGATTGAATATATACACAGCACCATTTCCCTCGAAGATTCCAGCCAGTATGGCTGCCAGGCATTTTATTATTAATATCAAAGTATCCGTCATTCTCTTACTCCTCTTCTCTTATACCCTTTCGTGCATATTATATTACCATAATTTTCCATGGTATTCAAGTCAAACAAAAACAAAACAATTGTAATTGTTTTAAAACTCCCGATGGTTTAACAGTCCAAAACCTCATTAAAAAATAATTCTACACTCAAAACACATAAAACCTCACTTCTCAGGCTATATTATTCATAGCAAAAGGAAGTGAGGTTTTTTGTATGAACAGTAATCAAGGCTTAGGCCTTTTCAAGCTGACCTGTTTTGCCATAGGAACCACCCTTGCCAGCGGAGTCTTCAGCATGTCAAGCGACATGGCCGCGGGCGGTGCCGGTACCTACGCCGTCCTTATCGGCTGGGCAATCGCGGGCGCAGGTATGTACGCTATGGCCATGTGCTTCAATAGATTGAGTGTTATCAAGCCCCATCTGACCAGTGGTATCTACTCCTACGCAAAAGAAGGTTACGGTGAATATGTAGGATTTAATTCTGCCTGGGGCTACTGGGTAAGTGCGATTCTTTCCCAGGTATCCTTCGCGACCCTGCTGTTTGCAGCCTTGGGGAATTTCTTTCCCTTGTTCGGTGACGGAAACAATATCCCGTCCATCGTTGGTGCTTCCATAATAGTATGGCTGTTCACTTTTATGGTGATGTATGGTGTACAGGAAGCAGTTACCATCAATGTGGTTATCGTAATCGCAAAGTTGCTGCCCATCGCTGCTTTTATTGTTTTCGCCTTATTTCTGGGTGCCTTTGACTGGGATGTTTTTCTTTCAAATTTTAACGGAGAGGACACCGGTCTTCCTCTTTCGGAGCAGGTTCTGAAAACAACCTACACCACAGTATGGATTTTCACCGGTATCGAGGGTGCGGTTGTAATTTCCGCCCGTGCAAAAAATACTGCAACTGCAGGCAAGGCTACGGAGCTGTCCTTTCTGGCACTCTTTGTTCTGTATGTTTTGATTTCTGTGCTGAGTATGGGAATAATGCCCCGGGCACAGCTGGCTGAACTGCCGAACCCGTCTATGGCAGCTTTGATGGAGTATATAGTCGGTCCGTGGGGCAGAACCCTGATAAACGCAGGCGTTATTATTTCAATAATCGGAGCTATGTTCGCCTACACCCTTGTAATAGCTGACAGTGTGTACGCACCTGCAAAGGACGGTGCCTTTCCTTCGTTTATTACCATAGAGAATCGAAAAAAAGCTCCTGTAGCATCCCTGATTCTTTCTGCCGCCATAATTCAGATTCTTCTGATTGTGGTTTACTTTCAGTCATCCACCTATCAGACTCTGTACACTCTGGCGACCAGTGCTATTATGATACCTTTCGTGCTTTCAGCCATGTACTGCCTGAAAACCACCATCCACGACAATTTCATCCACGAAAATCTGGTTACGCCTAAGGTGTGGATTATCTCCATTCTCGGCACGGTATACGGATTCTGGATGCTCTTTGCCACCGGCCTGGATAACGTTGTCATTTCTGCCTTTATCTTCGGTCCCGGCTTCTTAGTCTATCTGTGGAGCAGGCTGCAGGCGCGCAGAAAGATTTTCGAAACAAAAGGCGACATAGCATCATTTGTCATAATACTAGTCGCCCTGATTGTAGCTTTGATATGGTAATAGCTTGAATATAGCAAACCCTGTGGGTTTTGATGCATGCTGCGACTGAACTCGCGGCATGTTTTTTCTTGTTATTTAGCAGGCTTCCATGAACTCTTCAGTCCCACAATCCTGTTGAAAACCTTCTCCTCGTCGGAAGTCAGCCTGCTGTCTGCGATGTAATATCCGTGTCTGAAGAACTGGAAGCGTTCTCCCGGCTGAACCTCTGCAACTGAAGGTTCAGCGTAACCCCATGTCTCTTCTACTGATTCAGGGTTGAACCGGTTCTTCCCTTCTTCATCAGGAATCATCAGGTAATCATAGTTTCTGATTCTGATCTTCTCTGCAGTCTTTGCATCCACCCAGTGGATAGTTCCCTTCACCTTACGTCCATCCGGGCTTTCTCCCCCTCTTGACTCAG
>JALENF010000078.1 GCA_022767945.1 Bacillota bacterium
GGAAAACCTACAGGACAGGTTCCGTCCGTTGTTGGTAAAATGTTTGATGAGGACTCTATTACAGCTTATCTTATGGCTAATAATTACGAACTTGGATCTGTTACAAGTGAAGAAAGTGAGGAGCCGGAAGGCATGATTATAAGCCAGAACCCGGGCGCAGGTTCGGAGGCCGAAAACGGAACGCGAATTGATTTGGTTATCAGTAAGGGTTCCAGCAAAATTCCTGTACCTCTTCTGGAGGGAAATAATATTGAAACTGCAAAGCAGGCTCTCAGGGATGCAGGTCTGAAGGTTGGTAAGGTTACTTATGAGGAAAGCTCAGTATATAAAGCAGATATTGTTATCAGTCAGAGCTATGCATCAGGACAGAAGGTTGACAAGGGAACAGTGGTTGATCTGGTAGTCAGCAAAGGTGAGCCTGATCCGACACCTGAGCCGGAACCTGAACCTGAACCTGAACCTGAGCCGGATCCTGATGACGGAGGCAACGGTGATTCAGAAGACACTGATGAAGCAAATTAAGGTACACGTTAATGAAAGGATTAATAATTAAAGGGATCGGAGGTTTTTACTATGTAAAAACCTCCGAAGGAGTTTATCAGGCAAAGGGAAGAGGATTGTTTAAGAAGGAAGGGACAGTTCTTTCTGTCGGTGACTGTGTTTCAATTGATGTTTTGCCCGATGGTGACGCCGTAATCAACAGCATAGAACCGAGGAAAAACCATTTTATAAGACCGCCTATTGCAAATGTTGACTGTATAGTGGTGGTTTTTTCCGCGACAAAACCAAAACCGAATTTTACCATTATTGATAAGTTCCTGATAATGGCAGAGCAGAAGGGGATAGAACCTATAATCTGTATAAACAAATGTGATTTGCTGCCGGAAGACAAGGTAAATCATCTGGCGGATATTTATGAACCTTCTTATAAAGTTGTACGGACAAGCACGAAATCAGGCGAAGGCATTAACCGGCTGGAAAAGCTGATTGAGGGTCGTAAGGTTGCCTTTGCAGGTCCATCGGGTGTAGGAAAATCAACTATCACTAATGCTATTATTCCTGAGGCAAATATGGAGACAGGAAGAATAAGTGAGAAAACCAGCAGAGGAAGGCACACTACGAGACACGTGGAAATCTTTGAAACGAAGGGTGGCGGATATGTATTTGATACACCTGGATTCACATCCTTTGATATTCTTGATGCAGATGAGGATGATTTAAAGGATTATTATCCGGAAATAGCCATGTTTACAGGTAAGTGCAGATTCGATAACTGTAGGCATGTGAAAGAGCCGGGGTGTGCAGTTATCGAGGCTGTAGAATCAGGTATAATAAATAAGCAGAGATATGAATCATATCTGCAGCATATGGAAGAGATTAAAAAAAGAAAAAAATATTAGTTTATTAATGAGGAGAAAAACAATGGGTAAAATCGCACCATCAATTCTATCAGCAGACTTTTCCAGATTGGGAGAACAGGTCGCAGCAATTAGCAGGGCAGGAGCAGATTACGTGCACGTGGATGTAATGGACGGACATTTCGTCCCAAACATCAGTTTTGGAAGTGCAGTGATGAAGTCATTAAACAAGCTTGAAACTGCACCTTATGATGTTCATCTTATGATAGAAAATCCAGATGCATATTTAGGAGATTTTGTTACAGATAAGACAGAATTTATCGTTGTTCATCAGGAGGCATGCAGACATCTGCACAGAACTGTTCAGAACATAAAAGCACACGGAGTAAAGGCAGGGGTTGCACTTAATCCTGCTACACCCGTTTCTGCGCTGGAATGTATTCTTGAGGAACTGGATCTTGTTCTTGTAATGTCAGTGAATCCCGGCTTTGGAGGTCAGAAATTCATACCAAAAGCATTGGAAAAGATTAAAGAACTCGATGCAATCAGAAAAGAAAAAGGATACGATTATGTGATCGAGATAGATGGTGGTGTTACGCTTGATAATATCAGTACTGTGAGTGAGGCGGGCTGTGATATATTCGTTGCAGGCTCAGCAGTATTTAAGGCGGAAGACCTGGAGAAGAGAATATGTGAATTTAAAAATGCTGTTCCGGAGTAACCGGAAACAGCATTTTTAAATTTATAGGTTTTTTTATCTAATTAATCTGCGTCAGTATCTGAATCTGTACCAGGGTCATCGGGTTCAACCGGCTCAGGATCAGGCTGCACCGGTTCATCAGGTTCGTCAGGCTCGTCAGAATCCTGTGGATCTGATGGCTCAGGTTCAGGAACAACAACTTTTTTATCTGGATGAACCGGATATTTTTCAGGATTTGAATTGTGCAGATAGCAGTAATATTTTGGAACTTTTGTCATATCATAAATATCCATTTCTTCTACATTCTTGCACTCTGGAGTGGCAATGAATCCTGAATCCTTACAGATTAAAATCTTTTTGGCAAGATCCTTTATATTACCTGTTCCGCCCTGAGTTCCACTTATATAGTATTCTCCTCCTGAACGAATAACATTCGAAGGCATTGACTTATATGAGCCTTCTTTAGCTCCAGGAATCTGATCCATTATTCTTCCCCAAAGTCTGGCTGCGTAATCACTCATTCCTGTCAGTTTGAAATTCTGGTCATTTCCTATCCAGAGTGAAGCGGAATAGTTTGGTGTGAATCCGTCAAACCAGATATCCACTTCATTGTCTGTTGTACCTGTTTTACCACCTGACTGAACACCTGAAATAGAAGCAGGTCTTCCAAGACCATTTGTTACTACTGACTTAAGAAGATCACACATAATCCATGCAACACCCGAATCAAGAACCTCAAATTTTTCATTTTTGGAATTGTTCAGAAGTACTTTGCCGGAATTATCTTCTACTTTTATATATGATGTAGTTTCATAACGAACACCGTTGTTAGGGAAAGTGGAATATGCACTGGCCATTTCCAGAGGTGTAACACCATTTGTCATTCCACCGAGAGCAAGTGCAGCAGCATTCATATCATTGGTATCACCTTCCAGGTCAAGTGTTGTAATTCCATATTTCTTTACAAGTTCAGATGAGTATTCTGCTCCCACCTGCATGAAAATCTTTACAGCACATGTATTCAGTGACTGCTGAAGTGCTGTCCTCAATGTCTGAGGACCGGAGTAACCGCCACCCGCATTGTGTGGCCACTGTTCACCATTAATGGTTGTAACTTCATCGATAACGATTGAGCCGGCTGTCAGATAATTGCCCCAGTATTTACTTCCCTGTTTGTCTATCTTGAAATCAGTAAATGTGTGCTTCTTTCCTTCGGCATATTCTTCAGCACTCTGCTGAAGTGCTGCTGAATATACGCCGAGAGGTTTGATTGAAGAACCCGGCTGTCTAGGGTTTGTAGCCCTGTTATGGAGCTGTCTTCCCGAGGTTTTCCTTCCTCCGACAAGTGCCTTAATATATCCGGATGAGTTTTCAACTATTGCCATCGCGGCCTGAGGCTGTACGACTTTCTGTTCGAGAGTGTACGCTCCTGCAGTGAGTGTTACCGTGCCGTCGTCATTAAATCTGAAGAAATCTTTATAGTTTTCATCGTTGAGGAACTCTGAAGAAATAACGATATTATCCTTAGAATCTCTAGATTTATAGTTCTGTGGAACATTAATAAATCCGCCACTGATTGAACAGAGCTCGCCATCATCATACACATACATCGGCTTAAATTCCAGGCTGTAATCAATTTCACCGTTTACCTCTGTGTCATAGAAGTTCAGACGTTTGCCGGTCTTCAGTACCAGATTACCGTCCTTGTCAAGTTTGGCTTCTGATTTCTTAAAGTTGAAATTTCCATCCTCGTCAAAGAAATTGTAGTAGTCATACAGTGCAATGCCGCCATAGGTATTCAGAATATTTCCACTGCTGTCCTTTGATGTGTAAAGGCTAGGAAAGTTACTGTTATCCTCAAACTCTTTTTCGACAACAGCCTGTGCAGTTGAGTCTAATGTTGAGTATATCTTAAGTCCGCCATTGTAAACTTTCTCAAAGGCCTTATCATAATCCCAGCCTTTTTCTTCCATAAGGTCATCGATTACTTCACTGATAACATAGTCAGCAAAGTAGGCTGATTTACTTGAAGATACATTATAATTAGGTTTCAGGATCTTTCGAAGAGGCTTTGCAGAGGCTTTCTCATACTGTTCTTCAGTAATGTAACCCTGTTCCTGCATAAGTTTTAGGCATGTCATTCTGCGATCCTTGCTTGCTTCATTAGCAACCCAGTATCCGTCAAAGGTTTCCTTAAGAATATTTTCGTCATTCTTCTTTATTTCACCTTTGTTATAAAATTCGACCAGCTGATATGCAGAAGGAGCCTGAGGCAGTGCGGCGAGAGCTGCGCACTGAGCCAGCGTAAGTTTACTTACATCCTTGGAGAAATATGCCTGTGATGCTGCCTGAACACCGCTGCTGTGATATCCGAAGCTGATAGTGTTCAGATATGCTAAAAGAATTTCTTCCTTGGTGAGATTACGCTCAATAATTATCGTGTAGTAAGCCTCAATTATCTTACGCCTGTAATCGTAATCGAACTGAGAATCCTTTAGATACAGGTTTCTTGCAAGTTGCTGTGTGATAGTACTTGTACCACTTACTCTGCCTCCGTGAATAATCTTGTCTTTTATTGCTCCAACTATTCTGACAAAGTTAAATCCGTGATGTTTCCAGAAGGTCTTGTCCTCCAGTGCAACCACCGCATTGATAAGGTTTTCCGGAAGCTCGTCGTATTCTACGTTTTCTCTGTTAGACTCAGAGTAGACTGTATCAATCTCCTTGCCGTCCTCATCATAAATAACAGTGCTTTCCGAGAGCAGCTCATACAGATTGTCCGGATCAATATCAGGGGCACCTGCAATAGTCTTTACAACAAACACTCCCAAAGCGGCACACATTATTATACCTATACAGAAAAGCACCAGAATAACTTTCTTGAAGGTTCCGTGTTTTTTACTTCCCTTCTTTTTCTTGTTTTTTGCCGGTGCATCAATAACCGCCTGCTCAGAGACAACGGCCGCATCTGCTACACTGTTTGCTCCCTGGGCATGCTTTCCTTTAGGTTTAAATAATCCCTTTTTCTTATTATTGCTGCGCATATATTCTACCCTTTCATTAAAACAATAAAATCTATTCAATTATACCATAGATGACCAGAAATAGTAACACTATTTACTATAATATATTGTCTCACATCTTATTTACAAATGAACACAAAAATGTTATATTATGGAAATGAGAAGAAAGCTATTTATTTATGTACTTCTGTTTGTGGCAGGAATATCCGCAATGTATCTTTACCAGTATAGAGTCGAAAACGGACCTATGGAGTATTATGTTGGAAGTGAGACTGAATGTCTGGGTCAGGTCGTGCAGATTGAGAAGAGGGATGAAAAATACAGTATTGTAGTAAAAACAGATTACGGCAGTATTCTTTGTTCCTATTATGGCAAAATCAATGATTATAAACGTACGTTTCGCCAGCATGTTCGTTTTATGGGTCTGATTGAAAAACCTGAGCCCACAGGTAATCCGCGAACCTTTGATTACTCTATCTACCTTAAATCAAGAGGAATCCACTATATCTGTTCACCTAGATACATGAATTTTTATGATAACTCTATAAGCTATTATGATAGATTCAGAAGATGGATATTCCTGACAAGAGAGGATTTTATTGAGAAACTGGACGTCGATGATGAAACAGAGGGTATTATCAGGGGAGTGCTGTTTGGTGATACCAATGAGCTTGATGATGAAGTGTACGAGGATTTTAGAAAGAACTCTACAGCACATGTTCTTGCCGTAAGTGGTCTTCATGTCGGCGTACTCTTTGGTTTATTCAGTATAATAAGGAAAAGGAGAAATACCTTTTCTATTACTGTAATTTTTGTTGTGTTTACATTTGTATACGGGTGTGCAACTCTATGGTCTGTTTCAGTAATCAGAGCAACCGTTCTTATGTATATAATGCTTTTTGGCAGCTATATAGACCGGCGGTATGATCTGATCACTGCCGCAGCTCTTGTTGCCGCTGTTTTTGCAGCAATCAATCCGTATATTATTTTTGGAGCGGGGTTTCAGATGTCATTTCTCGCAGTCTTATCTATCGCTTTTCTGACGCCGGTTACGGAGAGGCTGCTGCCTCTGACCCTCGCCGGAGCATTTTCGGTACAGATGGGCATGATTCCATACATGATTTACAGCTTCAATGGTATTTCACTGGCAGGTGTGGCGGTTAACGTTCCTGTGGTTTTTCTGATTTCTGTACTGGTACCTGCAGGCGTATTAAGTTTTTTTCTGTTTGCTGTCTCGGGAATCGTAATTCCGATTATTCCTGCAGTTCTCGGCCTCTTGTCAAAACTCACTGTATTTACAAACCATCTGTTCGCAGAAAAGGATTTTCTATACATAAGTCTTCCGTCCATGAAGCTCGGGATGCTGATACTAATCTATGGATTCATGTTTTTCTGTGTTTCGGAGTATTTTCAGGTGCATGTAAAACGAAGACAGTTCAAAAAGGTATTTGTCCCTCTGGCACTTATTATTGCAGTTTCTGCAGGAGTATGGCAGGCAGACAGAACACCCTTTGACAAAGCAGACGTCGTTTTTCTTGATGTTGGTCAGGGTGATTCTGTCCATATCAAAGCTGACAAAGCGCGAAATATTCTTATCGACGGCGGTGGAAGCGTCAATTACGACGTGGGAAACAAGGTGCTGAAGCCCTATCTGCTGAAAAACGGATATGGAAAGATTGATCTTGCGCTTGCTACTCATCTTCATACAGATCATTATCTGGGGCTTCAGCAGCTTTCTGAAAGTTTTGATATAAAAAAAATCATAACGGAAGGGAAGGCGGGCGATGTCATACGTTTGAACGAAAACAGCAGCATACATATATTATGGCCTGAAGAATGTAACTCTGAAAGCGATGATGAAAACCTGAACAGTCTGATATTCAAGGTGACCCTTGATAATGTGTCGGTTTTGATAACCGGTGATATTACTGAGGAGGGAGAAAAAATGCTGGTAAGTAAATATGCCGGAACGGACGCACTGAAAGCTGACGTGCTGAAGGTGGCTCATCATGGAAGCTCTTACAGCAGCTGTGACGCATTTATCGATGCCGTAAACCCGAAGGTGGCGGTAATCTCTGTCGGAAAAAACAATTACGGGCATCCCGGTCAGGATGTAATTGAAAAACTTCAGGAAAAAGGTATAATGGTATTCAGGACTGACCTTGACGGGGCAGTCGGCATTATCAGGAAAGGTGACGGTTTTTCAGTATGTACAAAAATAAACCGGAAAAGCACGCATTTCAGGTCTTCGCTGAGGACATGAAGCTGAATAATATAAAAAATGTCAATCTGATGTATGGCGTTGAACAGTATCTGGTTAAATGGGCTGTGGAAGCTCTGGTGAAAAAATACGTCAATCCGTCATGCAGGTCTATGGATTATCTTATTATTGATGACGAGAACTCGTCTGTAAATCGTATAATTGAGGCATGTGAAACCTTTTCCATGTTTTCTGAGAAAAGGGTAGTGTGGGTGCGTGACTTCAGACCGCTTACAAGTGACAGCACAAGAGGCTATGGCAAAGCCGATATTGAACGCCTGTGTGAATACATAGAGTCGCCAAATGAGGGAACTGTGGTAGTTTTCTCTGCTGAGGAAATTAAAGACAGTGCTTCAATGACAAAGGCTCTGAAGAAGAATGGAAGAACCTACGATTTTGCCCCTCTTGGTAAAAGTGAACTGATTTCTTTTGCAAGAAAGAGATTTAAAGCGGCAGGAGTTGATGCGAGTCCGAGAATTATAAATCTTCTGATAGATGCGACAGGATACAATAATCGAGAGAGCGACTACAGGCTGTTCAACTTTGAAAATGACATTGCCAAGATTATCGCTGTCAGTGACGGATTGGAAATAAGGGAACATGATATCGAACAGGCAGTCAGTGGAGATATGGACACTTTTGTGTTCGATATGCTGGACGGAATAAGCAATAATCAGAAGGACAGGGCATTTGCTGTCCTGTATAACATGCTTCACTCAGGGGCAGACAGCTTTTCTATAATAGGGGCAATAGTATCTCATTTTGAACTTATGCTGTCAGTGAAACAGTTAAGAGATGACGGCATGGATCTGAAGTCAATTCACAGCAGACTCGGGGGAAGCGAATACAGGATAAAGAAAATGATTCCGTATACTAACCGCTATTCAGCAGACAAGCTGAAAAAAGTTCTTTCGAATATTTATGAAGTGGACAGAAACATTAAGACGGGTGTTCTTTCTGACCAGATGGCACTGGAAATGTTTATTGCCCGTATGTAATAAGAATGCATAAAAAACTGTACGTACAGTAAGGGCGTGGATATTTATTCACACCCTTTTTTTATGGAAAAAAATTACTTGGAATTTAATAGAAATCATGCGACGATCTGTGGATAACTTATGTATTGACAAATATATATGAACGTGTATGCGTTGAATTTAAAGGAATACAAGGATTACAGTTATCCACATGATGTTGTGGAATAAATTGTATACAATTTGAAGGATTTTGTGAAGAAGGTGTGCGAAGCTTTAAAAATAGAGGATTGAGGAGTGTGGAAAAGTTGACGGGAAATGATAGGATATCCTACTGAAGAAAAGAATATATAAAAAATATTTAAAATATTTATTATGAAAAAATTGTTGTAAACCAACAAAAAAATTAAAATATTCTGTATACATCCATAATTGTACTTTTATATGTACAATTATGTGCTATAATTAGCATAGGAAAATTTTTGGAGGTTAGGAACATGGACAGATTATTTATGAAGTCTAAGGATCGGGCTGAATTTACAGTTGAAGGCTTGTATAAAGATCTTGAGAGACGAGTTGTATCCAGCCCTGCGGGACAGTGTCCTGTGGATATGGCTGCAGCCTTCCTGAGGATGTGTCATGCACAGAGCTGCGGTAAATGTATACCGTGTCGTGTAGGATTAGGTCAGCTGCAGATTATGCTCGACAGAATTCTTGCAATTGACGGCAATGAGGATCTGAGTATTTTGGACGATTTAAAAAGAACAGCGGAGGCAATCAGAGTATCATCAGACTGTGCAATAGGTACAGAGGCTGCCGCTATGATTTTGCGTGGGATGGAAGGCTTCAGAAGTGATTATGAATCACACATTCTTAATCACAGCTGTGATGATACAGTAATAAACAAGAGACAGGCGGTTCCGTGCAGAGGAGGCTGTCCTGCAGGGGTAGATGTTCCGGGATATGTTGCCCTGGTAAGAAGCGGAAGATACGACGATGCAGTTAAGCTTATCAGAAAGGACAACCCTTTCCCTACAGTATGTGCATTGATCTGCGAACACCCATGTGAAGAAAAGTGCAGAAGAAACATAATAGATACACCTGTAAATATCAGAGCAATTAAGCGGTTTGCTGTGGATAACTGCTCAAAGGAGGTTGAAACTCCGGCAAGAATGGACAGCACAGGCAAGAAGGTTGCTGTAATTGGCGGAGGACCGTCCGGACTGTCAGCTGCATACTTCCTGTCAATAATGGGTCATGATGTAACAGTATTTGAAAAGAGAGCTCAGCTTGGCGGAATGCTGAGATACGGAATTCCAAAGTACAGACTGCCGAGAGAAAGGCTGCAGTGGGATATAGATGCAATCGCAGCGGCAGGCGTTGAATTCAGGACTGACTATGATATCAGTTCAGATGAGGCAATTAAAGAAATCAAAGATAACTATGATGCAGTATATATTTCAATCGGCTCCCACAACCATAAGAATCTTGGTATACCGGGAGAATTTGCCAAGGGAGTTATTCCTGCAGTTGAAATGCTGCGCAGCATAGGTGACGATGCTATGCCTAACTTTAAAGGTAAGTCAGTTGCTGTAATCGGCGGCGGAAACGTTGCTATGGACGTAGCAAGAACAGCCAGGAGACTTGGTGCAAGCCAGGTTTCCATAGTATACAGAAGACGAAGAGACGATATGACTGCACTTCCTGACGAAATCAATGGGGCTATTGCAGAAGGCTGCGAGCTGTTCCAGTTAAAAGCACCGTCAGAAATCATCGTAGATAAGAGCGGCCACGTAAAGGGACTGTATGTTCAGCCTCAGATTGCATCAGAAGCTGACCGCTCAGGAAGACCTAGGCCTGTTGATGCCGATCAGCCAAGAGAGAAGATTCCTTGCGATATCGTAATATCTGCAATCGGACAGGCTACTGATATCGAATTCTTTGAAAAATATGGAATTCCTGTATACAGAGGAACTATTAAGGCAGAAAAGAACAGTGTAGTAGATAAGGTACAGGGAATCTATGCAGGAGGAGACTGTGTAACCGGACCATCAACAGTTATCAATGCTATCGCTGCGGGAAAGGTTGCAGCTGCAAATATCGACAGCTATCTGGGATACAACCACGAAATTTCGGTGGATGTAGAGATACCTGACCCGGTAGTTGAGGACAAGCCTTCACGCGGAAGAATAGAATTAAAGGAAAGATATGCTGCCGAGAGAGGTGGAGACTTTGAAGCAGTAGAACTTCCAATGACAAGAGAGGAATCACTTGCGGAATGCTCAAGATGCCTGCGCTGTGATGTGTGCGGATTTGGATCATTTAGAGGAGGCAGAATAGAGAAATGGTAAACATAAAAATAGACGGACGAAAAATTTCAGTTGCTGCCGGCACTACAATAATGGAAGCCGCACAGAAGGCAGGAATAGATATTCCTCATCTTTGTTATCTTAAAGATATTAATGAAATCGGTGCCTGCAGAGTATGTCTGGTTGAAATAGCCGGAATGGACAAGCTTGTAACAGCCTGCAATACAAAGGTTGAGGAAGGGCAGGAAATATTCACAAACAGTCCCAAGGTCAGAATGACAAGAAAAATTAATGTTGAGCTGATTCTGTCAGATCTTGTCTGCAAGTGCGTGCAGTGTGTAAAAAGCGGAAACTGCACGCTGCAGAAGATTGCAAACGACCTGGGCATAATCAGCCTGCACTATGAGAATACAGCGGAGAAGAATCGCTGGGATTTTGAACTTCCCCTTATCAAAGAGTCATCAAAATGTGTCAAATGCATGAGATGTGTCCAGATATGCGATAAGGTTCAGGGATTAAATGTCTGGGACATAAACGGCTCAGGCTATAGAACAAATGTCGGAGTTTCAAAGAACAAGTCACTGACAGCAGCAGACTGTGCTCTTTGCGGTCAGTGTATTACTCATTGTCCGGTAGGAGCACTCAGAGCAAGAGACGACAGAGATATAATGAGCCGCGTGCTTGCAGATCCGGGCAAAATCACTATGGTACAGATTGCACCGGCGGTAAGAACGGCATGGGCAGATGAAATAGGGATGCCTAAGGCAGAGGCAACAACAGGAAAGCTGGTAAGTGCACTGCGCAGAATCGGTTTTGATTACATATTTGATACAACATATTCTGCTGACCTTACAATTATGGAGGAAGGCTCGGAATTCATCGAAAGATTTACTCACAAAGAGGATTACAGCTGGCCAATGTTTACATCCTGCTGCCCGGGCTGGGTAAGATTCGTAAAGACTCAGTACCCTGAGTTTGTTAAGAACCTGTCCACGGCAAAGTCTCCGCAGCAGATGTTCGGTGCGATGTCAAAGACATTCATTGCAAACAAGCTGGGTGTGGATCCTGACAAAATTTTCTCTGTGTCGATTATGCCTTGCATGTCCAAGAAATATGAGCATAACGTAGAGGAAGTAAATGATGCCGGTCACGGCAAGGATGTTGATTTAGTTCTGACAACGAGGGAGCTTGCAAGAATGATTCGTGCCGACTATATCAAACCTTCTGATCTGAAGGAAGAGGATTTTGACGACATATTTGGTGAAGGTTCCGGAGCGGGCGTTATCTTCGGAGCGACCGGAGGAGTAATGGAGGCGGCACTGAGAAGTGCGTACTTCCTTGTAACGGGAGAGAACCCTGAGCCTGACAGCTTCAAGAGTGTAAGAGGTCTGGACGGCTGGAAGGAGGCCACTTTTGATATCAAAGGTCTTCAGGTGAAAGTTGCCGTTGCAAGCGGCCTGGGCAATACAAGAAAACTGCTGGAGTCTATCAAGGCCGGCAAGGTTCATTACGACTTTGTAGAAATCATGGCATGTCCGGGAGGATGTGTCGGAGGAGGAGGACAGCCGACGAAGGATGGCAAAGAATTTGCGGGCGTAAGAGGAGAGGCTCTGTATGGTCTGGATAAATTCTCAAATCTGAGGTTCTCACATGAAAACAGTGCTGTACAGCTGACATATGAAGAATACCTCGGTGAGCCCAACTCACACAGAGCTCATGAGCTGCTTCACACAGACATTGAAAACTGGTCGATAAATATGAACAAAGAAAATATGTAAGATGATGAACATGTATTCTAAAAGGCTGAGGTTGTTGGACAACCTCAGCCTTTTGCTGAATTAAGAAGCTCCAAAGCACTTTTTCTTGTTGTATCTGTTATATTTTCACCACCTAGAAGTCTTGCAATCTCGTCTACTGTCTGATTGTCGTTCAGCTTTTCGACACGAGTAAATGTCTTTTCGTCCGTTACTTCTTTATAAATTCTGTAATGAGATTCTCCACATGCGGCTATCTGGGGGAGATGCGTAATGCAGATAATCTGATGGTGACGTGCAATTTCCTTTAGCTTGCGTCCGACAATGCTGGCTGTAATTCCGCTGATTCCTGCATCGATTTCATCAAAAATCATGGTAGGAATGCTGTCATATGTTCCGGTGATGTTTTTGATTGCAAGCATAATTCTGGAAATTTCACCGCCTGAGGCAATTTTCGCGAGAGGTTTTAGTGGTTCACCTCTATTGGTTGAAATAAGAATCTCTATCTGATCCTTCCCGTTTGGACCGATATCCGGCAACTCTCTGAATTCTATAGAAAGCTGTGCGGAATCAAAGTTCAGATCCTTAAGCTCTTTTTCAATCGATTTTTCCAGTTCAGAGGCACTTGATCTTCTGGCTTCAGTAAGCAGATCAGCCTGAATCTTAAGCTCCTGCAGTGCTTTGTCTGTATCCTCTGTAAGTTGCGCCTTGAGCTCGTCAAAATTATCAATACTGTAAAGCTCCTCAGATACTCTGTCCATATATGACAGAATCTCTTCAATGGTAGAACCGTATTTCTTCTTGAGTCCGTCTATTGTATTCAGTCTGGCAATAGCCTCGTCCAGCTCATGAGGCGAGAAGGTAACCTTTTCTCTGATATCCCTCAGCGATGAGGAGATATCTTCCAGTCTGTAAAACAGATCTGAATAATCGTCAGCAACCGAGGAAATTTCTCTTGAATAAGAGGCAATACCCTGAAGAGCATTCATACCGGAACCTAAAGCTGATAAGACTGCATTTTCACCACCGTTAAGCATTTCGTAGGTCCCTTCGACAGCTGAGTATATCTTTTCACTGTTCTGAAGCATTGAAATACGTTCCTCAAGTTCATTATCTTCGCCTATGTGCAGCTGAGCCGAGCTGATTTCATCCACTTCAAATCGGTAGAAATCCCTCTTCCTCAGGTTTTCTGTCTCTGCGGAAAGCAGAGAACTGAGTTTCTGTTTTAGTGATGTGTATGCTTCGTAGCACCGGGAGAAATTTTCCTTGATTGATTCTATGTGGCTACTGTGAAACCTGTCTACCAGATTGATATGATTATCACAGTTTAGGAGAGACTGGTTATCATACTGGCCATGTATGTCTGCAAGCCTGCGGCATGTGACAAGAAGTTCACTGAGTGTTACAATCTGACCATTGAGTCTGCACAGATTTTTACCGGCAGATGACACCTCTCTGGTAATTACTATTTCTTCACCATCCAGATCACCGGCCAGCTGAACAACAGCTTTATCTGCGCCGGATCGTACAAATGCAGAATCAGCCCTGCTCCCGAGAGCAAGGCTAATAGCTTCGATTACTATAGATTTTCCGCTACCGGTTTCCCCGGTAATAATATTTAAACCATGGTCAAAATCAATTTCAGTGTTCTCAATAATTGCAAAATTACTGATACTAATATGGTTCATCATATATTTTTAGACCTCATAATAAGCATTTCGTTAAAAATGGAAAGGATGCTTTCTACATTTTCTTCACGGTCAACAATGATAAGCAGGGTATTGTCTCCGGCAATAGAACCTACTACGTGAGGAAGACTGATGCAGTCAATTGCTTCGCCTGCGGCAGGTCCGCATCCGGAAAGCGTTTTCACAACAATTAGGTTCTGTGCAGAAGCGAAGGAAGTGATCGTCTCCCTGAAAATCTTAACGAATCTGTCTGAAATAGGCGTATCCTTGTTAGTGCTTACAGCATATTTGTATTTTCCTGAACTGGAAAGTGTCTTAATAAGCTGCAGCTCTTTAATGTCTCTGGAAATTGTTGCCTGTGTAACATCAAAACCTTCAGCCTTAAGCATCGAAACAAGCTTATCCTGAGTTTCGATATCGTTGTTTGCAATCAGCTCCAGTATCTTATTCTGTCTGGAATAACGCATTTTCTCTTCTCCTTTTATGAACCAATAATCTATATCCGTGAAAATTATATCATAATTTTAAGCGTCAAAGCAATAATTAATTCATAAAATACAATGGGGATTAATAAAAATTCAAATAATGGACAAACAAATGTTCCTGTGTTATACTATTTCTGAATGTATATTAAGGAGTATGGAATATGAGAATTTTAGGAGTTGACCCTGGTTATGCCATCCTTGGATGGGGGGTGCTGGACCTTAAGGGAAATCATTTTTCCGTAGTAGATTACGGGGCAATTACAACGGATGCCAAGATGGAAATGCCGCTGAGACTGCAGCATCTTTATATTCAGCTCTGTGCAGTCATTGAGAAATATAAGCCTGAGGTTGCATCAATTGAGGAGCTGTTTTTTAACAGTAATGCAAAGACAGCAATTATGGTTGGACAGGCCAGAGGAGTTGCTGTACTTGCCTGCGTGAATGGCGGTCTGGAAGTGAACGAATACACACCTCTTCAGATAAAACAGGCACTGGTAGGATACGGACGGGCAGACAAGAAACAGGTGCAGGCAATGGTAAAGGCCATTCTTAACCTTTCAGAGGTGCCTAAACCGGACGATACGGCTGATGCTGTGGCGGCTGCAATATGTCATGGACATTCAGCAGGAAACAGAGCGAGGTTAATCAAATGATAAGATATATTAAAGGAAGATTTTATCCTAATATTGATGGAAGTATTATTGTAGAAACTGATTCGGGAATAGGCTTTAGAGTTTTTGTCCCTGCAAATTCGGCAGTATACAGAAACACAGAGGGAAACGAAGTAAAAATATACACTTCCATGATAGTAAGAGAGGATGCAATGAGCCTGTATGGGTTTAACGGAAAGGATGAGCTGGAACTTTTTGAACTCCTTATTACTGTAAATGGAGTTGGAGCAAAGGCAGGTATGTCAATAATGAGTACACTTCCTCCGTCTGAACTGAAACAGGCTATAGCATCAGGTGACGTGAAGGCAATTTCAGCAGCAAACGGCATAGGTAAGAAAACTGCTGAAAGAATAATTCTGGAACTCAAAGATAAGATGGAGGCCTTTGGTCTTGCAGCGGATACAGCAGTTTCTGCCCGGACTGTATACAGCGACGAAAGAAGCGAGGCTGTGAACGCTTTGATCGCTCTTGGGTACACTAAGAACGAGGCGGCGGCTGCTGTCGGCGATGTTGCCGGAGAAACCCTGACCTGCGAGGAATACATTAAAGGTGCACTTAAGAATTTATTATAGAGGTAATATATGGAAGAAGAAAGAATTACTCAGTCAGGAGCACTTGCTGCAGAGGAAAAGCAGGAGACTACTCTCAGACCCCAGATTCTGGATGATTTTATGGGGCAGAATAATGTAAAAGATAATCTGAAAATATTTATAGAGGCAGCAAAGCTGAGAGGTGAACCTCTAGATCATGTTCTGTTCTATGGCCCTCCGGGCCTGGGCAAGACCACCCTGGCAGGAATCATAGCAAATGAGCTGGGAGTTGATATCAAGATAACCTCGGGTCCGGCAATAGAGAGAGCCGGTGACCTTGCAGCAATCCTGACCAATCTGAATGAGAATGATGTGCTTTTTATCGACGAAATACACAGACTGAACAGGTCTGTGGAAGAGGTTCTGTATTCTGCAATGGAGGACTACGCCCTGGACATCATAATAGGAAAAGGCCCCTCAGCCAGATCTATCCGTCTGGACATTGCAAAGTTTACCCTGATTGGTGCGACTACAAGGGCGGGAAGCCTTTCAGCACCTTTAAGAGATCGTTTTGGTGTAATCAGCAAATTTGAGTTGTACGACAATGAGGAGCTTGCACATATTATCAGGCGCTCCGCAGGTCTGCTTGGGGTGGAGGTTGATGACAGTTCTCTTATGAAGATGGCCAGATGTTCAAGAGGTACCCCGCGTGTTGCAAACAGACTCCTGAAAAGAATAAGAGATTTCTCTCAGGTGAGAGGAAACGGAGTTATTACAGAAGAAATAACCGCTGAGGCACTTAAGGCTCTAGGCGTTGACAGTCTGGGACTTGAGCGTCTGGACAGAGAAATACTGTCAGCAATCATACATAGATTTAACGGAGGTCCTGTGGGAATAGACACCATTGCTGCTTCCATAGGAGAAGAGCGTGTCACAATAGAGGACGCCTACGAACCGTATTTAATACAATCGGGCTTGCTATATCGCACACAAAAAGGTAGAATGGTATCTCGATTAGGTTATAAGCACCTGGGACTGGAGTATCCGGGAGAAGGAGAAGACAGTGAAAATTAGTGATTTTGATTACGAGCTTCCTGCAGAGCTGATAGCTCAGAGGCCTACAGAAAAAAGAGATGTCTGCCGCCTCATGGTAATGGACAGAGCTAAGGGAAGCATCGAACATAAACATTTTTATGATATTCTTGATTATCTGAACAGGGGTGACTGCCTTATACTAAATAATTCTAAGGTACTGCCTGCCCGTCTCTTCGGAGAGAAGGAGGGCACCGGAGCTAAGATAGAGTTTCTGCTTATCAAGAGAATTGAAGGCGACCGCTGGGAAACCATGGTAAAACCGGGCAAACGACTGAAACCGGGAGATTCAGTAAGCTTCGGTGACAGTTTCAGAGCTGAGATAGTGGATTACGGCTCTGACGGTACGAGAATAGTAGATTTTAAGTATGAAGGAATTTTTATGGAAAGGCTTGAAGAACTTGGAAAGATGCCTCTGCCTCCGTATATTGAAAGAGAAAGTACACTTGAAGACAAGGATATGTATCAGACTGTGTACTGTAAGGAGGAGGGTTCGGTTGCCGCACCGACAGCAGGGCTGCATTTTACAGACGAACTTCTGAAAAAGGCAGAAGAGAAGGGAGTCAAGCTTGCGTATGTCACACTTCACGTAGGAATCGGTACTTTCAGACCGGTAAAATGCGAAAATGTGGAAGATCACAGCATGCATTTTGAAGAGTACTTCATAGATGAGGAAAACGCTGCACTTATAAACGATACTATCAGAAAAGGCGGCAGAATAATATCCGTAGGAACCACATCTACAAGAACCGTGGAAAGCGCTGCATACTTCGATGAGGAACTGGGCAGATATCAGGTTGCTGCGGGTTCAGGTAACACTGATATATTTATTTACCCAGGATATAAATTTAAAATTATAGAAGCTCTGATAACAAATTTTCATCTCCCGAAGTCAACTCTGCTGATGCTGATATCTGCACTGTATGACAGGGAGAAGATTCTTGAGGCGTATGAAATTGCTGTTAAGGAGAAATACCGTTTCTTCAGCTATGGTGACGCATGCCTGATAATATAGGCATAGATGAAAAGTGCTAAATATGAAAGGAAAAGCAAACACATGGAACATGCTGTTACTTATGAACTTATAAAAAAAGATTCCAGAACAAAGGCCAGAAGGGGTGTTCTGCATACTCCTCATGGGGATATTCAGACTCCGGTGTTCATGCCTGTTGGAACTCAGGCCACTGTTAAGGCCATGAGACCTGAAGAGGTCAAGGAAATGGGAGCAAATATTATTCTGTCAAACACTTATCACCTTTACCTGAGACCGGGACACGAGCTTATAAAGGAAGCAGGCGGTCTACACAAGTTTATGAACTGGGACAGAGCAATTCTTACTGACAGTGGGGGATTTCAGGTATTTTCACTGGGAAAGCTTCGCAAGATTACTGAAGAGGGAGTAAGGTTCCAGAGCCATATCGACGGATCAAGGCACATGCTTACACCGGAAAAGGCTGTTGAAATCCAGAACGCATTAGGCTCTGACATCATGATGGCCTTTGACGAGTGTACACCTTATCCCGCAGACAGACAGTATGTAAAAAACTCTCTGGAGAGGACTACAAGATGGCTGAAGAGATGCAAGGATGCCCATAAGGACATTGAGAGACAGTCTCTGTTCGGTATTATGCAGGGAGGCATGTATAAGGATCTGCGTAAGCAGAGCGCAGAAGAGATTGTTGAGCTTGATCTGCCGGGTTATGCTATCGGCGGTCTGTCGGTAGGAGAGCCTAAAGAAATAATGCTGGATATACTGGACGACTGTGTGGATTATCTTCCTGAAGAAAAGGCGAGATATCTGATGGGTGTGGGAAGTCCGGACTACCTGTTTGAAGGAGTTGAACGCGGAATTGATATGTTTGATTGTGTTCTTCCGACAAGAATTGCAAGACATGGTCTGTGTACAACAAGTCACGGAAGAGTGAATATAAAGAATGCAAAATATGAGAGAGACTTTACTCCGCTGGATCCTGAATGTGACTGTTATACGTGCAGAAACTATTCAAAGGCCTATCTGAGACATCTGTTTAAGGCAGATGAAATGCTGTCTGCTATGCTGCTGTCTAATCATAATATTCACTTCCTGCTGAAGATGATGGAAAAGATAAGAACAGCAATTGAAGAAGACAGATTTTTAGAATACAAGAAGGAGTTTTACGATAAATATGGCAGATTTTAAAGCTTGTGAAGGTATATGCCCTCATGACGAGTTTTGCGGGGGTTGTGTATATCAGGGGATGACCTATGAGGAGCAGCTTGCTGTTAAGGAAAAAGAGGTTTTAGGGCTTCTTGAGGAAAAGAATATTGTTCCTGAGGTTTACGGCGGCATAGAAGGATGTCCTGAAGAAAACCGATACAGATACAGAAACAAGATGGAGTATACCTTCGGGGACTTTGTAAAGGACGGACCTATCTGTCTGGGAATGCACAAGAAAAAGAATTTTATGTCCATCGTTACTGTTGACCAGTGTCAGCTTGTAGATGAAGACTATAATAAAATTCTTCGCTTTACCCTTGATTTTGCTTCAGAGAAGGGTTACAGACACTACAATAAAAAGTCTCATAAAGGACTTCTGAGAAACCTTCTTATCAGGAAGGGAGTTCGAACCAAAGAGTTGCTTATAAATATAATTACGTCAACCGAAGAGGGCTTTGATGAAGAAGCCTTTGTCAAGGGACTTCACAGTCTGGAACTGGACAATGAAATCGTTGGAATTCTAAGAACATTTAACGATAATCTGGCTGATAAGGTGACCTGTGAGAAATTGAAAGTCCTCGAGGGCAGAGACTATTACATGGACGAAATTCTCGGACTGAAATTTAAGGTAAGCGCGTTTTCTTTCTTCCAGACTAACGTGGATGCAGTTGAAAGACTGTACAGTCAGGCAATTAATCTCATCGATGACTTCTCAGGCAAGGTCGCCTTCGACCTGTACTGTGGTACGGGAACCATAAGTCAGGTGCTTGCACTAAAAGCAAAGGAAGTAATCGGAGTTGAAATTGTGGAGGAGGCTGTGGAGGCTGCAAAGGTTAATGCGTCTCTTAACGGCCTGGACAACTGCCGCTTTATTGCAGGCGATGTTTTTGAGGTTCTTGAAAAAACCGCAGATAAACCCGACGTTATTGTCGTTGACCCGCCTCGTGTAGGCATGAGTCTAAAGGCGGTTGATAAGATAGTAAGCTATGGCGTAGATCAGATTGTGTATGTATCATGCAACCCTAAGACTCTTGCAATTAACCTGCAGCAGTACGAATACAACGGGTACAGGGTAAAATACCTGAAGGCTTTCGATAATTTCAGCTGGACTAAGCACATCGAGTGTATAGCTCTTCTTGAAAAGGTAAAGTAGATAAGGAGGAATTTAGTGTTAACAGTAACAAATGTAAGTATGAACTTTAGCGGGCAGGTTCTGTTCAAGGATGTTGATCTTAAATTTACACAGGGCAACTGCTACGGTATAATCGGAGCAAACGGAGCCGGAAAATCAACCTTTCTGAGAATTCTGTCCGGAGATCTTGAACCTACAACAGGCACAGTATCACTGAAGCCACATACAAGAATGTCCGTCCTTAAGCAGGACCACTTCGCCTTCGATGAATTCACGGTTCTGGATACGGTAATTCAGGGAAATCCAAGACTTTATCAGGTTATGAAGGAAAAAGACGCTATTTATATGAAAGAGGACTTCTCAGAGGAAGACGGTATCAGAGCTGCCGAGCTTGAGGCGGAATTCGCTGAAATGGACGGATGGGAGGCCGATTCTAATGTAAGTAAGCTGATTCAGGGTCTGGGACTGTCAGAGGATATTCTGTACAGCCCGATGTCAGGTCTGACAGCAAAAGAAAAGGTTAAGGTTCTGCTTGCACAGGCACTGTTCGGCAATCCGGAAATCGTACTTCTTGACGAGCCTACCAACCATCTTGATATCAAAGCTATCAACTGGCTGGAGGAATTTCTTATGGAATATCCGGGAACAGTGCTGGTAGTATCCCATGACAGGCATTTCCTGAACACTGTCTGCACCAACATAGTTGACGTAGACTACGGCAAGATTAAAATGTATGTAGGAAACTACGAGTTCTGGTATGAATCATCACAGCTGATGCAGAAGCTCCTCACGAACCAGAAGAAGAGAACTGAGGAGAAAATAAAGGAACTGCAGACATTCATCCAGCGTTTCAGCTCCAACAAATCCAAGGCAAAACAGGCCACATCAAGAAGAAAGCTGCTGGACAAGCTGACTATAGAAGAACTGCCTGCATCATCACGCCGCTATCCTTTTGTAGGCTTCACAATGGACAGGGAGGCAGGCAAGGATATTCTGCAGGTTGATAATCTGTCCAAGACTATTGACGGCGTGAAGGTTCTTGACAACATTACCTTCAGAGTAAACAAGGGTGACAAAATAGCTTTTGTAGGCGAAAATGAAATCGCCAATACAACGCTTTTTAAAATAATTATGGGAGAAATGGAGCCGGATGAAGGAAGCTACAAATGGGGAATCACCATTACAAGCTCATATCTTCCGATAGATAATTCAGAGTACTTTAACGGTTCTGAATACAACATGATTGAATGGCTGAGCCAGTATACAAAGGAAACCACTGAAACATTCATGAGAAGCTTCCTCGGAAGAATGCTGTTCTCAGGCGATGACGTATACAAAAATGTACAGGTTCTTTCCGGAGGTGAGAAGGTAAGATGCATGCTTTCACGTATGATGCTTTACGGATCAAACGTTCTGGTTCTTGATCAGCCGACAAATCACCTGGATCTTGAATCCATTACAGCGGTAAATGAAGGTCTTATCAATTTCAAGGGTAATGTAATCTTTGCATCTCACGACCACGAATTCATTCAGACCATTGCAAACCGCATCATGGAAATCAGACCGGATGGAACCCTTATCGACAAGCTTTGCACATACGACGAATATATCGAGATGTAATTTCAGGAGGAAGCAGAAGCATGGACAGTGAAAAAATAAAAGATGGAGTCCGCCTTATTCTTGAAGGAATAGGCGAAGATGTGAACAGAGAAGGTCTCCTTGAAACACCGGATCGGATTGCACGCATGTGTGAACAGATTTTCGCAGGTCTGGAACAGGACGCTTCAGTTCACTTCGAAAAGAAATTTCATGCAGTCAACAACAATATAGTAATAGAAAAGGACATTGTTTTTCATTCAGTATGTGAACATCATCTGCTGCCTTTTTTCGGCAAGGCGCATGTGGCATATATTCCTAACGAGAAGGTTGCAGGTCTGAGCAAGCTGGCACGTACCGTGGAGGTATTTGCCAGAAGACCGCAGATTCAGGAAAATATGACGGCCCAGATTGCAGAAGCCGTGGAAAAATATCTGGAGCCGAAGGGCGTGATGGTAATGATTGAGGCAGAGCATATGTGTATGTCGATGAGAGGAGTTCAGAAGCCGGGAACCAAGACAGTAACAACAATTACTAAGGGCGCCTTTGCCGAGGATTACAGCCTTCAGCAGACATTTATGCAGATGGTGAAGTAGATGGAACGTGTAAATCGAATCTGGAGACATCCTATTTTTCAGGAGCATTATCAAAACCTCCTGATCGAGGAATCGAATCGTATTTTCTGCCGTCACAGCCTGGAGCATCTTCTGGATGTTGCAAGACTGATGTACATCAGAAACCTTGAGGAGGGTGCAGAACTGCCAAAGCATCTGATTTACGGAGCTGCACTGATTCACGATATAGGCAGGTTTATTCAGAATGATAAAGGAATACCACACAATGAGGCCGGGGCTGATATTGCTGAAGTTATCCTGCCCGAATGCGGTTATTCCGAGGCGGAGTCGGTTTTGATAGCTGAAGCTGTACGTGAGCACCGAAGGGGAAGCGACAGCACGCTGGGAAAATACCTTTATGATGCAGACAAGCAGTCCAGGTGCTGCTTTTCATGTGATGCACGGAAAGAATGCAACTGGCCGGATGAAAAGAAGAACCTTAAGATTACAGAATAGAAAGAAAAAGGTGAAAAAATGATTATTGGAAACAGAGATTTTGACACAGCAAACAACTGTTATATTATGGGAATACTGAACGTTACACCGGATTCGTTTTCGGATGGTGGAAAGTTCAGCTCTTTAGATGCTGCACTTTTCCATGCAGAGGAAATGATTAAGGAAGGGGCTGATATTATTGATATTGGCGGTGAATCCACCAGACCGGGTCATCAGGTTATAACTTCAGATGAGGAAATTGCAAGAGTTGTACCGGTAATTGAGGCGGTGAAGAGCCGTTTTGACATTCCGGTTTCGATTGATACTTATAAGGGTGATGTTACTGAAGCCGCGCTTCAGGCAGGTGCTGATCTTGTTAATGATATCTGGGGCTTCAAGCATGATTTTCGTGTTGCCGAGCTAACTGCAGAATACGGAGCAGCCTGCTGTCTGATGCACAATAGAGACGAGGCTGTTTATGAAGATTTTCAGAAAGATTTTCTGACTGATATGGAGGAATGTGTTGCCCTTGCAAGGAAAGCAGGTGTTCCTGATGACAAGATTATTCTTGATCCGGGTGTAGGTTTCGGTAAGACTTATGAACTGAATCTGGAAATAATCAACCATCTGGAAATTTTAAATACACTGGGTTTCCCTGTGCTTCTTGGAACATCAAGAAAATCTGTAATCGGTAACACACTTGATTTACCTACCGATCAGAGAGTTGAGGGAACTCTTGTGACTACTGTGATGGGTGTTATGAAGGGATGCTCCTTTGTTCGTGTACACGATGTCAAGGAGAATCTCCGCGCTGTTAAAATGACTAAGGCTATTCTGAGCAGATAAAGTGAGCTTACTATGGATAAAATTACAATTAAGAATCTGGAAGTCTTCGCTAATCACGGAGTATTTCCTGAAGAAAATGTACTTGGACAGAAGTTTGTGATAACTGCTGTAATGCATACTGATACCCGTAACGCCGGCAGGACAGATAATCTGGAACAGTCTATTCATTACGGAGAGGTCAGTCACTTTATTAAAAAGCATGTGGAAAGTCATACCTTTATGCTGATCGAGCGTGTGGCAGAAACTCTTGCAGAGGCACTTTTACTCGAATATCCGTTAATGGAAAAAATAGAGCTGGAGATTGCCAAACCATGGGCTCCTGTAGGACTGCCTCTTGAGACTGTTTCTGTAAGTATATGCCGTGGATGGCATACGGCATATATTGCACTTGGTTCAAATATGGGGGACACTAAAGGATATCTGGATATGGCTGTTGACAGGCTGAATGAACTTGATACATGCAGGGTTATTAAGGTTGCTGATTACATTGAAACTGAACCTTATGGAGGTGTGGAGCAGGATAATTTTCTTAACAGCGCTTTAGAACTGAGAACACTGCTTACTCCCGAGGAGCTTCTTGAGCAGCTTCATGTAATTGAACGGGAGGCGCACAGAGAACGGATTGTTCACTGGGGACCGAGAACACTGGATCTGGATATTCTTCTTTACGATGATATTATTTTTGATTCAGATGTGCTCCATATTCCTCATGTTGAGATGCACAAGAGAAGTTTTGTTCTTGATCCCATGGTGCAGCTTGCACCATATAAGAGACATCCTGTTCTGGGTGAAACTATGTTGGAACTGAGGGAAAAGCTGGATTAGTGAACTCTACGTTCCGTAGGTACACACATGTCTGACGTCATGTTAATATCTTTACGAAGGGAGATGAGAAATATGAATCAGTATGTAACAGGTGCTATTATTAAAAAACTTCGTGAAGAAAAGAAGATGACTCAGCTAGAACTTGCCGGCAAACTGTGTGTAAGTGAAAAGACAGTTTCCAAATGGGAGAACGGAAAAGGGTATCCGGATATTGCCATTCTGGAGGATATTGCATCTTCACTTGGAATCTCAGTTATTGAGCTCTTGGCCGGAAATGATATCAGAAACTGCAATCGTTCTTTTAATATGGCTCGGTTGAAATTTTACATTTGCCCTATATGTGGCAATGTAATCTGGTCTACAGGTGACGCCGAATGCAGGTTTAAAAAAAGCAGGACAAAGGACATCTATTATTACTGCAATAAGCATGGACTGTACAGGACGACAATTAAGAAGAATAAATCATGAATCTTAGGATGATTCAGCATGATTCAGGGCACTTCAGAGCAGCTGACTTTTCAAAGCTGCTCTGAAGTGCATTTTTTATACAAATTTTATGTTTATGTTCACAAATTTCTTGAAGAATAATTGGTATTATTGTGAAATTTTAGTGTATATAAGGAGAAATTGTATGAAAAAGCGAACTTGGATAGTTGCATCAGTACTCTTATTTTCAATCTGGGTATTCCTCTCAGGAAGATTCGAGGGTAAGTTTCTGATGTACGGAGCCGTAGCATCAGTCCTTGCAGGATGGCTCTTTGCGAAGATAAACGATGAAATGGGAATAAGTATTCCCGAATTCATCAGATATTTTTTCTGGCTGTTAAAGGAAATAATTAAGTCCGCATGGGATATCACAAAGGTTGTATTAAGCCCCAATTTGGAAATCAATCCACATCTCATTGAATTTGATTTGGATCATGGTAGTGATGTTGCGGCTATAATGCTGGCAAATTATCGGTTCAACCATTGTTTTCTATTTATTCAGAAAGATAAGGGCACCTCATGATATGATTTCTCTGGACTTCGACTGGCTGTACAGAAAACCGCTGGCGTGGGCGGTGTTTGGCATATCCGGAGTATTACACCGCCTGTTTACCTTTGCAGATCTGCAGGTTATGAGGGGCGTTGGAATTGTTAAAGCGGTATGCGGACACAAAAGGGCTCTGCATCATCAGGAAGAATATGCTCCTGTCGGAGTGTTCATGCTGGGGCTTATAGCGGTATGCGTGATATGCGCTGTGGTGGCAGCAGTGAGATAACAATACAGATAATCAGACACAGATAAAGCACAAGAGGACTTCGGCAAATGCCAAGGTCCTCTTGTACTGAGTAAAAAATTAATTATATTATCTTGTTAATTTCTGATAACAGTATACCCCGCAGTCCTGAACGCTTCCATAGCATCCTCCGCAGTGAATTTTCTCCATTCTCCGTCGACAGGCTTTCCGTCACGGGGAACAGCACCGGTCTCAATAACCGTTACATTTGCACCGCTGTTAAGTGCAAGCTCTGACGCAGGATGGACACAGATATCAGGAATCAGATTTCCACATGCAAGTCTTATAACTGCAATTATCTGCGAAATTCTTTCATCTGAAAGAACAGGGTATGCATCTCCAAGCGGAGTGCCCGGTACCGGAATTCTGGCCATGGAACCGCTGATTGCAGCACCATGTCCTGCGATGTTGTAAAGATTGTCTGCGATTTCCTCATTGGTGTGTTCCACACCTACAGGCTCTACCAGAGAAATCAGCTTAAGAGGGGAGTTGTGAACTGCCGCCATAGTTGCATTTCTGATATCCGGATTAAATCCTGTATCGATTCCTTCGCGAAGTCTTACCGCATGGTAGATTCCGTCTACACCGGCCTGACTCATTTTCAAAGCCTCTTCATCACCGAATTCACCGATGTTCAGAATAAGCTCATAATCTCCGCTGATGTGAGTTTTGATATACTTAACCTTGCTGCAAAGATCATCGATGCTGTAAAACTCCGTAGTTCTCATTACAATGTAGTGAACCCCCGAATCGATGTAGGTCTGCATCTGGGAGAGAATCTCATCCATGGAGTAGACTCTGCTTTCCGTTATTATATTCCACTCCTCACCAAAGGAGCAGAACCTGCAGTTCATGGAACATGGAACAAAATCGATTCCCATGGCGCCCCACAGATAAGCTTTTCCACCGGTAACCTTTAAAGCAGCTTCCTTAGCCTTTTCTCTAAGGTATGCCGCTTCGACGGATTCAGGGTTCAGACTCAGAAGAGTGATGATATCTTCTCTTGGCATCAGTTTGCCGCTGTCAGGATTACTGGCTGACTCATCTATTATTTCTTTTACGTTTCTGCTTATTTTTTCTGTCATTTCTTACATCTTCTTTTCGAATATTTTTTACTGTTAGAGCAGTTCGTCCATGATTTCGCAGGCACCTGCAACAAGCTTAGGGCAAAGGGTCATTAAAAGGCCTTCTTCCATAGCCTTGTTCATTTCTTCAGGAATGGAAAGGTCATAGCCCAGAAGTTCCTTACATTTAAGAGTGCCGAACTTTTCGATAAAAGCTGCTTCGAACTCTCCTTTTTTTGCGAGAAGCGCATTCTTGCTTTCTGTATCTCCCGGTTCACAGTTGCCGTATTTCAGCCCCAGGCTCATCAAAGCTCCCACAACTGCACCGCAGGTTTCGCCATGCCACATGCCGCCCCCGAAGGCAGCCATAGCCTTAACTGCTGTAGACTCATCAATTCCAACCTTATCAGCACAGTGTCCTGCAACAGCCATTGAACAGTCAATGCCGCATCCAAATCCTTCTCTTGCCATGTCTTCTGTCATATTCTTATAATCCATCTTTCTTCTCCTTACAATATATTCTATGCTTACAGAGCATATCTTTTATATGATTAAGTCTAATATGTGTTTATATCGTATTTCTTGGAAAATCTATGGAATTTATAAAAAAAAAAATAGTCCTGAATCATTTTTACTGTGATTCAGGACCGATATAGATGTCAGTTGTTAAGCTTCTTTTTCCTTCGGAAGAATCAGGTTTGCAATTACTGCAACGATGAAGACAACAGCTACGCAGTTTTCTGCAAATACCGTGTATATTACAGGAGGGAAAATGCTGAATATTTCAGGAACCTGAGTGAAACCGATTCCGATACCAAGTGACAGTGCCGCGATTGTTATATTTCTCTGCTGGAAGCCGCAGGCAGCAAGCATCTTTATTCCGCTGACAACGATGCTTCCGAACATCATAATCGTGCAGCCTCCCAGAACCGCATCGGGCAGGGTAGCGAGCACCGCACCGAAAACAGGGAAGATACCTGCGAAAATCATGATAACAGCACCTGTAGCAATAACCATACGATTGACAACTCTTGTCATGGCAATAAGACCTACGTTCTGGCTGAAGGATGTAATAGGAAGACATCCCAGCAGACCGGATAACACGCTAACATAACCGTCACAAGCGATAGAGCCTTCAGTTTCAGCAACTGTAACCTGACGATTCAGACCGGAAACAGCCATTGCTGATGTGTCACCGATTGTTTCTGTTGCGGAAACAAGGAAAATAAGCGTCATGGAAACTATTGCACTGAGGTTGAATTCCGGCTTAAACGGCAGGATACTTGGAAGACTGACTATTGATGTGTCCTGAATTGTTGAAAAATCAACAACTCCCATGCAAATTGCAGTTATGTACCCAACAATCAGTCCGAAGAGAACGGACAGCTGTTTCCAGTAGGATTTAGCAAGTATATCAAATATCAGGCAGCTTGCCAGAGTAACCGTACCCAGTATCCAGTTCTGTGCAGATCCGAAGGTTTCACTTCCGGTTCCGCCTCCAAAGGATGATGCTCCTACAGAAAGAAGAGAAAAGCCAATGGCGGTTACTACACTGGCAGAAACGACAGGAGTGATAATCCTTGTCCAGTATTTTGCAAAAAGGCCGATGGTACCTTCAATCAGACCTCCTATTATAACTGCACCGATAACCGCATTATAACCATACTGGCTTCCGATGACACATGCAACGGAAACGAAGGTAAAGCTTATTCCCATTACGATGGGAAGCCCGGAGCCTATTTTCCAGATTGGGAAAAGCTGAATAAGTGTACCTATGCCGGCAATAATCATAGTGGTCTGTATAAGTGATGCGGTCTGTTCACTTCCTAATCCGCATGCACCCGCTACAATGATAAGAGGTGCGATGTTGGCAACAAACATTGCCAGAATGTGCTGAAGTCCGAAAGGAACTGCCCTGGCAATGGGGACTCTGCCATTAAGATTATATATATTTGAGATATCGCTGTTTGAACTGTTCATAAATTTTTCCTTTCAAGTGTCCAAAAATATTGAGAATTGTTTATTTTGTGCCGAATATACGATCTCCTGCATCTCCAAGCCCCGGGCATATATATGCAGCATCATTAAGCTCGCGATCCAGGTGACCCACATAAATCTGAATATCCGGATGGGCATTGTGAAGCCTCTCAAGTCCTTCAGGCGCCGCAATTATACACATGAACTTGATGCTCTTTCCACCATATTTCTTTATCTGGCTTACTGCGTCTACTGCAGAGCCTCCCGTTGCAAGCATGGGATCCGTGACTACTATCGTACGCTCCTCAGTTGGTGAAGGAAGCTTGCAGTAGTATTCCACCGGTTCGTGGGTCTCTTCGTCACGATACATTCCGATATGTCCGACCTTTGCTGTCGGTACAAGATTTAATACGCCATCAACCATACCGAGGCCTGCGCGCAGAATAGGTACGACGGCAAGCTTGCGTCCGGCAATCATAGGTGTACGGCATTTTTCTATCGGTGTCTCAACCTCGACGTCCTCGAGGGGAAGGTCGCTCAGAGCAACAAAACCCTCCAGCATCGCAATTTCCTCAACCAGCTTTCTGAACTCATAGGTTCCCGTGTTCTTGTCTCTCAGTAGAGAAATCTTGTGCTGAATAAGAGGGTGATCAAAAATTGTAATATTTTGTTCATTAAAAAAATCCATGAGAAATCTCCTTTTCGCAGTATATGTACCATTGTAAATGTTTTTACGGAATTTGTCACTTTGTTTATCATTTTTTACACTCTTGAATTTAGTATTAGGCTGAAGTATCATATATAATACGGGTAAGTGTAATGACTTTCATCATTATACCCTGAGCCAAGCAGTTCGGGTCCGATATCCTGCTTGTAAAATATTAAAACCAAAGGAGAAAGAAAAATGAATTTATTGAAAAGAGAGTTAGAGGATTTAAAAATTCTGCTTAGGAATGTTCCCAGCCTGGTAGTTTCGCTGTTTTTTATCAGCGTGATAGTTATGAACCTGCTGGCGAACAAGGAACTGTTTTCTGCAAAGTATCTTGCACTGGACTGTGGATTTACTGTAAGCTGGATTTCATTCCTGTGCATGGATATGATCTGCAAGCATTTTGGCCCAAAGGCAGCAGCGAAGATTTCAATTATGGCGCTGCTGATCAACCTTGGTGTCTGCCTGCTGTTTAAGCTCATGAGTATGACGCCGGGAATGTGGGGAGAATTTTATACCTATGAGTCTCTGGAAGTGAATCAGGCACTGAACAGTACTATTGGAGGAAGCTGGTATGTCGTTTTTGGCAGCAGCCTGGCTATGCTTACATCTTCAATATGTAATTCAATAATCAATCATCTTGTTTCGAAGAGGCTGACTTCAGATGACTTCAGGGCATTTGCAATCCGTTCCTTTACATCAACAGGAATAGCTCAGTTTATTGATAATCTTGTATTTGCAACTGTTGTATCTCATGTGTTCTTTGGATGGACATGGGTACAGGTTATAACATGCTCTATCACAGGAGCAGCTATGGAACTTCTTGGAGAGGTAATTCTAAGTCCTGTTGGGTACAGAGCCAGCCACAACTGGAAAAAGGACGGTGTAGGCAGAGAATACCTTAAATATATAGGAGAAAAATAGAATGAACATATTGATTACAGGAACATCAGCAGGAATAGGAAAAGCGATTGCAGAAAAGTTCCTGGAAAAGAATCATAACGTATGGGGATTTGACAGAAGTGAGAGTACCATATATAAGGAAGGATACACTCATTTTCAACTCGATGTGAGGGATGAAGCCTCATATCCCGCAGACTTGAAACCGGACATTCTTATAAACAATGCCGGGGTGCAGGATAGCGGAGAAGATATCGACATCAACCTTAAGGGTGTCATAAGAATAACCGAGCACTATGCGTTTCACAATGAAAACATTCGTTCTGTTGTGAATATCGGATCCGCCAGTGCTCACACAGGATCAGAATTTCCTGAATATGCCGCCTCCAAGGGCGGACTGACAGCTTACACGAAAAATGTAGCAAACCGTCTGGCACCCCAGGCAATATGTAACAGTATCGATCCGGGAGGCGTTTTGACAGAGCTTAACCGCTGCGTTATGGATGACCCAAAGCTTTGGGAACAGATCATGGAGCTGACACCTCTTAAGAGATGGGCTTCTCCCGAGGAAATCGCAGACTGGGTGTATTTCGTTGCAGTAGAGAACCGCTTCATGACGGGACAGAATCTGCTTATTGACGGAGGCGAAGCAGGAAATACTAAATTTATCTGGCCTGATATGCCGGAATAGCAGAAATTGGTTTTGACAAAAGGAGAGAAGAAATGCCTAAGTATGTAATGGCTCTTGATGCAGGAACAACAAGCAATCGCTGTATTCTTTTTAATGAAAAGGGAGAAATGTGCAGTGTAGCACAAAAGGAATTTACACAGTATTTTCCAAAGCCCGGCTATGTGGAGCACGACGCAAATGAAATCTGGTCTACTCAGATGGGAGTTGCGGTGGAAGCGATGTCAAAAATAGGTGCAGAGGCAGCAGATATCTCTGCTATCGGTATTACAAATCAGAGAGAAACTACAATTGTCTGGGACAGGAAAACAGGAGAGCCTGTCTATCATGCCATTGTATGGCAGTGCAGAAGAACTTCAGAATACTGCGATGAACTGAAGGCAAAGGGACTCACCGAATCGTTCCGCAGCAAGACAGGGCTGGTTATCGATGCATACTTTTCCGGAACAAAGCTGAAATGGATACTCGATAACGTTGAAGGTGCAAGAGAACGTGCTGAAAGAGGTGAACTTCTATTCGGTACTGTGGAAACATGGCTGATATGGAAGCTTACAAAGGGTGCGGTGCATGTTACTGATTATACAAACGCATCCCGGACTATGCTCTTTAATATTCAGGAACTGGAATGGGACGATGAAATACTTCAGGAACTCGATATACCTAAGTGCATGCTTCCTCAGGTAAAGCCTTCAAGCTGTATATACGGATACACAGATCCTTCTCTTTTTGGAGGAGCAATCCCGATAAGCGGAGCAGCGGGCGACCAGCAGGCAGCTTTGTTCGGACAGACCTGCTTCAATCCGGGAGAGGCGAAAAACACCTATGGTACGGGTTGCTTCCTTCTGATGAATACGGGAGAAAAGCCTGTTTTTTCGAAAAACGGTCTGGTTACAACTATCGCCTGGGGCCTTGACGGGAAGGTGAATTATGCTTTAGAAGGCTCTATTTTCGTTGCCGGAGCAGCAATTCAGTGGCTTCGTGATGAATTGAGACTGATAGACTCTGCGGCAGATTCAGAGTACATGGCAGGGAAGGTGAAGGACACTAACGGATGCTATGTCGTACCGGCCTTTACCGGACTGGGAGCACCACACTGGGATCAGTATGCAAGGGGAACTATTGTTGGAATCACAAGAGGCGTTAATAAGTACCACATTATTCGTGCAACTCTTGAATCTCTTGCGTTTCAGACAAATGACGTGCTGCAGGCTATGAAATCAGATTCTGGAATTGAGCTGACATCGCTGAAGGTTGACGGAGGTGCAAGCGCCAACAACCTCCTGATGCAGATGCAGTCAGATATTATAGGCGCACCTGTTAACAGGCCGAGCTGTGTGGAAACGACGGCAATGGGAGCCGCGTACCTTGCAGGTCTTGCGGTAGGTTACTGGGACAGCAAGGATGATGTTATCAAAAACTGGTCTATCGACCGTACTTTCAGGCCTGAGATTTCTGATGAAGAAAGGGCTTCAAAGATTAAGGGCTGGAACAAGGCAGTCAGATATGCGTTTGACTGGGCAAGGGAAGAATAATGGACAATATCAGAGAGCGGCTATTTCAGCTGCAGGATATGAAATATAAGGAGTTTCAGTCGCGGCTGATTCCTACGGTTGATCCTGACACTGTAATAGGTGTCAGAATACCGGCTATGAGGAAGCTGACCAAAGAATTGTCGGGCAGTGAGGGAATAGAGGAATTTATAAGTGAACTTCCGCATAAGTATTACGAAGAAAATATTCTGCATGGGCTGATAATTGAAAAGTGCAGAGACTTCGGCAGACTGGTTCAGCTCCTTGATGAGTTCCTTCCGTATGTTGACAACTGGTCAGTATGTGATATCCTGAGTCCCAAGCTTTTCAAAAAGTATCCGGAAGAGGCAATTAATGAGATAAGAAGATGGATTGATGACGATGCACCTTATACTAAACGTTTTGGCATAGAAATGCTTATGAGCTTCTATCTTGATGACAATTTCAAGGAAGAATATCTTGAGCTTGTAAGCACAATCCGCTCTGATGAGTATTACGTTAACATGATGATCGCCTGGTTTTTTGCCACAGCACTGGCAAAGCAGTGGGATGCTGCTGTAAAATATCTGGAAGAGGGCAGGCTGGGCAGATGGACACACAATAAGACAATACAGAAGGCTATTGAAAGCTACAGGATAACTGATGAACAGAAGAGTTATCTGAGAACGTTGAAGAAAAGAGGGTTTCAGAAATGAGTTTATTTGAATCATACGACAGCGAAGTGAAGGCGGCATTGAATCCGGAAGATGTATACGACAAGGTAGATGGATTTCCTGAAACTGTCATTGTAACGTTCAAGAAGGCAATAGTTGACCTTGTTCTTGAAAATTTTGAATGCGAACCTGTAGGCACGCTGCTGAGCGGAACAGTACTGAAGATATACAGGTTCAAAGTTGATGGTCAGGATATGGCAATTTATCAGACCACTATGGGTTCTCCAATGACGGCAGCACTTATGGAGGAGGTAATTGCCATGGGTGGAAGAAGGTTCGTCTTCTTCGGCTCATGTGGGACTCTCGACAGAAATATTCCGGCAGGCCATCTTATTATTCCGACAGATGCATATCGTGATGAGGGCACAAGCTATCACTACCGGCCTGTATCCTATGGTGACTTTGTACATATTCCGACCGCGGCTCAAACAGCGGAAGTAATAAGAAGGATGGGACTGAAAGCTATTGAAACAAAGGTATGGACAACAGATGGTCTGTACAGAGAAACAAGAAGAAACATGCAAAACAGACTGGAAGCAGGATGCAGGGTTGTAGATATGGAGTGTTCTGCAATCATGACTGTTGCAGAATACAGAGGGATACCTGCGTGGCAGTTCCTGTATGCAGAAGATAATCTTGACGATATTGTATGGGATCCGAGAACTATGGGGAAGGTTCCCAGGTCAGCAAATGAATTATATCTTAAGGTGGCATTAGAGATTGCAAAGGAGACTGCATCCAATGAGCAGAAATAAAAAAAAGTCAGTTGTAATTGCCGGGCTTCTTGTGCTGAGCATGATAATCAGCGGGTGTGGAAGTTATGAAAACCTGGAGGAGTATTACAATAAAGGCGAATCAGAGAAAGAACATGTCGATGCGATAGCAGACATTGAGGCGGAAAATATGACCATGACTGTTTCGGGAAATGTAATATATTATGATGTGGTGTACGATTCAGCCTTCGAACCTGAGCTTCGGGAGTACGCCTCTCAGCAGATTGAAGCTGAGCTTGAATCCATGGAGCCTGTTTTTGCCGCAATTGCAAAAACGGTAGAGGACGAAATCAGCATCAAGGATGTGAAGGTACAGCTTACCTACCGGGATCAGTCAGGATACGTCCTTTATGAGGATACGATTTCGTCCGATGAGTAGATTATTTATTTGATTTTTGCTTAATTATAAATTTTTCAGTATTGCTTCAAAAAGCTTTACTCCCTGGATAATAACGGAGTCATCCATATCATAGTTCACACTGTGAAGAGGGATGCCGCTTCCGGTTCCAAGGAAGAAGAATACGCCGGGCACCTTTTCCTGATAGAAGGAGAAGTCTTCGGCAATCATAACAGGCTTATCAAGCTCTTTATATCCCAGTTCATCGAGGAATGGAATAGTCCGTTCGTAGAGGACTGGGCTGTTTATTACTGCAGGATGATATTTTACAATTTCCGGCCTTACTGTAACCTCCATTTCTTTGTAAATTTCATCAGAAATCCTGTCCATTTCTCTGATTATGCTGTTCCAGGTATCTTCGCTGAATGTTCTTATGGTTCCCATAAGCTCTGACCTGGGCGAGATGGCATTTCTTACCGTTCCACTTGTCATCCTGCCGAACCGGATTATACAGTTGTCATCTACTTTGTCACAGAAGTCGTATATTTCCGATATGAATTTTACTGCAGCAAACATGGCATCACGGCCTTTCCACGGTTCTCCGCAATGTGCACTTACGCCGTCAAAACTGACATCCACGGATGTGGACTTTGCCATCATAGGACCACTGATAGATGAAATCTGTCCTTTCGGAAGGGTTGGCCAGTTGTGCAGACCGAAAACTGATGAAACATTGTATTTTTCTAAAAAGTCGGTCTGGCATATTGTCAGTGCACCATCTATTGTCTCTTCCGCAGGCTGGAAAAGAAGTACTGCATTGTGTGAGGGAGAGAAACCTTGTGATTTCAACTCTTCGATCAGCTCTGCAAAACCCAGCATTATGGCCATATGAGAGTCATGCCCGCATGCGTGCATTTTACCTTCATGTCTGGAGATAAATGGAAGTTCGTTAACCTCCCGGATAGGCAGAGCATCCATATCACATCTGAAGCAGAGTGTATCATTTCTGCCGAAGTCAAAATACGCGGCGACACCATAACCTGCAATGTCTTCTATGCCGCATGAAAGTTTTGCAAGAACCCTCCTTATATACGCACCTGTTTCAGGCAAGTCAAAGCTTAATTCCGGAATCTGGTGAAGATCCCTTCTGTATTTTATTATTCTTTCTGATATTTCATTGTAGTCTTTCATGTAATTCACCTTCCTCTGAATATATTTTAAATCTAAGTAGCAATTCAGTCAAATTGTCTTTGAATAACAAAAAAAATGTGTTAAACTAGTGTGGTATGAAGAATTTTGAGAAAATTAAGCGAAAATGGAAACGACAACTGAAAAAAAAGATGGACCAGACAAGAGCTTTTGTGAAAAAGGTGCTTATAGGAACGCTTGTTATCGCTGTTGCTGTAGCTGTTATTTTTTGTATTCTGCACATAAAAAGCTCCACGTATGACGGACTGGATGAAGAATCGGAATATGAGGCATCACCATATAATATGGAATACCTGTATTCAGGAATGAACGGAAAAATTTACGATGATGGGGTTTATTCGTCCCGGAAGGGTATAGATGTTTCGGTTTTCCAGGGCGACATAGACTGGAAAAAGGTGAAGCAGGCAGGTGTGGATTTTGCAATGATAAGACTTGGCTTCAGAAGCTCGTCTGACGGGATTATTCACATGGATGCCAATTTCAAAAAGAACCTCAGAGGTGCAAAGGCTGCCGGAGTAGATGTAGGAGTTTATTTCTTTTCCCAGGCAATAAATGTAGAGGAGGCCATAGAGGAAGCAAAATTTGTGCTTAGGCATATACGTTTTCATGGAATAAGATATCCGGTTGCTTTCGATATGGAACCTGTAGACCGTGAAGGCAGAATTGCAGGTCTGAGCAGAGAAGAGAAAACTGAAATTGCAGACGCATTTTGTCAGGTTATCCGGTCAAACCGGTTCAAGCCGGTTATTTATGGCAATCCTACATGGCTAAGAAAGAACATTAATCTTGATTATCTGACTGAGTATGACCTTTGGCTGGCTCACTATACGGACGCTACTGATTTTTCTAATAAGTTCATCATATGGCAGTATACTGATTCCGGGAAGGTTGACGGAATCGACGGATACGTGGATCTAAACCTGTATCTTAAAAATTAAAGAAAGAGGATAGAGATATGAAAATAAAAGATATTTTTAATGGTGAAAAGACAGTATTCTCCTTTGAAGTTTTTCCGCCCAAGAGAGATAATTCAATAGATACAATTTATAAGACGCTGGACGAGCTTCAGGATTTGAAGCCGGATTTTATCAGTGTTACATATGGTGCAAGCGGAAGCCTGATGGACAATTCAACCTGTGAAATTGCTTCTGCTATCAGAAACAAGTACGGATTGCTTTCTGCTGCACATCTTACATGTGTAAATTCAACGGAAAGCGAAGTGAGACAGGTATTGCAGCGACTTTCTGAAAGTGGTGTAGAGAACATACTGGCATTAAGAGGAGACTATATTCCTGATGTTGCACCGAAGGAAGATTTCAAACACGCAAGTGATCTTATTGAGTTTATTAAAAAGGAGGGATATGACTTCGGTATTTCCGGAGCATGCTATCCGGAAGGACACCTTGACAGTGAAAATCCTGTTGACGATATCAAGAACCTGAAAAAGAAGGTTGATGCAGGTGCTGAACACCTTATTTCACAGCTCTTCTTCGACAACAGAATCTTCTATGATTTCGTTGAAAAGGTCAGAATCGCAGGAATTGATGTTCCAATTGAAGCAGGAATCATGCCTGTTGTAAACAAAAAGCAGATTGAACGTATGGTATCACTTTGCGGAGCAAGCCTGCCATCCAAGTTTACGAGAATGATGTCGAAATACGAGAACAACCCTGAAGCCATGAGGGATGCGGGAATCGCATATGCAGTTAACCAGATTGTAGATCTTGTTTCACATGGCGTTGACGGCATACATTTATACACTATGAACAATCCGTATATTGCACGCAGAATCAGTGAGAGTGTAAGAAGCCTGTTTTAATGGGTTTTGATACGGGGAAAGGAGAAAATAATGAACAAGCTGCTTAATCTTTTTCCTGAAGACAGAGAATTCATCTTCCTGGACGGGGGACTTGGAACCATGCTGCAGAAGGAAAATTTTGATATTGGAAGGGTACCTGAGGTTCTGAACATAACTCATCCGGAGATAGTGCAGAAAATACAGAAAATGTATGTGGATGCAGGCTCTGACATAATTAATACCTGCTCATTCGGAGTAAACGAATATAAGACAGATGGCTGCGGATATTCTGTTGAGGAACTTATTCAGGCCGCTGTAAAAAATGCAAAAGAAGCTGTGGCAGGAACTGATACCAAGGTATCTCTGGATATAGGTCCTATCGGAAGGCTGCTTGAGCCCAACGGCAATCTGCCTTTTGAGGAAGCATATGAGATATTCAAACGCCAGATTCTGGCAGGTAAGGGTGCTGATCTTATAACAATAGAAACGATGACAGATCTTTATGAGCTTAAGGCTGCACTGCTGGCTGCCAAGGAGAACTCTGACCTTCCCGTTATCTGCACAATGTCTTTTGAGGCAAATCACAGAACTTTTACCGGTACAGAAATCAGTTCGATGGCTTTGACTGCTGAAGGGCTGGGAGCGGACGCAATAGGTGTAAACTGCTCTCTGGGTCCTGCAGAATTTCTTCCGCTTATTGCTGAACTGAGCAGGTGGACCAGACTTCCAATTGTGTCTAAAGCCAATGCCGGACTGCCTGATCCTGAAACCGGATGCTATACTACAACCGCTGAAGAGTTTGCAAAGGATACAGCGGCTCTTGTTCCGTATGGCGTTAAGCTTGTAGGTGGATGCTGCGGTACAACACCTGAGTTTATTCGTGCTGTCAGAGCTGAACTTGCTGAAATGAAGTACTGTCCAAATAATCCTGTCATTCCTGCAGCAGTATGCACACCGGAGAAGACTGTTATTATTGATGAACCAAGAATAATAGGTGAAAGACTGAATCCTACCGGAAAGAAAAAGCTGAAGGAAGCACTTAAAGAAGGGGATATGGACTATATTCTCAATCAGGCAGCAGATCAGATCAGAGACGGCGCTGAGATTCTTGACGTTAATACGGGCATGCCTGGAATTGACGAAAAAAAAGTTATGGTTAACATAATCAAAGCTCTTCAGGGTATAACTGACACACCTCTACAGATTGATTCAGGAAATCCGGAGGTAATTGAAGCAGCTCTCAGAGTGTACAGCGGAAAGGCCATAGTAAACTCTGTAAGCGGAGAAGAGGAATCACTTTCAAAGGTTCTGCCGTTAGTAAAGAAATATGGTGCAGCAGTGGTCGGACTTACTCTTGACGATGACGGAATTCCTAAGACAGTTGAAAAGCGGATTGAAATTGCAAATAAGATTCTTAACCGTGCACTTGAACTCGGCATTCCAAAAGAGGATGTATATATTGACTGCCTGACCCTTACTGTATCAGCTGAACAGGAAAATGCAGCAGGAACACTTAAGGCTATTAGGTACATAAAGGAAGAAATGGGATTGAAGACAGTTCTTGGGGTCTCCAATATCTCGTTCGGTCTTCCTAACAGACCGCTTATTAATCACAATTTCCTTCAGATGGCTCTGACGTGCGGACTTGACCTTCCTATTTTGAATCCGGGAGCTCCCGATATGGTTAGGGCAGTAGATGTATACAAGCTGATACACAACATCGACAGGGGTGCTAAAAACTATATTGAAAAGTACAGCGAAGAGCTTTCACCGTCAGGTGTCGGTATGAAAAGTGCAGCTACTGCCGGACAAAAAGACATGACAGAGGAAAGTGAACTTGAATATGCCATAATGAACGGTCTGACCGGAAAATGCAGAGAACTCACTGAAAAGGAGCTTGAGAACAACAGTCCGGATTATGTGATTAATCAGGTTTTGATACCGATACTCGACAAGGCCGGCAAGGAGTTTGAAATCGGAAGCATCTTTATTCCTCAGCTGATGCTTTGTGCCCAGACGGCTCAGGCTGCCTTTGACGTAATTAAGGAAAAAGTGGAGAGCACCGGCCAGACTGAGAAATGTCTTGGTAAAATCGTAATAGCGACGGTAAAAGGTGATATTCACGATATTGGAAAGAATATTGTCAAAGTAATTCTGGAAAATTACGGATATCAGATATTCGACCTTGGAAAAGATGTTGATCCTGAGGCAATTGTTAATGCTGTGGTGGAAGAAAAGGCTGAGCTTGTAGGTCTGTCAGCTTTGATGACAACCACTCTTGCAGGTATGGAAGAGACAATAAGACTTCTTCATGAGAGGGCACCGAAGTGCAGAATTATGGTTGGAGGAGCAGTACTTACTGCAGATTATGCAGAGAAAATCGGTGCAGATTTCTATGTAAAAGATGCCAAGGCATCTGCAGATGTGGCGAAGGCTGTCTTTAAAGGTTGACTTTTGCAGATTGAATTGATACACTAGAATAAGTTTGTACATACTTAGGAGGTATCATTTTATGAAAGAATTATTGAAGGCCTGGAATAAGCTTAGTCTGGTAGTTCAGATTGCTATCGGTCTGGTAATCGGTATTATTCTTGCACTTACCTTACCTGACAAGCTATCCGGAATTACCATTTTAGGAAGCTTGTTTGTAGGCGCACTGAAGGGCGTTGCACCTGTTCTTGTATTCTTCCTGGTTATGTCTGCTATTTCGCAGCATAAGTCGGGACAGAAGACTAACATGAAATCAATTATCGCTTTATATCTTGTCGGAACTTTTGCAGCAGCATGTATTGCTGTTATAGCAAGCTTTGTTGTTCCGCAGACACTGACTCTGACAGAAGGTGTCAGCGATATTGCTCCGCCTAGCGGAATTTCAGAAGTGCTTCAGACATTAGTGTTCAATATGGTAAAGAATCCTGTTGACGCACTGCTGAATGCAAATTATATAGGCATTCTGGTGTGGGCTATTCTTTTAGGTATTGCTCTGAGACATGCAGCTGAAGGTACTAAGACAGTTATATCTAATGTGGCAGATGCAGTATCTCAGGTTGTAAGATGGGTTATCAGATTTGCACCTCTCGGTGTAATGGGTCTGGTATTTGATGCAATTGCAACAAGTGGATTAGAAGCATTAAGGAGATATGCGGGACTTATCGTTCTGCTGGTTGCGGTTATGCTTGTAGATGCGCTGATTGTCAATCCGATTATTGTATTCTTCATGACAAGAAAGAATCCTTATCCTCTTGTTTTCAAGTGTCTGAAGGACAGCGGAATTACAGCTTTCTTCACGAGATCATCAGCTGCTAACATTCCTGTTAATATGAGGCTTTGTGATGAACTGGGACTTGATAAGGATACTTATTCAATTTCAATTCCTTTGGGAGCTACAATTAACATGGGTGGAGCTGCGATTACTATTTCTATCCTTGCACTTGCGGCGGCGAATACTCTGGAAATTTCCGTAGATATTCCAACTGCGATTATTCTTTGCGTGCTGTCAGCTTTAAGTGCATGCGGTGCATCAGGAGTTGCAGGCGGTTCACTGCTTCTGATTCCTCTTGCATGCTCACTGTTTGGTATTCCGAATGATCTGGCAATGCAGGTTGTAGGTGTAGGATTTATCATCGGTGTTATTCAGGACTCCTGTGAAACTGCACTAAACTCATCAACAGACGTTCTGTTTACTGCAGCTGCAGATATGGCAAATAAGAGGAAAAAATAAATAATAACATGACATGTTAAATATAAAAGACGCCTGCGGCAGGTAATGAAGCTTGCCCTGGGCGTCTTTTTTCTATTTGTTTTATTTATGCTCCTGATTTCTCAGGAATGTTAATATAGTTCCTGTATATCTTTCCAGCCTGTCAGAATTAAGATTTACACAGATTATATCGGCTTTTTTGTTGTACTTAACTATATAAGATGCCACAGAAGGAGCAGCTGATTCGGTGTATTCAAGATTCTTGCCGGAGTACATTCTGAATGCATCCATAATCTGTGATGGAAGAGTGGAGTCATCAGATATTTTCCAGCTTTCCTGTTCACCCTGCTTATTATACTTAATGTTTGAAAGTCCGCAGATCGTCTTGTATGCTGTATCTATTTCTGAAAGAGCTGAAGCTTCCAGACTGTTTCCGGAAGCCAGAACAGAATAATGACCGTCATTTTCAGATACACTGCCTATATTTGTAGCCGATACTGTTTTATCATCGTTATCCTTGTAATATACACCATCGAGAAGCGTATACAGAACGCTTACAAACTCATCAGCATCACTCCGCTTCATAACCCTCTTTGGAAGTTTTACTTCCTCATATCCTATTTCAACCTCAGGATACTTTTCTGTTCTTTTTTCTTTATACTTCTCAACATAACTGTCCAGTTTATTTGAAAACTTCTGGAAATCATTTTCATTTATAACTATGGTGGTACTTGCCTCTGACGGAAGGGTGGTGCCGCTCTGACCTCCCTGGAAGTCTGCAAGTTCGTAGATATACGCGTTTGTTTTAAATGATGCAAGCAGATTTCCCAGCTCCTTTATAGGGTTAGGGTAGGATGACACCAGAGTAGGAACCCCGCCTGGAAGACCTTTAATGTAGATTTTTATCGCCTTATTTCCCTTTGGCTTAGATGTAGAGTATTTCTTTGTAAATTCATAGGATGAGCTTCCACCGGTTTTGGTTGACCAGAAATTATTACCGTTGCCATTTACGCAAATGATATTCCAGTCGCCTTTAATGTAGTCCTTGTCAAGTGCCTGGATACCTTTAAAGCTGTTTTCTGTATTATTTGTAAAAATAATCCTAAGCTTCCCTGTATCATCGTTATTTTTTGCCAGATACAGTGAGAGAGCCATTGGTGCGATACAGCCTTCAAAGTGATCAACATTGTAGCTGCATACCAGAAGTGTAGGCTTGGCTTTTTTATAGTCCTTTCCTGCAGGAATATTCATTATTACATTTCCCGCTGTATCTGCTTTGCAGGTAACTCCTTTAGCCTTTGCCCAGTTGGTAAGATACTGTGCAACTGCATCCGGTGAGGTCATGCTCTCTTTCGAATCCTCCAGATCTGTGGCGTACGCCAGGGTCTTTGTTTCAATAGATGTTTTCTCTGACAGGGCCTTCTGCTTGTTATTGTATTTCAAAGCGCCGACAACAGCGGCGATCAAAACCACCAGAGCAAGAATAATCAGAATGACTGTCCTGCGGTTTATCTTCCTGTTGGTTTTGATAAGCAGTCCCTTGCTACCTATTACTAATTTCATAAAATTGTGTTTACTCCTTAAAAAAAATCATTTATAATATATCACAAAGGTTATGTCAATTGTAGGGTTTTCACGAAAACTTCACATAATTATTATTTTGCGTACAGGAGAAAAAATTATGGAATCTAAGAATATTATTCTGAGGGAAACAGTTTTTGACGATTGCAGGTACTTTGCCGAATGGGAATGCAGACCTGAGGTCACAGAGTTTTTTACTATGGATGAAGGCAGAAACTACGAGGATATCGTTACAGAATTTGTAAAATACAATATGGACCCAACCAGAAAGCAGTTCACCATAACGTTAAAGCCGGGAGAGAAACCTATTGGAAGAGTATACCTTTCCAGAATAAACAGAGCAGAGGATTCTCTGGATATAACCAGAATATATATCGCTGATCCTGAAAACAGACATAAGGGCTATGGAGAGGAAGTACTGCGAATGATTCTGCAGTACGCATTTATTGATCTTCATATGGAGAGAGTTACTATAGATCACTTCGAGAAGAATAAGGTTGCAGCGACGCTTTATGAAAGTATCGGATTCAAAAATGAAGGCCTGATGAGAAATGCCGGAAAAAAAGACGGAAAGTATGTAAATCTTCAGCTGAAATCTATGCTGAGGGCAGAATACTATGACAAGATTCATAAATAGAAAAAGTTTTCATTTTTTCCCAAATACCTGTAGGCGTTTGAATTACTGAGTATGATGCTTATGCTGACCCGAAAGGGTCAGTATTTTTTATGTTTTTTAATGATTTAAAGGTTGACCTGTGGGTATAGAAATTGTATAATTTGAAAGCACAAACGTCATAATAACACAAGATATTGTATGGTATGGCGTTGAATTATTTTATGAGCGTGAAATGAAAGAGGAGAAACGATATGGAGAGCATTAAGAAGATTATAAAGAGAGATGGCCGAACGGTTGACTTTAATATTGATAAAATTACCGATGCCATTTATAAAGCTGCACAGGTTCTTGGAGGAAGAGATCGTGAAATGTCCAATTATCTGGCCAGACAGGTTGAGCTTTATCTTCTGGAGGTGTGCCATAACTCAACTCCTACTGTAGAACAGGTGCAGGATGCTGTAGAAAAGATTCTTATTGAAAATGGACACGCCAGGACGGCAAAGGAATACATCCTGTACAGGGCGGAGCGCACCAGAGTAAGAGACATGAATACAAAGCTTATGCGCATTTATGAGGATCTTACTTTCAAGGATGCAAAGGATAACGATGTAAAAAGAGAAAATGCGAATATTGATGGTAATACGGCCATGGGAACCATGCTGAAGTATGGCTCCGAGGGTGCTAAAGAGTTCTACAAGATGTATGTAATCGATCCAAGGTATGCAAAGGCACATGAGAATGGAGACATTCATATTCATGATATGGATTTCTATACTCTGACCATGACATGCTGTCAGATCGATCTGGTTAAACTTCTGGAAAACGGTTTTTCTACGGGACACGGTCATTTGAGAGAACCTAACGATGTGGAAAGCTATGCAGCTCTTGCGTGTATCGCTATTCAGTCCAACCAGAACGACCAGCACGGAGGACAGTCAGTACCGAACTTTGACTATGGAATTGCTCCAGGTGTAAGAAAGTCATATAAAAAGCTGTATTCCAGAAATCTGGGCAAGGCTCTTGAGAGTTTGTACGATATAGAGGACGGTCTGGAACTCTCCAAGAGTCTATGTAAGAGAATCGAGGAAGAACACGGCGTATGTCCATGTATGGCGTGGGATAATGATTATAAGGAAATTGAAGCAAAGGAGTTGTATAAGCTTAATCTTACTCCTGAGCAGATTGAGAAGGTACAGAAGATTGCTACCAAGTATGCCGATCAGGGTATCGAGAGAAAAACTTATCAGGCAATGGAGGCTCTTGTGCACAATCTGAATACGATGCATTCCAGAGCAGGTGCACAGGTTCCGTTCAGTTCACTGAACTATGGTACTGACACCTCTCCTGAAGGAAGGCTTGTTATGAAGTCAATCATGCTTGCAACTGAGGCAGGGCTGGGTAACGGTGAGACTCCGATATTCCCAATTCAGATTTTCAAGGTAAAAGAGGGTGTAAGTTATAACACTGAGGATCCGAACTACGATCTGTTCAAACTTGCGTGCAGAGTGTCAGCGAAGAGACTGTTCCCTAACTTCTCTTTCCTGGATGCTCCGTTTAACAAGCAGTATTATAAAGAAGGACATCCTGAAACAGAATGTGCCTACATGGGCTGCCGCACGAGGGTAATCGGAAACGTTCATGATCCAAGCAGAGAAATCGTATATGGAAGAGGCAATCTTTCCTTTACATCAATTAACCTTCCACGACTGGCTATAAAGGCAAAGGGGGATCAGGAAATATTCTTTGACAGCCTGGATCACGTAATCGATCTTGCCATTGGACAGCTGAATGAAAGATACAGAATTCAGTGTCAGAAGAAGGTTAAGAACTTCCCGTTCCTGATGGGACAGGGTGTGTGGATCGACTCAGACAAGCTTTCTCCGGAAGATACGATTGAAGAAGTGCTGAAGCACGGTACTCTGACAGTCGGCTTCATCGGACTTGCAGAGGCTCTGAAGGCTTTGATCGGAGAACACCACGGAGAATCAGACAGAGCTCAGAAGCTGGGTATAGAAATCGTTGCATACATGAGGAAACGTATGGATGAAGAAGCCCGCAAGACAGGACTGAACTGGTCTCTGATTGCGACTCCTGCAGAAGGACTGTCAGGAAGATTCGTCAGAATCGACAGAGAAAAGTTCGGAGTAATACCGGGTGTAACAGACCGAGACTATTATACTAACGGATTCCATGTTCCTGTATATTATAACATAAGTGCTTTCGATAAGATTAAGAAAGAGGCACCTTATCACAGTCTGACAAACGGTGGTCATATCTCATACATTGAGCTGGACGGAGATCCTATCAAAAATCTGGATGCTTTTGAAAAAGTAGTAAGATGCATGAAAGAAAACGGAATCGGATATGGTTCTATCAACCATCCTGTAGACAG
>JALENF010000083.1 GCA_022767945.1 Bacillota bacterium
GGATGTCCTGATAACAAATATCTGCTTTCAGCTCAGAACTGTTCCGCAACTATGGACGAGGAAGGAAAGATTCAGCTGGTAACTGAAGATATCCGTAACGGTAACGGACGTGCTATCAAGTCCAAGCTGTGGTCACCTAACAGAGTTGACAAGATCGAAAGCCCTGTTAATGCTATCATCTGGATCATGAAGGACCCTTGCATTCCACCGGTTGTTAAGCTGAAGGGTGCTGCTCTTGCATCAGTAATGGGTGCAACTCTTGCAACTAAGACTTCAACTGCTGAACGTGTAAAGGCAGGAACTGACCTTAACGCTCTGCGTATCGTGCCATATGCTAACCCGTTCAGAACTTATCCTCTGGTTAACGACTACGAAAAGTTCAAGAAGCTGGTTGAAGAAAAGAATGTAGACTGCTACATCGTAAACACAGGAGACTTCATGGCCAAGAAGGTACAGCCTAAGGACACTCTTGGAATTCTGGAATCAATCGTAGAAGGAACTGCAAAGTTCGAGAAGTGGGGTCCGTTCGAGGATATCGAAATCATGAATTGGGAAGGCTTCACTCCTGACCTTGACGATGCTGATTACAGAGCGGCACTTAAGGGTGCAATGCAGAACCGTGTAGATGCTGTTGAAGGCTTTGCTACTGCAAAGGACGGATACGACAAGCTTCCTGATGAAGCACTGGCTGCACTTAAGAAGCTGGTTGACGAACTGGCATAATACATAATAAGCGCAAAAAAAACAGACCCTCAAGCATTAGAGCAAATTCTAACGCCTGAGGGTTATTTTTTCGGTCTGAAGCACAGATTATTTATCAAAACTCAAACGGTGGATTTTCACATTTCCTCCTTCTTCCTCATCTTTTTCCTATACAATTTCGAAGATTTCATAAAAAAAATATATCAGATTACAAATAATTTTGCAAATACTTGTGTTTTTCTGATAGAATAACCTATACACGTTTATTAAGGGAGGTGTCTATGGAAGCATATATTGAATATTTCACTGACAACTGGCAGCAGTACCTTCAGTATCTGGGTCAGCACATATATATAAGTGTCCTGGCCATTGCAGCGGCAGCTGCCATCGGAATTCCATCAGGCATTCTCTGTGAAAAGAATCCTGTCGTGCGAAGGTTTTTTGTCGGTTTTTTCAGCACTCTGAGAATAATACCGAGCCTTGCGATTCTGGTGGTTTTGATACCCGTAATGGGAATAGGCGTAAAGCCTGCACTTGTGGCACTGGTGATTCTCGCCGTACCGCCCATCATCATTCAGACCACCCTCGGCTTTGCCGAAGTGCCCGAGTTCATGCTTGAGGCGGCGACGGCTATGGGAATGGACGAAAAGATGATTTTCCGGCGGGTGAGCCTGCCTATGGCTCTGCCACACATAATCGGGGGAATCAAAATCGCCTCGGCGGAGGTAATCGCCAGTGCGGCTCTTGCAGCGTATATCGGCAGCGGAGGCCTTGGCGTAATAATATACAACGGAATCGCGCTTATGAAAACAGAGTATCTGGTCATCGGCGGAGGCTCGGTGGCAATACTTACAATGCTTTGCACTATGATTATAGGTAAAATTGAAAGGAAGATGGTAAGATGAAAAAGAAAATTATGGCGGCAGCCTTATGTGCAGTAATGATTTTCGCTCTGGCAGCATGTGGACAGAAGTCAGCTGACGAAAAGATTATTGTAGGTTCCAAGGGCTTCACAGAAAACCTTATCCTGAGCGAACTGTATGCCCTTGCCCTTGAGGATGCGGGATATCAGGTTGAGCGTACTTACGAGGTTCAGAACGCTTTGATAAACGAGGCACTTGTTGAGGGTGAAATAGACATTTACCCTGAGTATACGGGAACCGCACTGATGTCGATATACCAGCAGCCTATGGAATCTGACCCGCAGAAAGTGTACGACACTGTTAAGGGTCTCTATGAGGCGGACGGTCTGGTGCCTCTTGACATGTGTGCGGCTAACGACGGTCAGGGGCTGGTTATCACAAAAGAGGCTTCCGAAAAGTACGGCATCAAAACCATCTCAGACCTGCAGAAAAAGGCAGGCAGTATCCGTTTTGGAAGCACCTCTGACTTCTACGAGAGAGAGGATGGCCTTGCAGGACTGGCTCAGCACTACGGGGAGTTCGACTTCAAGTCGGAAAACAGCTTTGACGATTCTCTGAAATATGAAATCATGCTGAACGGAGAAGTCGACTGCGTACCTGCATACACTACTGACGCGCAGCTGTCCAGAGATGAATTTGTTCTGCTTGAGGACGACAAGAACTTCTGGCCTCCATATAACATCATGCCTGTGACACGTCAGGACATTGTAGACGACAATCCGGAGCTGGCTGAGACCATAAACAGAATCAGCGCGGCCATAGACACTGATACGATGCAGCAGCTAAACGCAAAGGTTGATATAGATAAGGAAGAATACGATGATGTTGCAGCAGAATTCTATGCTTCTCTGTAAAATGTACACCCCTGCCGAACGCAGGCTGACTGAGGTTCTGGAGCCTGAGCGGAGCTACAGCCGCAGCGAGTTTGAGGCCGTAATCGAGGCCGTTAGGTCAGAAACAGGGGAAACTCTGAGCGCAGATAATCTCTTTCACAGGGGGGTTATCGACCTCTGCGAGAGTACTCGGGAGTGTGACGGCTCAGAGGATCAAAGCTACCAGAGAGGTACCTTCCTCAGGCGCCTGGATATATTTGCGACTGAGGAATATGATGTTTATTCGGAACTTCCGGGGGATTTGAAAAAAGCACTTGATGATATGTACTTTGATGACTATCTGTCATGGCTGCAGACTCTGGACGATGAACTGCCTACAGAGGACGAGGTACTGCCGGTTGAGGATGTGCTTGCTTTTATAGACGGACGTGACGATACGCCCTATCTGGCAAACTGCGACTGCAGAAGTCTGAAGCAGGCATGTGATGCACCGAGAAATGTCTGCATTACATATAGAACGGCGCCAAACTCCTATGTAAGAAGAGGACTTGCAGTGCCTATCACGAAGGAGGAAGCAAAGGCCGTCGTGATGAGAGCGGAAGAGGAAGGCCTGATTCACACTGTCAATCCCGGAGGGATATGCAGCTGCTGTACTGACTGCTGCTACCTGTTCAGGGCGGCGGAGGCCAGAGGAAGTCTCGGAGTATGGCCGAAAGTGAATTATAAAATCGAAATTGATGAAGAGCTTTGCATTGACTGCGGAATATGCAGCGAGAGATGCAGATTTGAAGATATCTGCGTAGGCTGCGGACTGTGCGTAAGCACCTGTCCGATGAAAGCCATAAAACTTGTAAAAATCAAATGAATTAGAGAAATATGAATGGGAAAATTGCAATAGAGTTTAAAAATGTAATAAAGAGCTTTGATGGGGCGGACTATAATGCGGTAGATGACGTCAGCTTTCAGATTGAAGAGGGAGAACTGATTACCGTGCTAGGCACATCAGGCTGCGGAAAGACGACTCTCCTGAAGATGGTGAACCGGCTTTATGAGCCGACTTCCGGTATTATTGAAATCTTCGGAAAGGATATCGAGAGCGGGGATGCCATTGAGCTGAGACGAAGCATCGGATATGTGATTCAGCAGGTAGGACTTTTTCCTCACATGACGGTGGAAAAGAACATATCTGTCGTGCCTGAAATACTCGGATGGGATAAGGAAATTATAAGCGACAGGGTTACAGAGCTGCTCAGGCTGGTCAACATGGATCCGGAACAGTTCAGAGGAAGATACCCTTCACAGCTTTCAGGAGGCCAGCAGCAGAGAGTCGGTCTGGCGAGAGCTCTTGCGGCAAAACCTTCCATTATGCTTCTGGACGAGCCTTTTGGAGCTATAGATGCCATCAACAGAATCAAGCTGCAGGATGAGTTCCTCAGAATTCACCGTCAGGAGGGTGTTACGGCAATATTTGTGACTCACGATGTTACAGAGGCTCTCAAGCTGGGAAGCAGAGTCATGATAATGAATGAGGGACGCCTTCAGCAGCTGGCGGCTCCGGAGAAGATTCTTTCAGAGCCGGCAAATGGCTACGTGGCAAGTCTGATACGTTCTGTAACGGAAGGATTGGAGTTTCTGAAATGAGCATGTTTTTGAAATACACCACGAAGCATTATGACAAGCTGCTGAACGCACTGGCAGAGCATCTTCAGATTGTAGGAATAACTCTGGTTATTTCAGTTTCACTTGCCATGCTGGTGTCTGTTTTCCTGATGAACAGAAAAAAGCTTGCAGAGACTGTTGTAGGTGCATGGAACGTGGTTTACACTATACCCAGCCTGGCACTTTTTGCACTGCTTATACCTGTTACCGGTCTTGGAAAGATTACTGCCGTCCTGGTGCTTGTTCTGTATAATCAGTTTATTCTGGTGAGAGCATTTACAGATGGCCTGATGAGAGTAGATGAAAGTGTAATTGAGTCGGCAACGGGAATGGGGATGACTCAGGCTCAGATCTTTGTCCGGGTAAGATTTCCGCTGGCTCTCGATTCAATTGTCGCAGGCATAAGAATTGCGATAGTGTCCACAATCGGCATTGCAACGGTGGCGGCGACCATAGGTGCAGGTGGTCTGGGCTCACTGCTGTTTGACGGAATGAGAACCCAGAACCCTGTAAAGATGATATGGGGAACGATATTGTGTGCAGGGCTGGTGCTCATGGCCAATCTTATTCTCAAGGTTATTGAGAATAGGGTTCGTACAATCGTCCACTGCTGAGATTGAGATTTAGAAAAATAAATGAGAGGAAAATATGAAAAAGAGAACCTTAAGAAGGCTGCTGATGCTGTGCTTCCTGTCGGCTGCAGTATTTTTATCCGGAACAGCTGTAAACGCGACAGACGTAAACCTGAATGACGCATCACTGTATAAGGTAAAGAATTATAAGTCTGGGGACTGTCTTCTCTGTGCCAATGCGTATATGATAAAGCGTATGGCAATGCTGATGGAATCCGACTCATATAAGGTAATAAGCAATGAGGCTCTGAGGGAAGCAGCCACAGCTGATGGGGTAAACACCTTAAACAGCAGCTATACATATACCGCTGATGGAATAGAATACACCGTGACACGTGGCGATCTTAACGGAACAGCCGCAGATAAATGCAGGCAGGTAAGAGAAATGCTTAAGGAGCATCCTGAGGGAATAGTTGTCTGGGGAGGTTCATCGAGTGCTTCATATTCCGGGCCTCATGGTGTTCTGATAACCGGATATAATCCGGACAAAAGATATTTCTATGCAGCAGATTCTGCAAGAAACTACAACGGCAGTAACACAGGAATAACATCGTGGGCAGGTACAACCATGTTCAGCATCAGATACTGCAGTGCATATTACATTATATCATCTGTCAGACTTACCGATGCGGCTAAAATAGACAGCATTAAGAAGACTGATGACGGCAGAATAACGCTGAACTGGAAGGATATCGGAGGACAGAACCGGTATCAGATTTCAAAGGCAAAATCCGCTTCGGGAAAACTTGTCACGAAGACATTAAACTCCGACAGGGCAACCTCTGTCTCTGTGCAGACGGATGAAGGGACGACATATTATTACAGACTGCGCGGGGTTAACCGGATCGAATATGTTGACTGGAATGGCGTAAGTCATGAGAAGGTGGTTTTCGGTGACTGGTCGGCGGCGAAAAAATACAGGCTGGAATAGCGGTTATATATGGCAGGAATACCACATATGCGATAGTTTGATAAAAAATGGAAAAATATGATTGAATTTGAAATAATTTGTTTGACTTTGAATGAAAGGGTGCTATAATACAGTTGATGAACATTTTCCGACATTTTTTTATTAAATGTGCTGTAATAAACAGGCATAAAATGAGAAAATGTGGAGCATAGATAAGGATAATTAAATTTACTTAGGAGGAGTATATTATGAGTATAAAAATCGCAATCAACGGATTTGGAAGAATCGGAAGACTTTCATTCAGAACAATCTTTAACGATCCAACATTTGATGTAGTGGCAATCAACGACCTGACTAAGCCGGAGATGCTTGCTTACCTGCTGAAGTATGACAGCGTACAGGGTACATTAGATGCAGAGGTATCACACGACGATTCTTCAATTACAGTAAACGGAAAGAAGATTCCTGTATTTGCTCAGGCAGATCCAAGCAACCTTCCTTGGAAAGACTTAGGAGTAGATATCGTACTGGAATGTACAGGCTTCTTCGCAGGAAAGGACAAGGCAAAGGTTCATATCGAAGCAGGCGCAAAGAAGGTTCTTATCTCCGCTCCGGCAGGAAATGACCTTCCAACAATCGTTTATAACGTTAACCATGAGACCCTGACTAAGGATGATGACGTAATTTCTGCAGCAAGCTGCACAACTAACTGCCTGGCTCCGATGGCTAAGGCACTTAACGATTACAAGGAAGTCAGAACAGGTTTCATGACAACAATTCACGCATATACAGGAGACCAGATGATTCTGGACGGACCTCACAGAAAGGGAGACTTCCGTCGTGCACGTGCGGCAGCTATCAATATCGTTCCAAACAGCACAGGTGCAGCTAAGGCAATCGGACTGGTAATTCCTGAACTGTCAGGCAAGCTGGTTGGTTCAGCACAGAGAGTACCTGTAGCAAGCGGATCAATCACAATTCTTGATGCTGTAGTAGTTGACGAAACAGATGCAATCACAGCAGACAGCGTAAATGCAGCTATGAAGGCGGCAGCTAATGAGACTTTCGGTTACACCGAAGACCAGATTGTATCAAGTGACGTAATCGGAACAACATACGGTTCACTTTACGATGCAACTCAGACTATGGTTGAAAAGTGCGGAGAACACATGTATGAAGTTAGAGTAGTATCATGGTATGATAACGAAATGAGCTACACTAACCAGATGATCAGAACACTGAAGCACCTGGGAACTCTTCTTTAATAACCCGATTCCTTAATTAAGCAAAAGGGCATGTAAATGCTTATATAAAAATCCGAATACCGGAGGGTATTCGGATTTTTTTGTGGAAACAGTGATACGTCCTGTATGCAACTGCCGCATGATTGAATTTGAAATGCTTTGATTGACTATGCTTGATTAAATGATATAATAATGATATCAGGAGGCAGAAAATATGTTGCAGGATGAAAGATTTGAGAAAATACTTGGAAAACTGAAAAAGGACAATTCGGTGATGGTTACAGTGCTTGCAAGAGAACTTAATACAAGTGAGTCCACTATCAGACGAGACATCAATGAGTTACACAGTCAGGGCAAGCTTAAAAAAGTTTTTGGAGGAGCTGTTGCAATAAAGAGGGACATAATTTTCGGAGAGGCTGATGTAGCACAAAGGACACAGAAAAATGTTGCAGAGAAGGAAGCTATAGCCAGATATGCCGCAACTCTGATAGAAGACGGGGACTTCGTGTATATAGATGCGGGAACCACTACCGAAAAGATGATAGATTATTTAGATAAGAAGAACGTGACATATATCACCAACGGAATCACTCATGCCAAGAAACTTATACAGAAGGGTTTTGATGCCTATGTAATAGGCGGTCTGCTAAGACCGTCAACAGAAGCGGCAATCGGTGAGATAGCTATAGAGGCGGTTCAGAGATACAATTTCACCAAATGCTTCATGGGAACCAACGGCATCGACATCGAGCATGGCTTTACAACGCCCGATATCAGCGAAGCTGCAGTGAAAACGGCGGTAATAAAAAAAGCATATAAGTCGTTCATTCTTGCAGATCACACCAAGTTTGGACTGATTTCACCGGTAACCTTTGCAGATATTGCTGAGGCATGCATTATTACGGACCGGCTGGACGAGGAACAGTACAGCAAAAGTACGGATATTCTGGAGGCGGGAAAATGATTTACACCCTAACCTTCAATCCGGCAATCGATTATGTGATATCCATTGATGAACTGAAACACGGAGAGGTTAACCGCTCTTCGGGTGACACTTACCGTTATGGCGGCAAGGGCATAAACGTGTCATCTGTACTCACAGAACTTGGGGTAGAAAATACAGCACTCGGCTTTGTAGGAGGTTTTACAGGTGAGGCACTTGAAAATGGTCTGAACGAAAGAGGAATCAAAACGGATTTCGTCCATCTTGACGACGGTATCACAAGAATAAACGTTAAGATAAAAACAGGTGAAGAAACAGAAATAAACGGTCAGGGACCGGATATTCCGGAAGAAAAAATGCAGGAGCTTACTGAAAAACTGCAGAAACTGAAAAAGGGGGACTATCTGGTAATTTCAGGGAGTGTTCCCGATTCACTCCCCGTTGACATCTATGAACAAGTATTAGAGACTCTTGAAGGACGTGGTATTGAATATGTGATTGATACAAGAGCAAATCTGCTGACCGGTGTGCTGAAATACAGGCCGTTCTTCATAAAACCAAACAGAAAAGAACTTGAGGAAATGGCAGGCTTCCGCATAGAACATGATGAAGACGTAGTGCGTGGAGCCAGGCAGCTGCAGAATCAGGGAGCGCGTAATGTAATTGTATCCCTTGGCAAAGAAGGAGCATATATGCTGTGTGAAACAGGTGAAACGTTGAGAATGAACTCAGTACCCCTGAAGGAGAGATGTTCTGTAGGTGCAGGAGACTCATTAGTTGCGGGTTTCCTGGCAGGATATATATCCGGTGGAAACTTCAGGTATGCACTGAAGCAGGGAGTGGCCGCTGGAGCGGCAACGGCCTGCACAGGCGCGCTGGCTACAGCAGACAGTATAAAAGAGAAAATGAACATTATGAAGGATTACTGAAAAAGACACTCCGGGCGAAACCGGAGTGCCTTTTTGCAACTCTATTCTTTTTGTTATTATGATCTAGTTCTTCAGGCTCTGCAGCGGTGCAGGGATTCTGCCGCCACGATTGATCATTTTGGCAGGGGACTGCTTTCTGACAGGCATAACAGGTCCGTATCCAAGCAGACCTCCAAAGTCAAGCTCTTCGCCTTCCTTCAGACCGATGGCAGGAATTACACGAACAGCTGTAGTCTTGGAATTTACCATTCCGATGGCAGCTTCGTCAGCAATGATTGCTGACACAACAGCCGGGTCTGTATCTCCCGGAATGACTATCATATCCAGGCCTACGGAGCAGACAGCAGTCATTGCCTCCAGCTTTTCGAGTGAAAGCACGCCCTTTCTTGCAGCATCAATCATACCTGCGTCCTCACTTACAGGAATGAAAGCTCCTGACAGGCCTCCCACGCTTGAGCTTGCCATAACGCCGCCTTTCTTTACCGCGTCGTTAAGCATTGCAAGTGCAGCGGTTGTTCCGTGCGCTCCGCACTGCTCAAGTCCGATTTCTTCCAGAATATGTGCAACAGAGTCCCCTACTGCAGGTGTTGGAGCAAGAGACAAATCGATGATGCCGAACTGGACTCCAAGCATCTCCGCAGCCTCTGTACCTACCAGCTGACCCATTCTTGTAATCTTGAAGGCAGTTTTCTTAATTGTTTCAGCAACCTCATTCATTGATGCAGTATCAGGCATCTTGGACAGAACGGAACGAACAACTCCGGGACCTGAAACACCTACGCTGAGCACGCAGTCAGCTTCTCCTACACCGTGGAACGCACCCGCCATAAACGGATTATCTTCAACTGCGTTGCAGAAAACAACCAGCTTTGCAGCGCCGATGCACTGCTTGTCTTTAGTGTATTCAGATGCCTTGCATACTGTCTCACCCATAAGCTTTACCGCATCCATGTTGATGCCCGCTTTAGTTGAACCGATGTTTACAGATGAGCATACAAGGTCTGTTTCAGCAAGAGCACGAGGAATCGCCTCTATCAGTTCTCTGTCTCCTGCACTGAAGCCCTTCTGAACAAGAGCAGAGAATCCGCCGATAAAGTTTACACCGACATCTTTGGCAACCTTGTCAAGTGTTCTGGCATACTTGACAGGATCGCCTCCTGAAACGCCTGCCAGCATAGAAATCGGCGTTACGGATATTCTCTTGTTAACAATAGGAATGCCATACTTTCTCTCAATTGCCTCTCCGGTCGAAACCAGGTTCTTTGCGTATCTGTATATTTTGTTATAGACCTTTTCGCATGACTTGTCGATATCGCTGTCCGCACAGTCTATTAAAGAAATTCCCATAGTAATGGTACGTATGTCTAAGTTTTCGTCCTGTATCATGGTTATGGTTTCCATGATATCTCTTGTATTAAGCATCTATAAAAACCTCCTAAGCAAAATTAATTCAGAAACATTTAAATTCTGTGCATGGAGTTAAAAATATTCTCATGCATAACGTGCACCTTCATTTCAGGAACACTGTCTGAGATTGACTGCTGAAGTTCCTCAATTTCAGCTGTTGCGTTTTCAATGTCAATAATCATGATCATGCAGAAAAACTCTTCAAGAACGGACTGTGTAACCTCGATTACATTTGCCTGTGCTGCGGCACATGCTGTTGACACCTTTGCAAGAATACCTACCATATCTTTACCGATAACTGTTACTACGGCTTTTGCATTGCTTTTCATTTTTGTTTCCCCCTCGTGGTTTAGTTGACAATATAAACATAATATGATAAGTCATGGTGCAATTTCAAGTGTTAATCCAAAGATTTTGACAGAATTGTGGGTTTTGTTCTTGTTTGACACAGACCGTTCAACTAAAATTATGACAATATATATGTTAGGTAAGAAATCAAGATTGAGAGGTAACTGATATGAGCTACAATTTCTTTGCAAGCAGCAATATTAATTTCGGTAAGGATGCAATCGCAACACTTCCGGATATACTGAAGGAATTAAAAGTAAAAAAAGTCATGGTCGTTTGTGACAAGATGATCATGGAAGTAGGAATCGGAACTAAGGTAATTGAAGAGGCTGAGAAGGCTGATGTTGAAATCACTGTTTATGACGGCGTAATTCCAAACCCTACAAATCAGATTGTTGAGGAAGCAGCAGCAATTGCAAAGGAAGCAGGGATTGAAGCTTTCATAGCAGTAGGCGGCGGAAGCAGCATGGACACCGCAAAGGCGGTAAACGTTCTTATGACTAATCCGGGAACAATCGGTGAATACGGTGGAATCGGAATGGTCAAGGAAGAGGTGCTTCCACTGATCGCAGTTCCTACAACAGCAGGAACTTCAAGTGAAATAACAAACGTTTCCGCGCTTATAGATACAGAAAAGGTTATCAAGTATGTTGTAATAGACAACAAGATTACCCCTACTCATGTAATTTCAGACCCTGAATTTACTCTTTCAGTTCCGGCCTCAGTAACTGCGGCTACAGGTATGGATGCTATCACTCATGCGGTTGAAAGCTATATTTCAAATATGGCTACACCACTTTCAAAGTATCATTCACTGGAAGCATTGAAGATTTTCCACAAGGCACTGCCTGTTGCTGTTGCTGACGGCAGGAACTTTGAAGCAAGAGAACAGATGATGCTGGGATGCACAATCGTTGGATACGGTTTCTCCAATGCAAACCTGGGTATGGTTCATGCAATTGCTCATACTCTGAGTGCACACTTTGGCCTTGCTCACGGTATGGCAAACGCATGTGTACTTCCATATGTAATCAGATACAATGCAGAAAGCTGTCCTCAGCAGATGGTTGAGATGGCTGAAGCGATCGGGCTTGAAACTACAGGAAATACTGATACAGACAAATATCTGCTTGCAGATGAACTGTTAAGGATGATTAAGCTTCTTGGAGTAAAGACAATCTCTGAACAGGGAATCACAGAGGATGCTCTGGACAGACTTGCAGAAGATGCATTACATGAACCTGTTCTGAACTTCAACCCAAGACAGGGCGTAACAAAGGAAGACATCCTTGACATCCTGAAAAAAGCATTCTAAACATTATCTTTTTTCGTAAGCACAGCTTTTTACTCGTCCTCATTTAGCTGTGCTTTTTTATTTTTTTGTGGTATAATTATTATGGTTTACTATGTTGAGAAAGCAGGGGGTTATATGAAGAATTCCACAAGTGATAAAATGAATAAATCGGTTATGTTGTCAAAGATGTCAACTGCAGTATCTGTTGTTGCAGCTGTCCTGGTATTGTGTCTTTTATTGTACCTGTGCTTCACCGAAAACCACAAATTAGACTACAGCAGATCCGAGGACGGAATTATTTCGATTGAAAAATATAACCTTCAGCAGATTAAGGATGAGAGTGCTCCGGCAGGGGTCGTTAATGAATATACGTTTACTCTTGATGAAGAATTGAAAAACGATACGCACCTTGCCTTTTATTCAGTGCATCAGTACGTGGACATCTATATTGATGGTGAACAGGTGTACAGTCTAAGGCCGAGAGAAGACTCTTTCATACATACCGTAGGAAGCAACTGGACAATGATTCCTCTTTACAGAGAGGATGCAGGAAAGAAGATTCGTATAGATATAACTCCTGTTTATGAGCGCTTTACAGACAGGAAGGTTGAATTACTCCTGGGTTCCAGACTGAAAATATTTGTTGACAGGCTGCTTAAGGATCTTCCGCAAATGATTATAAGTCTGATAGCGGCATTAATAGGCATCGTTTTTATCACAATTGCCTTACACAGACGTCTGCGCGGAATTGAGGATGACGGCATGATGCTGCTGGGTATTTTTGCTGCAATGCTGGGAATCTGGCGATTTACAGATACACGATTCACTCCGCTTATTACAGCTGAAAAGCCAGTACTGACTTTGTATATTTCTCTTTCAATGCTTATTGTAGGAATGCTGCCGCTGATAAAGGCGTTCAGCACACTGTATGACAGTTTTGGGAAAAAGATCCTGAACATTTACTGTATTGCCGCGGCTGTCGCTGCTGTAGTACAGGTCATCCTGCAGATTTCCGGAAGCGCAGACTTCAGAGAGACGCTGTTCATTACGCATATTTTTATTGCTGTAGGTGTGGCAATACTGATATTCTTTTCTGTTCTGGAATGGATAAAGAAACCGGCAAAGAGGGAAAGTCTGGCATCGCCGCTAAGTATTCTTATTCTTGCCATAGGTGTGGTTACAGATATTGTGTTATTTTATATAAAGGAATCATCATCTAATCTTCTCTTTTCACTGGCAGCGATTCTGATCTGTATCACTGCGGCCGGGACAAAAATGCTGATACGTAGAGCAGAGCGGGAGAGGCAGAACGCGGAAAAGGACAAGATGCTTGCAGAAAAGGAGAGACAGCTTGTCGAAAGCAGAATTTCCACAATGATCAGTCAGATCAGGCCTCATTTTATATACAACACTCTCGGGAGCATAGAGCAGCTGTGTGAAATTCAGCCTGAAGAAGCGGCTAAACTGGTACATAACTTTGCTCACTATCTTCGTGGTAATTTCAGCGAGCTGGATAATCCGGAGCCGATTCGTCTGTCACAGGAACTGGAGCACGTCCGGAACTATGTCAGTATAGAGCAGGTTAGATTTCCTGATGTGAAGATTGAAATAGAGATGAAGTCAAGCGATTTTCTCATTCCGGCACTGTCTGTTCAGCCTCTGGTGGAGAATGCCATTAAGCATGGACTTATGAAGCTGCCGGAAGGCGGTATCGTTTCAGTAATCTCTTATGAAACTGAAGACTGCTGTTGTGTAAGCGTGGAAGACAACGGAGTGGGTTTTGATGCAACGGTACTTATGGACGAGAAAAAACATATCGGATTGAGGAACATAAGGGAACGACTGGAAAAAATGTGCGGCGGTACGCTGACCGTAAAAAGTTCACCGAGGCATGGTACCCGTGTTCTGATTTCAATTCCAAAGGGGGCAAAATAATGATTGCGATTGCTGTTGATGATGAAAAGCTTATGCTGTATGCACTGGTAAAGGCGATAAAAGCATCACCTGATATAAGTGCTGTTGCTGAATTCACGTCATGCAGTAAGGCTCTTGAATGGGTTAGCTCCAATAATCCTGACGTGGCTTTTCTGGATATAAACATGAGAGGTATGGGCGGTATGGAGCTTGCCCAGAGAATACTTGAAATACGACCTGACTGCAAAATTGTATTCTGCACCGGCTATGAGAAATATGCGGTTGAGGCATTCAAGCTGCGTGTATCCGGTTATCTGATGAAGCCGGTTTCCGCAGAGGATGTGCAGGATGAAATTAACCACATCAAAGGCGTACGGGCAAAGGAAAAACCGCTTACGGTGAAGTGTTTCGGGAATTTCGAAGTGTATTTTCAGGGTGAAAAGCTGTCTTTTAAGCGTACAAAAACGAAGGAACTGCTCGCCTACCTGATCGACAGAAAGGGGGCAGGGGTCACAGCCAAGGAAATAAGTGCAAGATTGTGGAACGATGACGGTGACGATGAGAAAAAGCACAACTATCTGAGGCAGCTTCTGCTCGATCTGCGCCAGACACTTGAGGCGGCAGGCTGCAGCGATGTTTTTCATCAGTCGAGCTACAGCTATTATATAGATCCGGAAAAGTTTGACTGTGACTATTTCTCTTATCTGAAAACCGGGAATCCGGAATTCTTTGGGGAGTATATGACACAGTACAGCTGGGCGGAGGAAACCTGCGGTCTCCTCTGGAAAAAGAGCGAATAACGTTCTGATCCCTGTAACATCTTTGTGATTATGGTATGGTATAATCACTAAAAGTATGAAAAAATGGAGACAGCACTATGTTTGAAACATCTAAGGACAGCATTTTAAACAGAAGAAAGGACGCGCTGGTGGAGGATCGCTCAAGGCAGTCGCTTCTGTTCTATATTATCAATATTGTATTGTCAGCCATTGCTTTTGTCGTGACTGTAGTGAACTTCTTTGCGGAGGAGTACATATTCATGGCAGAGGCACTGGTTTTCTGCGCTCTTTTCGTATTAAATCTGTTCTTTATGATGTATTCAAAATTTAATAAAAAAATTGTTTTCTACATATTTGAAGCTGAATTGATGATACTGCTTGTTCACATGTTTATTAGCGGGGTGTACGATGGATTCAGCGTGCTGTGGACCTGCCTGATTCCGGGTCTTGCAATTCTCGTCTTCGGAATAAGAAACGGGGGCTTTTTTTCTGCAGCAGTATTCGCGATGATTGTCTTTCTCTTCTGGATTCCGGCAGGCAGAAGCTTGCTGATGTATTCCTATTCAGGAACCTTTATGGTTGAATTTCCTTTTCTCTACTGTTTAATTTTTATTGTCTCGCTGATGGGTGAAATTGTTCGCAAGGAAACGAGGATTCAGCTCGAGAGGAGCAAGGAGGAATACGCACATCTGTACTGTATAGATCCTCTGACGGGATTAAACAATCGTTTCGGTATAGAGGATTTCATGAATGAGGCGCTGAGCGGCAAAAGCGAAGAGAGAGTCGCAGTCATAATGATGGATGTCGACGGATTTAAAAATGTCAACGACACCTATGGTCATGAATGCGGCGATGAGGTACTTAAAATGATTGCTTCCATACTTGGGAGAGTCATATGTGAACATTCGCGTTACTGCCGGTGGGGCGGAGAAGAGTTTCTGATAGTAATGCGGTGCGGTCATGATCCTGTGGAGACAGGTGAAAGGATACGCAGGGAAATCGAAGCTGCATACATAATGTATAATGGGAAAAAGGTTCAGGTTACAGTGAGCGTAGGCCTATGTATTCTGAAGGGTGCATCAGATGTTACAAACCATGATGTCGTTGATATGGCGGATCAGGCTATGTACAGCTCAAAGAACAGAGGTAAAAACAGGGTTACGGCTTTCATTGTGGATGAGAAGGGTCGATGTGAGTCGGAGGTTATGCTGTGAATAAGGTGGCACGTGAAGAAAAAAAATTTTTGATAAGTGTGGATGAGGCCATACGAATTTCTCACCGCCTGGAGCAGGTGATGAAAGGCGATCCTCACAACGGGACACATGGGTATATTATACGGTCTCTGTATTTTGATACCATTTATGACGGTGATTATTTTGAAAAGGTTGACGGTGTGGAAGTACGCCGCAAAATCAGGCTAAGATGCTACGATCCAAACGGTGAATTTGCAATGCTGGAGATGAAGCAGAAGCAGGGGGCAAATCAGCTGAAGAGGTCGCTGAGGCTGACGCGAGAGGATGCGATTCAGATGACAAGAGGCAATTATTCACCTCTGCTCAAGTATCAGGAACCATTTGCTGCTGAATGCTACGGGCTTATGAACTGCAGGTGTTACAGACCGAAGACCATAGTTCAGTATAACAGAAAGGCCTTTATTGCAAAGGAAAATAAAATCAGAATAACGTTTGACAGTAATATAGTATCTACGGAGAGCAGCTTTGATCTGTTTGATCCTGAACTTAACATGAATCCGGTGCTTGACAAGTACGATGTGGTGCTGGAGGTAAAGTTTAACGGATTTCTCCTCGATTACATAAGACGGCTTATAAATTCGGTCAACCGAAGTGAGCTGTCAGTCAGCAAATATGTTCTGGCAAGACAGAACGGATACAGGACCAGATTATAAGGAGGAGCTTTAAAAGGACTATGAGAGAGAAAATATACAGTTTGTTCACAAATCCCAGCGACATGACATGGGAGCAGATTCTTATGAATATTACCCTGGCTGCGGTTCTGGGTTTTTTCATTTTTATTTCCTATTTTATATCACACAGGGGAACTATTTACAGCAAGAAATTTAACGCATCACTCGTTATTCTGACAGTACTGACAGGAACAGTAATGACAGTTATCGGGAACAATATTGCACTGTCTCTTGGTATGGTTGGAGCACTTTCCATAGTACGTTTCAGAACTGCCATCAAGGATTCAAGGGACACTGTTTATATTTTCTGGGCGATAATCGTGGGAATATGCTGTGGTGTAGGTGACTATCTGGTTGCATCTATCGGCAGCGGTGTCGTTTTCGTGGTTATTCTTCTTCTTGACTGTATCAAGAGCGACAACCGTATGCTGTTCATACTGCGTGCGGAACGTTCCAAGTCACCTATGATTAAATCGCAGGTGTACAAGCTGTTTGACGGTAGAGCTGTTCTGCGTGTTGAGAATACAACGGACAGCTCTGTAGAACTGATATATGAGCTTACGCAGAAGATGATAAAGAAAGCGGAGAAAAAGGAGCCGGACATTACAGGAAGCATATATAAGATCGGCGGCATTGAATATGTTAACATTGTAATGCAGAACGACGAAATATCTAACTGATGGAGGATGCTTGAATGAAATACAAGACGGTGGGAATTATAGGCTGCGCCGTCGTGCTGATTGCGGGTATCATAAACTGGCATGCGGTCTTCAAGACGGATGAGGGAACAAGATATCATCAGCATCTTGAGGCACAGGAAAAGAAGCAGTGTACTCAGGATCACTCAGACGGTGAGCTCTGTACTCATCTCCCTCTGGTTTGCATTGATACCGGAGGAAAGACTATACCCGGTTCAATGGGAAGAAACGCTGAAAAGAAGGCAGCTGAGGCTGATGTCGCAGCAAACGGAACAGAAGAAGAGCGGATATGTGCTCACATGTATATAGCGGACAGTGAAACTGAGTACAATCATCCGTCGGATGAGCCGACGGTATCAAGTGACATTCTCATTCATGTAAGGGGCAATTCATCCAGATATTTTGATAAGCTGAACTACCGTATTAAGCTTGTGGATGAAAACGGAGAGAACAATCCGCAGAGTCTGATAGGCATGGACGCACACCACGAGTGGGCACTGCACGGACCCTTCCTCGACAAAACCCTCATCAGAAACTACATGATGTATAATATTGCAGGAGAAATAATGGACTATTCTCCAAATGTGCGTTTCTGTGAACTCATGTTAAACGGGGAATATATGGGAGTATATGTGCTCACTGAACTGATAGATGAGGGAAGTAACGGTGCAAGACTTGAACTTGCAATAGATGAAAAAAATGACACTTATACGGGATATCTGCTGAGACTCGATAGGGAGGACTTTGACAGAACGGATAATCTGAACAGTTTTTCTTCATATACAATGCGTAAGAGTAAAGCTCTCAAGCTGAATGTAGAGTTTCCGGGGCCGACTATGCTTAATGAGGACATAAAAAAGTCGATAAATGATGATTTTTCACGTTTCGAGAAGTCATTGTATTCATATGACTACAATAATAAGAAGTATGGATACAAAAATTTCATAGATATGGATTCCTTTGCGGAATACTTTATAATAAATGAATTTACAGGGAATTATGACGCGGGTACATATTCAACATATATCTATAAAGATACAGACGGAAAGCTTAAGATGTGCGTCTGGGATTTCAATAATTCATGTGATAATTTCCAGGAAGAACCTCACTCACCGGTTCAAAGCTTTCGTATGCAGAACAAGCTGTGGTTCAATATGCTGACAAAGGACGAGGATTTCGTAGAATGTGTTATCGCCAAATACAAGTCACTCAGAAAGAGTTATCTCAGTGATGAATATCTCAGTGAATACATTGATGATACAGTAAAGTACCTTGGACCAGCAGTAGAGCGTAATTATGAAAGATGGGAAGATTCCTTCCGAAGCAATTCTCTGCTGAGGCCGGCAGAAAGAAACATCAGATCCTATGAAGATGCTCTGAAACAGTTAAAGTTCTATCTTCTGAAGCGCGGAAAGTGGATGGACGAAAACATAGATTCGTTAAGACAGTTCTGTGCAGAATCAAAGGTTAAGATATATAACGAGAATACAGATTAAAAGTAATGGAAAAGAATGGAGGCGAGAGATGAAAAAGTTTATTACTGTTATGTTATGCACCGTTATTCTTTTCACAGTCGCCGATATCCTTTACTATCGTGCAGGTGTATATATCGATCTTAATCCGGAGAAAAAAATTGAGACCGTTGTTAAAACACAGGACGACAGAATCCTTCTTAACCGTGGTGAAGGATTCCGGGAGTTTGAAATAAAAGGTGTGGATATGGGCTCAG
>JALENF010000101.1 GCA_022767945.1 Bacillota bacterium
CGGGAATCATAGACTTATATACCTCCTTAACAGTATAGATAATCTTTCGTGATATATATATGAATTTTCGACGTCATGTGTTACAATACAGTGGTAATAATAACAGACTGAAAGGCATCTTGAAGAAATATATGGAAATAAAGATAGTGAGCAAAAGCGGGATTCTTCCTGAATATAAGACGCCGGGCTCTGCCGGTTTTGATATAACGGCGTTCCTTGAAGAACCGGTAACCCTGAAACCCGGAGAACGAAGACTTATTCCAACGGGACTTTTTATGGAAATTCCCGATGGCTATGAAGCGCAGGTAAGAGGCAGAAGCGGACTGGCCCTGAAAAACGGCATAGGGCTGGTTAACGGAATAGGAACCATAGACTCTGATTACAGAGGTGAAATCGGTGTCATTCTGATAAACTGGGGTCAGGAAGACTTTGTAATCAGTAATGGCGACAGAATCGCACAGGTTGTAATCAGCCGCTGCGAGCAGGCTGTTTTTCGATGGGCTGATGAGCTGAGTAAAACTGAAAGAGGTGCCGGAGGTTTTGGACATACGGGGGTATAATTTATGCTTTATAGAGAGGATATAGAAAAAAGAGAAAATATGCTTCTTTCTGAGAAGGCGGTAAAATCTTCCCAGACCAGGGGCAGGGAGGTATATGAGGAGCCATGCAGATTCAGGACGGAGTTTCAGAGAGACAGGGACAGGATTATTCATTCTAAGGCCTTCAGAAGGCTTATGCATAAGACACAGGTTTTTCTTTCTCCGGAAGGGGATCATTACAGAACGCGTCTTACACACACTCTTGAGGTTAATCAGGTTGCAAGGACCATTGCAAGGAGCCTTAATCTCAACGAGGATCTTACAGAGGCTATCGCCCTGGGTCATGACCTTGGACATACGCCGTTCGGGCATAATGGTGAAATGGTGCTCAACAGGCTGCATCCGGGTGGATTCAAGCACAATGAACAAAGTCTGCGCGTTGCGGAGGTTCTTGAATGTACGCCTAACAGAAGGGGAATGAATCTGACCTTTGAGGTAAGGGATGGAATAAAGAACCACACGGGAAATCTGCCTGCCGCAACACTCGAGGGACAGATTGTGAAAATCAGTGACAGAATCGCATACATAAATCACGATATCGATGATGCTGTGAGAAGCGGGGTAATAACTTTAGATGACCTGCCGCGTTCTGCTCTGGAAATGTTCGGATACGGCCATAGAGAGAGAATCGACTGTATGGTTTCCAACGTTGTAGCCTTCAGTGACGGCAAGGACTTTGTCAGAATGGACGAGGAGCATACGGAACAGCTGAATATTCTTCGTAATTTTATGTTTGCCAATGTATATAAGAGCGACAAGGTCAAGAAGGAAGAGGATCTCTTAAAGGTTGAGGTCGTAATCAGCTCACTGTACGAGCATTTTATCAGGCATCCGGAAAAAATACCTGAAGAGCTGAGAATGCTTACTGAAAGAGATGGTGTAAATACCATAGTCAAGGATTACATTGCCGGAATGACTGACAGATTTGCAATTAATCTGTATTCCGAGCTCTTTGTTCCGAAGTCATGGAAATAAACTTTAATAAAATTTTTAAAAAATAATAAAGGAAAATCCTATATTTTGTAGAATAGAGTATTGAAGAGTAATATTCGGAGGTATAGATGGGATTTTCCTTTTCTAATTCCACAATTGAAACTATAAAGAGTCAGGTGAATATCGTTGATGTAGTCGGCCGTGTAGTACAGCTAAAGAGGGCAGGATCTAATCATAAAGGGGTCTGCCCGTTCCATAACGAGAAGACACCTTCTTTTGTTGTCTCTGAAACCAAACAGATTTTCACGTGCTTCGGATGCGGAGCTACAGGTGATGTCATAGAGTTTGTTAAGAGATACTATAACCTGGAATTTGGTGAGGCAGTTGAGAAAATTGCCGGAGAATATGGAATATCTGTTGAAAAAAAATCCTATAATGACAATCGGGAAGCTTATTACCGAGCCAATAAGCTGGCGGCACAGTTCTTTTACAGGTCTTTTACAGAAAAGGCAAATAAAGGTTATGCGTATATGCACAGCCGTGCCATAACGCCTCCAATTCTAAAGAAATTCGGTATAGGCTATGCTGACGAACAGTGGGACAGCCTGTACAGATTTTTATCGGGGCAGGGCGTCGATAATAAAATTATGGTAGAGCTAGGTTTAGTTTCTGAAAAAAATGGTAAATACTATGATAGATTTAGAAACCGCCCGATTTTTCCGATTATAAGCACAAACGGAAAGGTAATCGGTTTTGGCGGACGAGCTATAGATCCTAGTGATAATCCAAAGTATCTTAATTCTCCGGAAAGTAAAATATTTCAGAAAAAAAATAATCTTTACGGGCTGAATCTGTCAAGGCAGGATGTTGGTAAGGAGGACTGCATTATTATAGTCGAGGGATATATGGATGTTATCTCTCTTTACCAGTGCGGTATAAGAAATGTGGCTGCATCACTGGGTACGGCTCTGACTGAGAATCAGGCAAGACTTATCAAGAGATATACCCATAATGTGGTTTTGACGTATGATGCCGACAACGCCGGAAGAGCCGCTGCGTTAAGAGGTATGGAAATTCTCCGAAAAGAGGGTCTGAAGGTTAAGGTGCTTCACGTGACGGACGGTAAGGACCCGGACGAGTACATAAAGAAGAACGGAAAAAATGCGTTTCTTGAATTAATAGAAAGTACAGCCCTTCCGTATGCAGATTACAAGCTGGAATCCGCAAAGGCGGGGTTCAATCTGGAGTTGGATGAGGATAGGCTGGATTACATGAAGAAGGCCGTTGCCATTCTTAGAGAGTTTAGCCCTGTGGAACAGGATGTTTACATAAAGAAATTGTCCAGAGATATCAGAATTGCTGAGACGGCAATAAGACGTGAACTGGACGGATCCTTTCAGACCGAGAATCGTGCTTATGCACCACAGAGAGAGTTGGAAGCAGAAATTATACAGAAGATAACTCCGATTGAAAAAACACTGATTAAGGTAGCTCTCACTGAGGAAGACTATATCGACAGGCTGAAGGCCTATGAGGGTGTTTTTACCAGTGATTTTGGAAGAAAGATATATGAGATACTGAAACATGAACACGAGAAGACAGGGCGAATTGACCTGAAGCTTATTATGGACGGAATGTCTGCAGAGGAAGCACAAGCTTTGCAGGAAATAGTGGACGGCGTCATTATAGCAGGTAATGAGGAGCGTGTTTTCGATGAGTGCGTTAATACATGGAAGAAACAGCTTTTGAACAAGGAGCTTGATAAGATTAACACTCTCCTGGATATGGCGGATGAAGTGGAAAATCAGGACAGAATTAAAGAGCTGATGCTTAGAATGATGGAAATACAGAAAGAACTTAAGTGCTTATAGGGGGATAAAATGAACACAGAAGAAAAGAACAAGACAGCTGCTAAGAATAAGGATAAGGTTGCTGAGGTAATGACTCCGGAACAGCTTAAGGCTGATATTCTGAACAAACTGACTAGTGTGGCGAAAACAAAGAAGAATACCCTGACTTATGCGGACATTGCAGAGTGCCTGGAGGGAACCGACCTGGACAAACAGACTGTGGACGATATCTATGAAGCTCTATTATCTCGCGATATAGAGATAGGCACTGAGTCAGAAGATGACTTTGCCGTTATCCTTGACGATGATGAAGGGGATAAGGACAAGGAAGATGACGGCATCGTCGTAAACGAGGCCGGAGAAATTGATATTGAAGCTACACTTCCTAAGGGAGTAGCTGTGGATGATCCAGTCAGAATGTACCTTAAGGAAATCGGTAAGGTTCCTCTTCTTTCGGGTGACGAGGAAATTGAACTTGCGAAGAGAATGGAACAGGGGGATGAAGAAGCAAAGAAAAAGCTTTGTGAAGCCAACCTGAGACTTGTAGTAAGTATCGCAAAGAGATATGTTGGACGAGGAATGCTTTTTCTGGATCTTATTCAGGAGGGTAATCTGGGTCTGATTAAGGCCGTAGACAAGTTTGACTACAGAAAGGGATACAAGTTCTCCACATATGCAACATGGTGGATCAGACAGGCAATTACCAGATCAATTGCCGACCAGGCAAGAACTATAAGAATTCCGGTACACATGGTTGAGACAATCAACAAACTGATCAGGGTGTCCAGACAGCTGCTTCAGACCTATGGCAGAGAACCGCTTCCTGAAGAAATTGCAAAGGAGATGGGAATCTCCGTAGATAAAGTCAGAGAAATCCAGAAGATTGCCCAGGAACCGGTTTCACTGGAAACTCCAATCGGCGAGGAGGAAGACAGCCATCTTGGTGACTTTATTCCGGATGACGATGTACCTGCACCGGCAGAGGCCGCAGCATTCTCTATGCTTAAGGAACAGCTCGTCGAGGTGCTTGATACTCTGACTGACAGAGAACAGAAGGTTCTTAAGCTGAGATTCGGTCTGGAAGACGGACGTGCAAGAACACTTGAAGAAGTAGGCAAAGAGTTCGATGTAACGAGGGAAAGAATCAGACAGATTGAAGCAAAGGCTTTGAGGAAACTGAGACATCCAAGCAGGAGTAAGAAGCTTAAGGATTATTTAGAGTAAAAGCATTGATATAAAGCGCGATGCGCGATGTTAATTTAGTATATCAGGAGAGATTCTATGAAATTAAGTGATAGATTACAACTGATTGCTGATGAGATTATTGCAGGTGAAACCATGGCAGACATCGGAACTGACCATGGTTTTTTGCCATTGTATCTGATGGAGTCGGGGATATGCCCTCACGTCATTATGGCAGACATCAGCAAAGGATCATTGGCAAAGGCAGATGAAAACTGCAGACTTGCTGGTCCGGGAAAAACATACGACCTTAGACTCGGAGACGGTATAGATGTTCTCAAGGACGGAGAGGTTGATGTTGTTGTTATTGCAGGTATGGGCGGATTACTGATACGTGACATTCTTGACTGGAATGTGAAGAAGAGCCGTTCAATAAAAAGATATATTTTTCAGCCCCGCAACAAGGCAGGAGCACTGAGATACTGGCTGTACCTGAATGGTTTTGATATTGAAAAAGAGAGCCTCGTCAGGGAGGGAAAATACATCTGCGAGATTCTTACTGTCCGTACAGCTGAAGATGTTAAACGTAATGCGGAGTACACGGCAGACTTTGACTATCCGGACAGGTTGCTTGAATGGAGAGGGCCGCTGACCGAGGAATATCTCCGCTCAAAACTTGAACTCGAAAACAACATTTACCAGAACATCCTGAAAAAAAGCAAAAACCCTGAGCGAGAAGGGGTTAAGGCTAAATCAAGGGTTGAAAAAATAAGGCATCTTCTTTCAGAACTTGAAAAGTAACTGATTGTAGAACAATTGGAGAGACTGCTATGACAAAGAAAGAATTTATCAAGGTAATGGAATCATTTTGTCCTGATGGACTGGCTGAACCGTGGGATAATTGCGGATTTCAGATCAATAGTGGTATTGATAAGGTAGAGCGAATACTTGTTGCCCTGGAGGTCACTTCTAAAGTAATTGATGAGGCTGTGAATCGGGATGCAGATTTAATAGTGACCCATCACCCGCTGATTTTCGGCGGCGTAAAGTCAATTGATGCCCGCGACGTTACGGGCGGCTATATATCAAAACTCATTAAGCGTGACATCTCAGTGTTCTCATGCCATACGAGCTTTGATAAAATGGAAGGCGGAAATAATGATTATATCGGACGTATTCTCGATCTTGAAAACGTCAGACCTTTTGACATGGACAATGGTTTTTGCAGAAAGGCTGAGACCCCTTTTGAGATTACCTTCAGTGAGATGATTCATCAGATTTCAGAGGCATTTCAGATAGATGAAAAATATTTTAAAATGGTTGGTGACAAAACCAGAAGTATAAACTGTATAGGCTGGTGCAGCGGCAGCGGGGGCGAGTTTATCAGGGATGCTGTGTCTGAGGGCTGTGATCTTTATATTACAGGTGATGTGAAGTATCACGATGCCATGTATGCTGCGGAAAGCAATATATG
>JALENF010000112.1 GCA_022767945.1 Bacillota bacterium
AGGGAATAGTGAATTTTGTTGTGCGTTTGTTCAAGAGCATGCTTGTGATTGAGTTAATGGGGGCAATTCTCTACGCCTTTACCTTTGTGCCAAGGTTCAGACTTGCTAAGGGCATATGGTATTCTGTATTTCATTCAGTATCGGCATTCTGCAATGCGGGAATTGATGTTCTGGGCGACAGCAGCATGGAACCCTACTCAATGAATTGTTTCGTAAATATTATTACAATTACTCTTATTATTCTGGGAGGGCTGGGCTTCAGCACTCTTTGGGAGCTGTTTCAAAGCTTAACCGGGTTCATGAACAAAATGGCAGGGAACAAAACTGACAGACGACCGTTGTCTCAGCATTCTAAAATTGTTCTGAACATGACTGCCGTTCTGATTCTGGGTGGAACGTTATGCTACTGGATATTTGAACGTGACAACAGCAGGACGATTGGAAATCTGCCGGTTCATTTCCAGCTTCTTGAATGCCTGTTTCAGTCGGTAACAACCAGGACAGCTGGTTTCGCAGTATTCTCGCAAAAATATCTGACTTTTCCATCAGTTGTGATAACGATAATTCTGATGTTTATAGGCGGCTCTCCCGGAGGTACGGCAGGAGGTATCAAAACGACCACAATCGCAGTTATGGGTCTGGAGACACGGGCTGTAATAAGAGGAGAGAGCGATGTGTTCTGCTTCCGCAGAAGTGTTCCGCGTCCGGCAGTTCGAAAGGCCTTTGCGGTGTTCACTATAAGCTCAGCCGCTGCTGTGATTGCAGTAGCTGTAATGTACTGCTTTCAGGATGGAAGTGCAACTGATCTTGTTTTTGAGGTATTCAGTGCACTTGGAACAGTCGGTCTGTCGAGGGATTTCACATCATCTCTTGACTTTGGGGGCAAACTGGTTATAATAATCTGCATGTATCTTGGTCGTGTAGGTCCTATTTCTGTAGCTGTTGCGTTGACCGGAAGCGGCAGAAAATCAGGAATGCACTATGCTGACGGCAATGTACGCGTAGGCTGAATACGTAATGAGAGGATGGTATTAATGAGAAAATCATATGCGGTTTTTGGATTAGGTGAGTTCGGTAAAAGCGTTGCACTGGAACTGACAAAAATGGGAGCAGATGTGCTTGTGTGTGATACGGATGAGAGCAAGATAGCAGCATTTTCAGACAGAGTCACCGGTGCAGTGGTTATGGATGTACTGGATGAACCTTCGTACAGTAAACTGGGCATTTCTAATATGGATGGTGTAATCGTATCGATGACAGGCAGTCTGGATGCATCCATTTTTGCAATCCTTAAGGCAAAAGAGGCCGGTGTGCCGCTTGTACTTGCAAAGGCGGCTGACGCCACCCAGGAACTGATATTTAAAAAGATTGGGGCGGACAGGGTGGTAATACCGGAAAGAGATGGCGGAATACGAATTGCGAGAAGTGCGCTGAGTGGCAACTATCTTGACTATATTGAGCTTTACGATAAGCTGAAAATGATAGAACTCAATATAGAAGAGAACTGGATTGGACGTTCCCTTCAGGAACTTAAACTGAGAGAAAAGAAAGGCATAAATGTCATTGCCGTAAACAGGAACGGAAAAGTGATAACTGATATCAAACCGGATCTTAAGCTTCAGAGTGATGACACTTTAATAGCAGTTTCATATAATCTTCACAAATAGGCAGTATCAATCTTCACACAGCGATGGTTGACATCTGCTTTTTTCGTGTTATAATTCTTTTATCTAAATGTTTATACAATGTTTAAGCATGTATACAATTTTTTAATTTGTATATGTTCCCGGGGAAACATATATTTTTTACTCGCAGATTAGCACTCCGAATATATGAGTGCTAAAAGAAAGGGGAGTTTTGATGGAGAACAAGGAGATTATCAAGCTGACCAATGAACTGATGTATCAGAGACATCTTTTCAATCATGAATACCGCAAGGATATTCTGAAGATGAGCATACCTGAATACATAGCATTAGAGTACATTGCTCTGGAGGAAGAGTCAGGCATATACGAGGGAAGAGCATATCTGAAGGATCTGGCTGACAGGCTTCATATGACAATGAGACAGGTTTCTAATATGGCGGGAAAGCTTCGTGATGCGGGATATGTGGTATGGTCTCATGACGGAGACGGCAGCGAAGGAACCTATGTTACGATTACAGAAAGTGGACAGAGCATTATCAGAAATCAGGAAGAACTCCTAAAGTCTTACTACGGACATGTTATCGACAAATTCGGCAAAGACAACCTTTTACAGCTGCTTCGGCTTATGAAACAGCTGGAAACAATTATTAGCAGTGAAGCGGAAAATCTGGAGGTGGAAAGCGATGATTACGGAAAACATGAATGACTATATCAAACAGCTTGAATCCGTATGCAGAGTCAATGACAACATCGCACCGAGGCTGTTTGAGGAATATGGCGTCAACAAGGGCCTTAGAGATGAAAATGGAAAAGGCGTGCTTACAGGTCTTACAAACATATCTAAAATTATTTCATCAAAGATAGAGAATAACAGGAAGGTATCCTGCGACGGAGAACTGTGGTACAGAGGATACAGGGTTGAGGAACTTATCGGCAGCCTGGACGAAGACGAATTCGGATTCGAAAAGTTCGCATATCTTCTGCTCATGGGTGATCTGCCGGATGAAGAAGAGGAAAGGGACTTCAAGGAAATCATCGGAGCATGCAGAACTCTGCCTACTAACTTTACACGCGATGTCATCATGAAGGCGCCGTCTGAGGACGTGATGAATTCAATGACAAGAAGCATTCTTACACTTGCTTCATACGACAGGCAGGCAAAGAATCCTTCAATCAGCAATTCTCTGCGTCAGTGCATACAGCTGATAAGTGAATTCCCGCTTCTGGCAGTTTACGGATACAATGCGTATAATCATTATGAAAAGAATGAAAGTATGTATATCCATCACCCGGACAAAAGCCTTTCCACTGCCGAGAACATTCTGATGATGATGAGACCGGATCAGAAATACACTCTGACCGAAGCAAAGGTTCTGGACACAGCTCTGATTCTTCATATGGAGCATGGAGGCGGAAATAACTCAACCTTTACTACAAGAGTTGTTACTTCATCCGGTTCAGATACATATTCAACTATGGCAGCAGCTATGTGTTCTCTGAAAGGTCCTAAACATGGCGGTGCCAATATCAAGGTTATGGAAATGATGGAGAATATCCGGAATCATGTAAGGGACTACAGTGATAAGGATGAGATAGAGGCATACCTTGGTAAAATAGTAGACAAGGAAGCCTTTGACAACAAGGGGCTGATTTACGGGATGGGTCATGCAGTATACTCCATTTCAGACCCGAGAGAAAGGGTATTCAAGAGTTATGTTAAACAGCTTGCAGAAGAAAAGGGAAGAAATGATGATCTTGAGCTTTACGAGAACATAGAAGAGCTTGCCCCTAAGGTAATAGCAGAAAAGAGAAAGATTTACAAAGGTGTCAGTCCTAATGTGGACTTTTACAGCGGATTTGTATACGACATGCTGGGCATTCCGGTAGAACTTTACACGGCGATGTTTGCGATAGCAAGAGTTGTAGGCTGGAGCGCTCACAGAATTGAGGAAATGATATGTGCTGATAAGATTATCAGACCTGCATATATGAGTATTATGGAAGAAAAAAGTCTGTAGAACTATCTTTCAGGTCGTCCGTCATGAAAATCGTGGCGGCACGAATAAAAAAACACAATAAACCATGAAATAAAAACGGGATATCCTATGAAACAAAGCATCCAGTCTACGGTTGCAAACATTTCCGGGCGAATCAGGAGCCATGTGATGAATCCTGCAACAGCTGACAGAACTCCAATGATTAACAGGAGAAACTTATATTTGGTTTCAGTATTCCAGTCTTTGTTTTCAATATATCTCCATAATCTGTTCATTATCGCCACCTCCATTTTTATGGTAGTATATGAAAGGTGTGTAAATTTTAAAATCATGGTCAGGTAATTTTTTTGTAAAATATGCAGAGTATTTAAGGGTTCCCTGTTATCGGGTATTATGTTACGATAATGGGGAATTTTATTTTCAGAATTTTTTTAAAATATTAATTTTTCTGAAACTTTTTACTGAACCATAATGTCTAATATATAGAAACACTTAAGGAGGTGGTTCTCAAGTTGTTTTCCCGGGATAAAAAGAACAAAGTAAAAGAAGAAATAATAGAACAGGTTATTTGTGAAAAATATAATAGTTATTATCGAATGGCATATAGCTACGTTCATAATGAAGAGGATGCAGCAGATATTGTACAGGAGGGTGCATATAAGGCTATACGATATAGTGATTCGCTGCAGAATGAGGAGCATGCATCCACCTGGGTGTACAGAATTATGATGAACGAGGTTTTTCGATTTCTGAGCAGCCGGAAGGTGCTTGTTTTAGGGGAAGAGGAGATTCCGGAGCTTCAGAGCGAGGATACATACGAGAATCTGGATCTGAAACGGGCATTGGAACGTATGGACAAAAAAGATAAAGCTGTTATTCAGTTGAAATATTTCGAGGATATGAAGCTGGATGAGATTGCAGAGGTACTTGATGAAAATGTGAATACGATCAAGAGCCGACTGTATCGCAGTCTTAAGAAGCTCAGACTGGAACTCGACACTGTATAACGGAAAGGAGCTATAATTTGGATAATAAGAAAAAATTTGAGGAATATAAAGGGGATTATAATAAAATAGAAATGAATGAGGAAGCATACAGAAAGATGCGTATGCGAATGGATCAGGCCAAGGCCGAAAAGAAAGCCGCTGAAAAGAGAAACAGATACAGATCATTAAGGGGAACGGCTGTTGCAGTAGCTGCGGCGTTAATGATCGTTATTCTGCCAAACACATCTTCAGCTATGGCGCAGACGATGGGGAATATTCCTGTACTGGGAGATTTCTTCAAACTGGTAACTGTAAGAGAATTTCAGCACGATGACGGCAGCAAATCTGCTGATGTTGAGTTTTCTGAAATTGCTTCGGGAAGCAGCGATGAAGATGGAGCTTCAAGGAAAGGTGAGCAGTCGGCCAAAGAGATAAATGCTGAAATGAAAGCTCTAATAAACAGCTGGATTGATGAATTCAGAGAAGAACTGGAGATAGAGGGGCATGAGAATCTGACTGTCAGATCAGAGATAATACCTAGCACTGAAGACTACTTTACAGTAAAGCTTATTGCATGCAAGGCACAGGGAAGTGCGTATGAAGAACATCATTACTACACAATTGATCTGAGAACAGGTGACAGGGTTGAACTGTCCGATCTGTTCAAACCGGATACAGACTATATGTCCGAAATTGTGAATTCTATAGAAGCACAGATGCGCATGCAGATGAAGGCGGATGAAGATGCTTCGTACTGGATTGACGATAATGAAATTTCAGGTTTTAACATGTCTGAAGCGGTGGATGAAGCAGAGTTCTTCATAAATGAAGACGGTAACATAGTAATCAGCTTTGATGAGTGCGAGGTTGGCCCTGCATCAATGGGGGTTGTTGAGTTTGTAATTGAAAAAGACGACATCGCAGAGATTTTAAAATAAATCCTGCTTATTACAGAAAAATCCAAGTCGAATGGGTTTTAAACCTAAAGTTTGCGACTTGGATTTTGCTGTTTTTGTGAAAAAAAACAAAAAAATCCCATAAAAGCTATTGACATTATAGGAAAATGGATATATTATGCTATTAACCCACTGGAAAGGTAGGAAATAAAAGTGAGTATTATATTAATAGAATGGGAAAGACACAATTTCAGATTCGGACGAATGTGCTGCTGTTGCGGCAGCTACCGCTGAACAAAGAGAATAACAGAATTATTACATAAGCACATTTGAAAAGGAGATTGAAATTATGAGTAAGAACTATAGATTTGAAACATTAGCACTACACGTTGGACAGGAACAGCCGGATCCGGCAACTGATGCAAGGGCAGTTCCAATCTATCAGACAACAAGTTACGTGTTCAGAAATTCACAGCATGCTGCTGACCGTTTCGGACTTGCTGATGCGGGAAATATTTACGGAAGACTGACAAACTCAACGCAGGATGTTCTGGAGAAGAGAGTGGCAGCTCTGGAAGGTGGAACAGCAGCCCTTGCAGTTGCATCCGGAGCAGCTGCAATAACATATACGCTTCAGGCACTTGCAGCAAATGGCGGACACATTGTAGCTCAGAAGACCATTTATGGCGGAACATATAATCTTCTGGCACATACTCTTCCGCAGTACGGAATTACGGCCACCTTCGTGGATGCACATGATCTGAAGGAAATTGAAGACGCAATTCAGGACGACACCAAGGCTATATATCTTGAGACTCTGGGAAATCCTAACAGCGATATTCCTGATATTGATGCGATTTCAGAAATTGCACACAGGCACCAGCTTCCTCTGGTTGTAGACAATACCTTTGGTGCAGCATACTGGATCAGACCAATTGAACATGGTGCTGATATCGTTGTACACTCTGCTACCAAATTCTTCGGCGGTCACGGAACAACTCTTGGTGGAATTATCGTTGAAGCAGGTACCTATGACTGGAAGGCATCAGGCAGATTCCCGGCTATTGCAGATCCAAACCCAAGCTACCACGGAATATCATTTGCTGATGCAACAGCACCTGCAGCATTTGTTACATATATCAGAGCTATACTCCTTCGTGATACAGGTGCAACAATTTCACCTTTTAACGCGTTTCTTCTGCTTCAGGGTATTGAGACTCTTCCTTTGAGACTTGACAGACATGCGGAGAACACTAAGAAGGTTATTGAATTCCTGAACAGCCATCCGCTGGTTGAGAAGGTAAATCATCCTTCCCTCGCTGATCATCCTGATCATGCGCTGTATGAGAAGTATTTCCCTAACGGCGGAGGAAGCATATTTACATTTGAAATCAGAGGCGGAAAGGATGCCGCATACAAGTTTATCGACAGCCTGGAGATTTTCTCCATTCTTGCGAATGTGGCAGATGTGAAGAGTCTGGTGATTCATCCTGCGTCTACTACTCATTCACAGCTGAGCGAGGAGGAACTCATCAGCCAGGGAATTACTCAGAGCACAATCAGACTTTCAATAGGTACAGAGCATATAGACGATATCATTGAGGATCTGAGCCAGGCATTTGATGCGGTAGAATCAGAAAAGTAAACGGAATAACAGGAGGAAGAAAAATGTCAAAAATATATAATTCTATAGATCAGTTAATCGGAGGAACACCGATTGTAGAACTTACACATATTGAAAATGAACTGGATCTGAAGGCTAAGCTGCTGGCAAAGGTAGAATTTTTCAATCCGTCAGGATCAGTAAAGGATCGTATCGCAAAGGCTATGATTGATGATGCGGAAGCAGACGGCACACTGAAACCGGGTTCTGTAATCATAGAACCAACAAGCGGAAACACGGGAATCGGGCTTGCCTCAGTTGCTGCAGCCAGAGGATATCGTGCCATCATCGTAATGCCTGAAACAATGTCTGTAGAACGCAGACAGCTGAAGAAGGCATACGGAGCAGAGCTGGTTCTTACAGAGGGTGCCAAGGGTATGAAGGGTGCAATAGCTAAGGCAGAAGAACTTGCAAAAGAGATTCCGGACAGCTTTGTTCCTTCTCAGTTCACCAATCCGTCAAATCCGAAGATACACTATGAGACAACAGGACCTGAAATATTTGCTGATACAGACGGAGAGGTTGACATCTTCGTTGCGGGTGTAGGAACGGGAGGAACAGTATCAGGTACAGGAAAGTACCTGAAGGAAAAGAAACCAGGCGTTAAGGTTGTTGCGGTAGAGCCTGCATCAAGCCCTGTATTGTCAAAGGGTGAAGCCGGAAGCCACAAGATTCAGGGGATTGGAGCCGGTTTTGTTCCGGAGACTCTTGACACACAAGTATATGATGAGATTATTGCAGTTGAAAATGACGACGCGTTCAGTTCAGCCAAGCTTGTGGGTAAGAAAGAGGGATTCCTGGTGGGTATTTCTTCAGGAGCGTCGCTTTGGGCTGGAATACAGCTGGCACAGCGTCCGGAAAACGAAGGAAAGACTATAGTGGTGCTTCTGCCCGACACAGGTGAGAGATATCTGTCAACACCGCTGTTCCAGGAATAACAGCTCAGACAGACAAGTAAAGGAGACAAAGAGATGATTTCAACTAGAGGAAGATACGCACTTCGCGTTATGATAGATCTGGCAGAGAACCAGGCTGACGGATACATTCCCATGAAGGATGTAGCGGTGAGACAGGGAATATCGCCGAAGTATCTGGAACAGATAATGCCTATACTTTCGAGAAACAGACTGGTAAAGGCTGTTCACGGGAAGGGAGGCGGATATAGACTGGCTGCGGAACCTGCTGACATCGTAATCGGTGATGTCCTGCGTCTGACCGAGGGAAGTCTGGCACCTGTTGCCTGCCTTGCCGAGGGTGCGGAAAAGTGCGAAAGGGAAAGCTCATGTCAGACTATAGACTTCTGGAGAGGTCTGAGCAAAGTGATAAACGGCTATCTGGACAGCAAAACTCTGGCTGACCTGATGTCGAACTGAACTTAATACGGCAGATGCTTTCACTACAAACCCCTTAATCTTGAGTTATCAAGGTTAGGGGGTGTTTTTTGCAATTTAAACTTGTTGAACTCTCAACAAGTTTTTGCTATAATGATTTACTGTAGCCATATATCAGGCAAACTGCGGCATGAAAACGCAAGTCTAAATATAAAGGAGAAACAGCTTTGGAAGCAAGATTTGAAACGTTTACTGTTCTGATAAACAGAATCAGCAGAAATATCAGAAAAATAAAAATCGGGGAAATGGCAGAGTACGATCTGAGGAGTGCGCATATTTCCTGTCTGTATTATCTGTACTGCTCAGGTCGGCTTACCGCAACAGAACTGTGCGAGAAATGTGAGGAAGACAAGGCAACTGTTTCGCGTGCCCTTGACTTTCTGGAGAATAAGGGGTATGTGACCTGTGAGTCAAAATGCACCAAACGCTACAAAAGTCCCATTACTCTGACGGCAAGCGGACAGAAAATAGCGGAGGAGATATCTGAAAAAATTGACAGCATTCTGGAGGAGATAAGCTGCGGTCTCACGGAAGAGGAGAGAGTTGCTTTTTACCGCAGCCTGTCTGTTATAAGCGACAGCCTTGAATCTGTAGCGAAAAAATACGAGAAATAATGATTAGATTAAGAGGTAGAGGTAATTATGTTTATTTTAAAATCAGCATACTGCCGTATATTTCAGACGGCATTCAGAATGGTGCTGCCCGTACTGCCATACAGAGAACCTGTTGTTGTAGATTCATGCAGTTGCACATTCCCTGTGAGGACAGTACGGCACCCCTCACGGCTTTGCCAATGCAGTGATAATGCCATATGTTCTTGAAGCTTACGGCGAAAGTGCATATAATAAACTTCACAGACTGGGTGCAGTTGCCGGAGTGTGCACTGAAAATGATACACCTGAGGCAGGAGCAAAGAAATTCATCAGCGCGATAAGGGAACTGAACCTGAGAATGGAAATTCCGGAAAAAATCACTGGAATAGTAAAAGAGGATATCCCACTCATGGCAAAGCATGCCGAAAAGGAGGCAAATCCCCTTTATCCTGTACCGAAGCTGATGACCCGGGACGAGCTTGAGCAGTTCTATTACAGAATCGCAGACTGGAGTGACGAGAATGATTAAAAAAGAGATTGCAGCTTTGCTTGAAATGCAGAGAAAATACTATAGAAGCGGTGCCACCATATCTGTGGACTTCCGCGTGAAGCAACTGAGGAAGCTTTATGATACGATAAAAAAATACGAGCAGGAGGTTAGCGAGGCTCTGACCGACGACCTGGGAAAGAGCGGCTATGAGGGATTCATGTGTGAAGTCGGTCTGACTCTGAGCGAAATATCCTATATGATTCGCCACACGAAAAGATTCGCACGGAGAAAGACGGTGTACACACCTCTGTCACAGTTCGCATCTCACAGTTACAGACAGCCCGTTCCTTACGGAAACACTCTGATAATGAGTCCGTGGAACTATCCTTTCCTGCTGACAATAGAGCCTCTGGCAGATGCAATAGCCGCCGGAAACACAGCTGTTGTGAAGCCCAGCGCATATTCACCGGCAACAAGTGCAGTAATAGAAAAAATAGTGACAGAATGCTTTGACCCTGAATACGTGGCCGTCGTGACAGGCGGAAGGGAGGAAAACTCTGCCCTTCTGGAAGAAAAGTTTGATTTCATATTCTTTACGGGAAGTCAGGCTGTAGGCAGGGAAGTCCTCAGGCATGCAGCGGAGCATCTGACACCGGCTGTTTTAGAGCTTGGGGGAAAGAGTCCGTGCATAGTGGACGCAAGTGCTAACATTAAACTGGCGGCAAAGCGAATAGTCTTCGGAAAGTATCTTAACTGCGGACAGACCTGCGTTGCACCGGACTACATCCTGTGCGAAAAGTCGGTCAGGGATGCTTTTATCGCCGAGGTGTGCAGGCAGATAAAAAACCAGTACGGGGAAAAACCTCTTGAGAACGCCGACTACGGCAAAATAATAAATGAGAAGCACTTCAATCGTCTTTGCGGTCTCATTGACCCTGCAAAGGTGGTATTCGGAGGCGAAACGGATCCTTCATCATGCAGAATTGCCCCTACCGTAATGGACAACGTGACTTATGAGGATGCCGTTATGGGTGAGGAGATTTTCGGGCCGGTTATGCCGGTACTCACCTTTGAGAGTTTTGATGCGGTGGTTGACGGCCTGAAGCAGAAGGTGAAACCCCTGGCTCTGTACATCTTCTCCTCCAACAAAACCCACATAGACCGGGTGACCCGGGAACTATCCTACGGGGGCGGATGCATAAACGATGTGGTGATTCATCTTGCCACCAGCGAAATGGGCTTCGGCGGAGTGGGCGAGAGCGGAATGGGTTCGTACCACGGCAGAGACGGCTTTGATGCATTTTCACATTATAAATCCATCGTGGACAAGAAGACGTGGATCGACCTGCCTATGCGCTATCAGCCTTACGGCAGCAGGCTGTACAAAAAGCTTCTTCGCTTGTTCCTTAAGTAAAAGACAGGGAGTCTGAAAAACAGAATATGTCGGCACTAGAAATTAAGGAGACTCTGTACTGAGCCTCCTTTAGGTTATTTACATCTTTTCGTTGCGTATGCTCTGTGCAACTGTTAAAATAACTATGTATGGACAAGTTATAATACGTAAAGTTTTAATTTTAGAAGAGAGACAGAGAGACTGAGGATGATTCAACAGAAACAGATTTTGATCGTAGAGGACAATGAACCCAACAGAGCAATGTTGAGAGAGATACTATCTGCTGAATACAATGTTCTGGAAGCTGAGAACGGACAGGCAGCACTGAAGATTCTGAAAGACAGCAAGGAGGATGTAGCCTTAATCCTTCTCGACGTTATGATGCCCGAAATGGACGGATATACATTTCTGGATATAGTTCAGAATGATAAAGAACTGTCACTGATTCCTGTTATTGTAATGACACAGGATAAGGGAGAAGACGAAGAAGTGAATGCATTATCTCATGGCGCAACGGATTTTGTGCCGAAGCCATATCGACCGCAGGTTATTATGCATCGTGTAGCCAGCATTATCAAGCTTCGTGAGACTGCTGCCCTGGTTAACCAGTTTCAGTATGACAGGCTGACAGGGCTGTATACTAAGGAATTCTTCTATCAGAAGGTCAGAGAAACTCTGGATGATAATCCGGATAAGGAATATACGATTATATCCACCAATCTGGAGAATTTCAAGCTGTATAACGATACATTCGGTCGTAAAGAGGGTGACCGCCTGCTTGTAAAGTCTGCTGAAATTCTTAAAAAGAGAGTCGGCAGGAATGCAATATGCTGCCGGTATGCTGCAGACCGATTTCTATGCCTTCAGGAAAAGGAGAGAGAACAGAGAGGAAGAGAAATATTTGCGAAGAGAAGAAGCAGACATAATTCTCAACCGGAATATGACACACCTGTTAAGCTGGGAATATATGAGATAACGGATCGCTCCATATCCGTAGAGCAGATGTGCGA
>JALENF010000125.1 GCA_022767945.1 Bacillota bacterium
CCCCGCTCTTTTACCTCTATTTTATCTTTTATCTCCTATCTTCTGGAGAAAATCCTGTCTTTTTTCTTTACTGTTCCTCTGCCATAGTTCTTTCCCCTTATTGCTCTGACAATCAGCGTGATAATCAGAACTACAACTGCAATCACAAGAAGCACCAGTGCCAGCAGGGTGCGAACCAGGCTGTTAGGCTTCTTGATAAACGAAATTATTCCCTTGCCGTCATCAAGAACCTTTCTTCCCAGCGTATCTGCATACCTGTCAGGAACTTCGTTTTTCGGGAAGCTGTCGATATAAGAGGCAAGAGCATACCATTCCTTAAGTTCACTTCCATCCTTAAGAGTGATAATATGATCCTCGAAGTTCTCTATCGGATTTCCGTCCCTGTCCTTCGGTTCCAGGGCAAGAATTCCGTAAGACATACCCTCAACCGTACCCAGCATCTGAGCCGAATAAAGATCAGCCACAACTCTGTAAAGCTTCTTGTCTTCCAGTTCTACAGTCTCACCTTTTTCGTTCTGCAGAGCGATGTCATAAGCTCTGTTCAGGAACAGCCTGTGCGGATTATATGTATATGTCAGTCCGCTGCAGTACAACCTTGCAGGCGACATTATTTCAGAAACGGATACATCAATTTCCGCCACAGTTTTCAGTTCCTTCCCGGTCAGATACACACTAACCAGAGGATATCCGGGGACTCTGTCCTTACCTATTCCAAGAGACAGCACGTTGAACACGTCAGCGGTTGTAATCTTTCCCTTATCAAAACTTCCTCTGACCACTCCTGCAGGTACGACCGCAACATCCACAGTTTCATAGTCGTCTCCCTCCGCCTGTCTTACTCCGTAGATATATGAGTCAGCAATAAGGTTCCCGAGGGGATCTTCTCCCTGCTCCGTTCCGAAGCTGTCAATGTCGGTAAAGTCCACGTCGCATTCTGCCAGAACCTGATCCCACTTATAGCCGTATTTTCCGAAGTATTTTCTGCTGGCCACCTTCTTAAACTCATCAACCTGTTCAGCAGTTTTCGAATTGTCCCTGATGCTGTCATCGAGAGCAGTCAGACTGTATCCGGCAAGCTCGTACTTTCCGTCCACCTTTTTGAAACTGATTTCTCCCAGGTTTGTATTATACTGTCCGCAGGAAGCAATCACAGTATCTCCGATTGTGATAGGCTCTGCGAGGAAGGTGTGGCTGTGACCGCTGATTATCAGGTCGATTCCATCCACCTCCTTAGCCAGAATCTCATCTTCTGAATTATCAGGGTCAGAAGCATTGGTTCCGCTGTGTGACAGACATACTATAAGATCGATATCCTTCTCATTTTTCTTAATAGCCTCAACTGTGGCCTTTGCAGTTTCCACACCGTCAAGGAACAGCGTTCCGCTTTCCGGCGCATAATCAGATGCTTCTTTACCGAATATGCCGAATAAGGCGATTCTCGCTCCTCCTCTTTTAATCACAATATAGTCATTCTGTGACGCGTGAGCACCGTACTTTTCCAGCGCGGTCTGCAGGTTCAGTCCATTGCTCTTCAGCTCTTTGTCCGCAATTGTGCCATCCCAGTCAATATTGGAAATAACCAGCTCAGGAAGCCTGATATCAAGTTCAGACTCTACAACGGGTGCAGGATCCCATCTCAGAGTTTTTGGGTTCCATACTCTTTCTGTTTCAGCCTGATACTTTTCCACTGCTTCCGCTCTCGCTTTTTCTGCTGCTGATGTAAGCATCTCTGCCAGTCCCTGAGAACGATAGTCAAATTCATGATTTCCCAGGGTAGTGGCATCATACCCCACCTGTCCCATCATGTACAGCTCACCTGCATCAGTCATACTTATGGTCTGATACGGCGTTCCCATGGAAAAATCCCCTGCATCAAAAAGGAATGTGGCCTTGTTTTCCTTCTTCAGCCTCTTTATCTCCGTACTGATTTTTGCAAATTTTTCCATGTGGGAATGCATGTCATGTGTGAACGCAATCGTAATCGTGTCACTGCTTCCGGCTGTCGCACCAAAAGCATTGCCCGGAATCATGAAAGCGCACACTGTGCATAGTATCATTATTTTACATAAAAACCTTTTCAAATTATTCACCTCTCATGAATATATTACCACAAATATTTGACTCGTAAAATACAAGAATAAAAGTATCAGAAAAACAGGAGGTACTATGAACAATTATATTTTTACTCTTCTCGCGCTAATTCTGCCCATACTTACAAAGTCGATTCCAACAGACAGAAAAGGCCTGATAACAGGTCTGTTTCTTTCTCTGCTGTTTGTAGGGAAAAGTACGCCTTATTTTGTTATAGTACCCATGACAGTTCCGGCAATAATCTCGTGGTGGATACACGAAAACCGTCCCGGAAACGGACACCTGACAGCAGGCACTTCAGACAGACCTGCTGTAACCATCCGGCTTTCCCCGGGACCTGCCCTGCCTCTCTATATCGTTTTTCTCTGCGCACTGGTCATTATGACTGCCATGAGTTCCAGTGCAACCTTATTCCTGGACAGTCCGCTCTCTCTTGTCTTTGGAGCCTTCGGCGCCGTCGTTTTCGGAATCATCTGCGACTCCAAAAACTCGTTTATAGGTGCTCTCTATCTCATTTTTCTTCAGGAGGTATCTGTCTGTATTACCGCAGCCGCAGCATCAGCCTACAGCTTTCGGATTGCCGCCTGCCTTTCGGCATTCTGCATCGGCGGACTGTTCACAGTGCTCCCGATGATTTCCCATATCTTCTGGAGATACAGGGGAGGTATCAAAACTTATCTGATAGAGATAACCGTTGTCTTCGCTCTGTGGGTTTTGATAAGTGTGGCCTGCAGCAGAGCAGCCGGTCGTCTCATTACGTCAAATGACTTTCTCACTGCACTCCTTCTGCTTTCTGCCCTTGCAATCACATTCCTCTACGTTTCCTGGAAGCGTCGGTTATTTATTGTCACACGGCGGCGTATCAGACGTAACTGAACTCCATTTTTCCGGACTGATTCCACTCTCTGCAAGGCGTCCCTTGACAAATACCCTGAACATGGCATAGATCACAGAGCACAGGGGTATGAATATGAGCATTCCCAGCACGCCCATAAGATTTCCGCCAATTGTAATTGCCGCCAGAACCCATATTGAAGGAAGACCTACTGAGCCGCCGACAACATGCGGATATATCAGATTTCCTTCTATCTGCTGGATTACAAGGAACATTACTACGAATGCAATGGCCTGCATCGGGTTTTCCATGAGAATCAGAAGCGCACCTACGACACAGCCGATTGTTGAACCTACAATCGGTATCAGAGCGGTAAATGCTATTACCACTGAAATCAGCATAGCATACGGCATTCTGAATACAGTCATGGTGATAAAGAACATTATGCCTATTATACAGGCCTCCAGACACTGTCCTGAGATAAAGCCCGCGAAGGTTGTGCTGGATAAATTACATACTGCAAGAATCCTGTCTGTCCTCTTCTCTCCCAGGCAGGCATACATGGCCTGCTTGAACTGTCCTGCCAGCTTTTCC
>JALENF010000144.1 GCA_022767945.1 Bacillota bacterium
CTGTGAACTGTTCGGATTTAAGGCTGATGAAAAGTCAGCATCAACTTCGTTAATGAATTATTGGAATAACCTCCACACGGCTTAGCCGGGACATATTAACCTGGTTAAGTCTTTTTTGGTGAGACTGTCTGACTATTTGGATGTGCAGTATTTTGCGGTATTACAGCCTGCCCTGAATCTTGTTTTCAATCTGGTCGATTGAATCAATAACTGCAAACCTGAAGCCGTTTTTCTCCAGAGCATTTACCCCAACAATAGTAAGGCCTCCGGGCGAACACACTGCATCTTTCATCTGACCGGGATGTTCTCCTGATGCGAGAGCCATTTTTCCGGTTCCCACGAGCATCTGAGATATAATGCTGTAGGCATCGGATCTTGACAGACCGTGCCTGCATGCAGCATCGCCTAATGCTTCAATGTACATAGCTGTAAATGCCGGTGTACAGCCGGCAATAACTGATCCCAGCCCAATATGATCTTTATCCATCCAAAGAACCAGGCTGATATTTTCAAGAAGTTCTACTACAAAGTCCTTTTCCTCGTCTGAAAGAGTGTTTTCTTCCTGTAGAATGAAAATTCCTTCGCAAACAGAGACAGGAGTATTTGGTGCTGAAAACAGATGATGCGTTCCCGGCATTATTTCCTCCAGAGCATCATTGAAAACGTTTGCAGCAAGAGATACAATTGTTTTTCCCTCAAGCTTGTCTCTCAGAGGTGTCATAACGTCCTTTACCATATGTGGCTTAACACCTATGAATATAAGGTCACATGCCTCGACTACATCTTCAGTGCTTTTACAGGCGTGTATTCCCTGACTTTCAGCTTTTTTGGATAATCTATCGTAATTCCTGGCACAAGCATATATCTGATCCGGCCTGATTGCGCCTGAAGCCATAAGTCCTTTGGCAGTTGCTCCGGACATGTTTCCATAGCCGATAAAACCTATTTTTACAGTGTTCATATTGTACATAGCAATGGCCTCCTTAAAAATTTAATACTGTGGATATATTATGGTAAATCTCGTTTAGATGTCAAGATAAAAATATAAGGTCATGAATGGCGGTATGTGCATAGGAAAGCTCTTAATTACTAAGAGTTGTGTGTTCTCTTTGCAAGGGACACGCAGCTCTTTTTTTCTGCAATAGAATAAAACGGCCTCACCAAAACCCCAAACTTTACACAAACTTTACATAGCCCGGCTTTTTGTTTTTACATTCACCCCATAAAATGATACTGGATTTGAAGGTCGATGACCGCGTCCGAAGGATAGAGAATAAATCACAGGTTAAAATAAGGTTTAAGGACTTTCGCTTAAACAAAAAAATGGAGGAATGTAGATGGATTTTTTCGGTTTGCTAACAATGATAGGAGGTCTGGCGCTGTTCCTGTACGGAATGCACACCATGGGAAACGCACTGTCCAAGCTTGCAGGTGGCAGGCTTGAGCAGATTCTGGAAAAGGTGACAAATAACCCGATAAAAGCTGTGCTGCTGGGTGCAGGCGTTACTGCCGTAATTCAGTCATCATCAGCGACCACCGTAATGGTAGTGGGTTTTGTTAACTCGGGAATAATGAGGCTCTCTCAGGCCGTCGGCGTAATTATGGGTGCGAACATTGGAACAACCGTAACATCATGGCTGCTCAGCCTGACAGGAATCGAAGGCGACAACTTCCTGATCAAACTTATGAAGCCGTCGTCCTTTTCTCCGGTGCTGGCTCTCATAGGCATAATCTTCATCATGTTTGTGAAGAGCGAAAAAAAGAAAGATATCGGTACCATATTAATCGGATTTGCCGTTCTCATGTTCGGCATGGAAACCATGAGCGGAGCAGTAAAGCCCCTTGCAGACGTGCCGGAATTCACCTCGCTGTTTACGGCTTTTGAGAATCCGATTCTCGGCATGATTGTAGGTGCGGTGCTCACTGCCATAATTCAGAGCTCATCTGCGTCAGTAGGTATACTGCAGGCGATGTGCGCGACAGGAGGTGTTTCCATAGGTGCGGCTATTCCGGTCATTATGGGTCAGAACATAGGAACCTGTGTCACTGCCCTCCTGTCCGGCGTGGGGGCAAGCAAAAATGCAAGAAGAGCGGCACTGGTTCATTTATACTTCAACCTTATCGGAACGATTCTGTTTATGGCAATTTTCTACGGGCTCAATGCATTACTGGATTTTGCATTCCTGTCAGAGGCAGCAAACGGTGCAATTATCGCCGTAATTCACAGTGTGTTCAACGTGTTGGCAACCCTGGCGCTTCTTCCTGCATCAAAACTCATAGAGAGGCTTGCCTACATCACTATCCCGCAGACTGATGATGAGGGACAGGAAGAAGAACACAAGGTGCTTGATGAACGTTTTCTGGAGAGGCCGGCCTTTGCAGTTGCTCAGTGCAGAACAGTAGCGTGCGACATGGCCCAGTACGTTGAAGAGGCCATGAAGCTTACTTCAATCAATCAGGAATCCTATGACAGAAATTCCGTACAGAGAGTTATGGAAATTGAGGATCAGCTTGACGTCATGCAGGACGAGCTTTCCACATATCTGACAAAGATTTCAATCAAGCCGCTGTCTGAAAAGGACAGCATAGCTGTAAGCAAATTCGGAAGATGCATAACAGATTTCGAGCGGATTTCAGACTATGCCAAGGGAATCGCGTATTCACAGAAAAAGCTGTTCTCAGAAGGAAGGCATCTGTCTGAAGAGGGCAAGGTGGACATCAGAACAATATTCGAAGCGACTATGGAAACGGTTGAAAATACAGTGCAGTGCTTCATACATGGAGATATGGAGACGGCTATGAGGGTTGACCCGCTGGCTGACGTTGTACACGAAATGAAAAATGAGCTGAGGAGCAGACATAATGCCCGTCTTGCGGCAGGAGAGTGTTCTGTAGAACTGGGCGTGACCGTAACAGACATCGTCACATCGTTAGAGCGTATCGCTCAGCACTGTTCCAACGTGGCAGAAGAGCACATCGCTTCAGAAACAGATACCTACGCATTGCATCAGTATGCAAGAAGCATGAAGGAAGGAAATGAGTTCTACAAGGAGCTTTACTCCGAATACAAAGAAAGATTTGCATTGAAATAAGGGTGTGAGTAACAGTATAATTATAGTGTAAGTTATTGTTGAAAGGACGGTTAGGATGGCATTAATATATATCGTTGAGGATGACAAAAATATTCAGGAGATAGAAAGCTACGCTCTTGGAAGCGCCGGCTACGACGTAAGGTGCTTTGATGACGGAGCAGCTTTCAGTGAGGCGATGAAAGCAGTTCTGCCCGACCTGATTCTTCTGGATATAATGCTGCCCGGGGAGGACGGACTGTCCATCCTTAAGAGACTGCGCAGCGACAATGAAACAAGAAACCTGCCGATAATAATGGTAACTGCAAAGTCCACAGAGATTGATACAGTCAAGGGGCTGGATCAGGGGGCAGACGACTACATAACCAAGCCCTTCGGCATCATGGAGCTGATGTCGAGGGTGAAGGCTATCCTCAGAAGAGTGAAGAAGGACGAGAGCGAAGATGTGCTGAGATACAAAAACATCGTGCTTGATCAGGACAGAAGGCTGTGCACGCTTGACGGCGAAAAGGTGGAGCTCACCTTCAAGGAGTACGAACTGCTCAAGCTGTTTCTCAACAACACGGGCATCGTGCTGACCAGAGATTCCATTATGGCATCGGTCTGGGGATACGACTTTACCGGAGAGAGCCGCACGGTTGACATGCATATCAAAACTCTCAGAAAGAAGCTGGGCGCTGCAGGCGGAATGATCGTAACAGTAAGGAACGTGGGGTACAAGCTTGAATAGGGCGAGGAGCGAGTAAGATTGAAGAAGAAAATAAATTTCAGATTTATTGAGATTGCCGTCTTTTCCATAATCATAACGACTCTGGTGATGACGGCAGTTTTTTATACCCAGCTGAAGAAGCAGGTTTTTTCTGACCTGCAGATTGTTGCTGAGATTCTCATTGAAGAGGACTCCTGGGATAAAAAGGTTGATAATATAAGAGTAACCGTGATAAACAGCGACGGAAGCGTTTCCTTCGACTCTGATGTGGACGCTGATATTCTGCCAAGCCATCTTAACAGGCCGGAGGTGCAGAGTGCCATTGAGACAGGCACCGGAGAAGGTGTCAGAAGATCAGATACTCTGGCAGAAAGCGTGTTCTACTATGCGGAGCGCATGGAAAACGGACAGGTTCTTCGTGTGGGAAAGGAGGCTCACAGTGTGGTGAGCGTTCTGCTTGCTGCGCTTCCGATTATTATAGGTACAGCACTGCTGCTGGCTTTGATATGCATGATTCTGTCCCATTATCTGACGAAGGCTATAATTAGACCAATTGATAGAATGGCGGGAGACCTGGATCACATAAAAGAATCGGAAATCTATCCGGAGATGGTGCCCTTTGCGAGGAAGATTCGCGCCCAGCATGAGGAAATCCTGTCGGCGGCAAACACTCGTCAGGAGTTTACGGCCAACGTGACTCATGAGCTGAAAACACCTCTTGCCGCAATTTCAGGCTATGCGGAGCTGATGGAGGCAGGCATGGCAAACGACAGTGATATTAAGCGTTTTTCCGGGGAAATAAGGAAGAGTGCGGCCCGGCTGCTGACGCTGATAAATGATATCATTAAGCTGTCACAGCTTGATGCAGGTAACGCCAGTGAGGTGCTGGAGGTTGTAAACATTGCGGAAATTGCATCGGACAGTGTGGAAATGCTGTCGCTTGGTGCATCAAAAAACCAGATCAGTATAAAATATGAAGGTGTGCAGGATGCAGGTGTCCGCATAGGCAAGGAACTTGCCCAGGAGCTGACCTTCAACCTGATTGAAAACGCTATTCGATATAACCGGGCTGGGGGATCGGTTACGGTAAGGGTGCTTCGTGAAGATGGTAAAATACTATTCAGTGTAGAAGATACCGGAATCGGGATTCCTGAAGAACATCAGAAGAGAATCTTCGAGCGTTTCTATCGCGTTGATAAGAGCCGTTCCAAGGAGCTGGGAGGAACCGGACTTGGGCTTGCCATTGTAAAGCATATCTGCAGTCTTACTGACGGAGAGCTCGCTTTGGAAAGTGAGGCTGGAAAAGGAACGAAAATCAGTGTAATATGGGATGTAGAGGAGTAGGGTTTGAGCCCGCTTCATGAGAATGATTTGAAAGGCGGAAGAGAACATGTATAAAAACATCGAAAAACAGACTAAGCTTTTACTGAAGGATCAGGTTGAGTACCAGCAGGGACAGGTTGTGAGCAAGACTCTTGTTCAGAACGATGCTGTAAGCGTAACGATTTTCTCATTTGATAAAGATGAAGAAATTTCAACTCACGCATCAGGCGGTGACGCTATGGTTACGGTACTGGAGGGAAAGGGAAGATTCACTGTAGGCGGAGATGTATTTGTCCTTGAAGAGGGAGAGACTCTGATTATGCCAAAGGACATCCCTCACGCAGTGTACGGAGAGGAAAAATTTAAGATGCTGCTGGTTGTGTCTTTTTAAAAAGTGTGATACAATAAACGCAACAATCAAACACGGGGGAGCTTGTGAAGCAGGCTGAGAGGAAGTCATCAACTTCGACCCTTAAACCTGATGCGGGTAATGCCGCCGTAGGAAGTCATATGTGATTTTTTTCGGAGATACCCGCAGAGGGAGTCTCCGATTTTTTAATATGTGGGAAATATCGATTTTCGATATTTCCGGAATATTACCCATTCATTTTTACGAAAGGAAGGAAACCATGGTCAGGATTAACGGAAACGAAATGGATACAGCAGGAATGACACTGGCTGAATATCTGAGAACAACAGAATATAATCCGGCGCGAATCGCGGTAGAAAGAAACGGCGATATAGTGCCTAAGGCCCGTTACGAGGAAACCGTGCTTTGCGACGGGGATGCAATAGAAATAGT
>JALENF010000151.1 GCA_022767945.1 Bacillota bacterium
GCACTGTCACAGACAGCAGCCTTATCCTCGTAGTCTGCAGTTGATGAACATGGAACCATCTTTGCACCCTTGTAAGGTACGATAGTGATCAGACCCTTAGGGCATGCATATGTACAGTCCTTACATCCAACGCACTTGTCAGGATCAACCTTAGCTGTTCCGTCAACAACCTGAATTGCACCGTAACGGCAAACTCTTGTACAGTTACCCTGTCCTGTACATCCTGTTGTGCACAGTCCGTATTCCTTAGGGTCAACATTGTCAACAACAGCCTGACAGTCAGTGTATCCCAGTGATTTGTACACTTCTGAAGGCTTCTTTCCGCCGCTGCATCTTACAAATGCAACTTTATCCTTAAGTTTTGTCAGGTCGTGAAGTGTATCCACGATAATCTTTTTCTTACATTTTACTGTACAAGCCTCACAGCCGACACAAAGGTCATAGTTAATAACTGCATGGTTGTCGATGATTTCAATTGCACCCTGCGGACAAGCTCTTACACAGTCTCCGCATGCGATACATCCGAATCCGCAAGTCTTTCTTGTTACGTCATCATCTTCTTCCTTAGATGAACAAGGAATGAAGTTAGTAGCCTCTCTAGGAATCATACGAATAACTGTCTGAGGGCAAACATTTGCGTTAGCACAAGCTCCACAGCCTGTACATTTGCTGCTGATTACAGAAACATCTCCATCAGCAACTGACATTGCATCAAACTTACATACGTCGATACAGGAACCGATTCCTACGCATCCGCTCTTACATTCTCCACGCTGGAAGCCTGCTTCAACAGCATCCTTACAGCTTTTGCATCCTGCAGCGGCAAGTCTTGCCTTACCTGCAGCATCTCCGCTGCAAGCGATGAATGCAATTTCATCTTTTGCTTCAGCTGTCTCAGCACCTATTGCCTCTGCAATTGCATCAACAGCTTCCTGGTTACAAGCCGGACATAAAGCTACTTTGCCTTCGCTGACGATTGCTTCCGCACATTCTGCACAAGTAGCCTTGCCACATCCACCGTAGCCTGCACAATCAACGCCCGGCAGCAATTCAAGTACTTTTGCAACAAGATCTGCAGGCGCACTGCACTTAGTGTTCATAACCATACTCCTCCTTAAAAATAATATCGTTCTCTCCTGCTACCAACATGCTTTTCTACACAAAAAATAGCAAGTATACAAGATACTTACTATTTTACTCCTATGGTTTAGTTATGTCAAATAAAGTCACCCAATGTGTGTTATTTTTTTATCAAATTTTTCCTGCAACTTTTTCTATATCTCATGAATGAACAGTCCGCTTCTCAGCTTAGGTTCAAACCATGTCGACTTCGGCGGCATAAGAAGACCAGCATCAGCCACGTCAAAGAGTTCATGAATAGACGTCGGATACATTGCAAATGCAACGCGGCAGTCTTCACTGCATCTCTTTTCGAGCTCGTCTAAGCCTCTGATTCCGCCCACAAAATCTATTCTCGCGTCGGTCTTCGGATCCTGAATATCCAGCACAGGAGCAAGAAGAATATTCTGCAGCAGTGACACGTCAAGTCTGCCCACAGGGTCATCGGGAATGTCTTTCTCCCTAAAGCCGCACCTGTACCACTGATTGTTGAGAAACATTGCGAAGCTTCCGGCTTTCTCCGGCTTTCTGTCTTCTCTCGCAACAGCCTCCACGTCAAACAGCTCCTTCATTTTTTCAAGGAACTCCTCGTCACTCAGTCCGTTCAGATCCTTCACTACTCTGTTGTAGTCCATGATCATCAGTTCTTCATCCGGGAACAAAACTGACATAAAGAAGTTAAACTCTTCACTTCCATCATAGTCCGGATACTCCTGACGACGCTTGAATCCAACCTTGACAGCCGAGGCAGCTCTGTGATGTCCGTCGGCAATATATATTTCCTTTATACCGTCGAAGGCATTGCAGATTGTCTCAATGTCCCTATCGTCGCCAATAACCCATACCTTGTGGGAAATACCATCAGGCGCAACGAAATCGTTAACCGGCTTTTCTGCCTTTACCCTGGCAATTACACTGCTGATAACCGGATTTGCCCTGTAAGCCAGGTAAATCGGTCCGGTCTGTGCATTGCAGGTATCCACATGGTTGATTCTGTCCTGCTCTTTATCGGAACGGGTATTCTCATGCTTTTTAATCACACCATCCCTGTAGTCATCGATGGAAGCGCAGGCTACGATTCCTGTCTGCGTTCTTCCATCCATTGTAAGTTCATATATATAGTAGCATGGCTTGCTGTCTCTGACAAAATCTCCCCTGTCTACCATTTCCCAGAGAGTGTCATGAGCTCTTCTGTATACCTCCGGAGCATAAGTATCCACTGAGTCGTCAAACTGGGTTTCAGCTCTGTCGATTTTCAGGAATGATTCCGGTTCTTTTTCCACCTCGGCTTTTGCCTCCTGACGGTTGTAAACATCATAGGGCAGAGCCGCAATTCTATGGGCCTTCTCATCACAGGGACGAATTGCCGCAAAAGGTCTGATAACTGCCATTATTTGATAACCCTCACTTTTAATACACCATCTACAGCCTTCAGGGTTTCTACAACCTTGTCGTCTGCCGGTGAGTCCAGATCAAACAGAGAATATGCGTATTCTCCGCGGCTCTTGTTTGTCATGTGAGCGATATTGATTCCTGCATCGCCGGCAACTGCTGAAAGACGTGAAATCATATTCTGAATATTCTTGTGAAGAACAGCTACACGACCTGCTGTCGTGCAGACGCCCGCATCACATGCAGGATAATTTACAGAGTTTCTGATATTTCCGTTTTCAAGGTAATCGATTAATTCTTCTACTGCCATAATCGCGCAGTTATCCTCTGATTCAGCTGTAGATGCACCAAGATGAGGAATAACTATACATCCTTTCCTACCTGCAGTCTTAGGGCTTGGGAAGTCAACAACGTAGTTCTTAACCTTTCCTGTCTCAAGGGCAGCAACCATATCGTCCTCGGCAACCAGAGAATCTCTGGAGAAGTTCAGGAATACAACGCCGTCCTTCATCATATCAATAGCATCCTTATTAACCATCTCTCTTGTTGTATCCATTAGAGGAACATGAATTGTAATGTAATCGCATTCTCTGTAGATATCTTCAACTGCAAGCACATGGTTAACGGATTTGTCTACTGCCCATGCAGCATTTACAGACATGAACGGATCATATCCGTAAACCTTCATTCCTAAAGCGCATGCTGCATTTGCAACCTTGACGCCAATAGCACCCATACCGATTACGCCCAGCTTCTTGCCGCTGATTTCGTTGCCGGCGAATGCCTTCTTAGCTTTTTCTGTGGTCTTTGCGATATTTTCGTCAGCCTGGTTTTCCTTAACCCATTCGATACCTCCCACGATATCACGGGAAGCAAGCAGCATTCCTGCAAGCACCAGTTCTTTAACGCCGTTGGCATTTGCACCCGGAGTGTTGAAAACAACGATACCTTTTTCTGCACATTTATCAAGAGGAATGTTGTTTACGCCGGCTCCTGCACGGGCAACAGCCTCAAGCGTATCCGGAAGCTCAAGATCGTGCATAGCAGCACTTCTTACAAGTACCGCCTGAGCATCCTTCATATCCTCTACTTTTTCGTATTTATCGTCAAATAAGCCTAATCCGCACTGTGCAATCGGATTAAGGCAAGCATATTTAGCCATGTTTATCCCTCACTATTTCTGAATAATATTACATATTTTCTTCTTCGAATTTTTTCATGAACTCTACAAGCTTTTCTACGCCT
>JALENF010000167.1 GCA_022767945.1 Bacillota bacterium
ACTATGACAAGATGGAAATCGAAAAAGGATATTCAATCAACACATCTGTAGTTCCCGTAGAATGGAAAGACAGCAAGATAAACTTCATAGATACTCCGGGATATTTTGACTTCGTAGGTGAAGTACATGCTGCATTGAGAGCCGCAGAAGCCGCTGTAATCCTGGTTGACGCAGGTGCAGGAATTCAGGTAGGTACTGAAGCTGCATCGAATGACTGCGAAAAATTCAAGACTCCAAGATTCATCGTAATCAACAAGAGAGATAAGGACGAATTTGACTTCTACAAGACTTTCGGTGAACTGAAAGAAAGATTCGGAGAAACACTTATTCCGTTCAGCTGGCCGCTTACCGCTGAAATCGATGAAGAACTGAAGGAAGCTATCGCTATGGCAGACGATGCCTTGATGGAAAAGTACTTCGAAGGCGAAGACTTCACAGATGAAGAAATTAAATCAGGTCTGGTTAAGGGTATCGCTGATGGTAATATCGTTCCTGTATGTTCATCCGCATTCAGCCTTGGACACGGAATCGAAGGTCTGCTGGACGTTCTGGTTACATATGTTCCTACTCCGTTACAGCACGGTCCTTACAAGGGATTCAACGATAAGAACGAGCCTGTTGAAAGACTGTCAGTTACTGATGCAACTCCATCAGCATTCGTGTTCAAGACAATCGTTGACCCGTTCGTAGGTAAGATTTCAATCATGAAGGTTGTTACAGGTAAGCTTACATCCGGTGCGGAAGTTTACAATGAAAGAGCAGGAAAGACTGAAAAGCTTGGAAAGCTGTTCTTCCTGAGAGGAAAGAATCAGCTTGAACTGAACTATGCAGAAGCAGGAGACATCGTTGCTGTTGCTAAGCTTCAGTACACTCAGTCCGGAGATACTCTTTGCGATAAGGATGATCCTGTAATCTATCTTCCATTAGATTATCCATCACCAAACTACTTCATCGCTATCGAACCTGAAGATAAGAACGATGAAGAAAAGATGGGAACCGGTCTTGCAAGACTGAGAGAAGAAGACCCATCATTCGTAGTAGAAAGAAATGCTGAAACCCATCAGACACTGTTAGGTGGTCAGGGAGACATTCAGCTTGGAATTATCATGGCAAAGCTGAAGGACAGATTTGGTGTTTCAGTTAGAACCGTTCCTCAGAAGATTGCATACAGAGAAACAATCAAGGGAACATCTGACGTTCAGGGTAAACACAAGAAGCAGTCAGGTGGAGCAGGTCAGTATGGTGATGTTCATATCAGATTCTCACCATCAGAAAAAGAATTTGAATTCTCAGAAGAACTGTTCGGCGGATCAATTCCAAAGAACTACGTTCCTGCAGTTGAAAAGGGTCTGATTGAAAGTATGCAGAAGGGCCCTCTTGCCGGATGCAAGGTAGTAAATGTTAAGGCAGTTCTTTATGATGGTTCATACCACGATGTAGACTCAAACGAAGTATCCTTCAAGATCGCAGCATCACTGGCGTTCAAGAAAGGTATTGTTGAAGCACAGCCTTGTCTGCTTGAACCGTACATGAGAATGAACATCTACGTTCCTGATGATTACATGGGAGACGTAATGGGCGACATGAACAAGAGAAGAGGTAAGATCTTAGGCATGGAACCTCAGCTTAACGGTGGCCAGAAGCTTGTTGCTGTAGCTCCTCAGGCTGAACTGTTCGATTACTCACTGGGTCTGCGCTCGATGACTCAGGGCAGAGGAACATTCGATCTTCAGTTCGAAAAGTACGTAGAAGTTCCTAAGGCAATCGCTGAAAAGATCATGGCTGAATATCAGGCAAGCCAGGAAAAATAAAATATAGAATAATACGGCGCTGAGCGCGCCGGCAGAATTGCATAAGATTATAAAAAAGGGTTGTCACCTTAACGAGATTTGAACCGCTAGGATGACAACCCTTTTGATATTGGCGCGCATGGTAACGGAAAGACTCGAACTGTAACTATCTGATTTACTGTGGACGCCCTATTTTTTAATCTTTAAATCCATAGGTGCATGTTTTCCCCTGGATTTAAAAAAATTTCGAATTAGGTGCAGATTGTACTAATTTGGCTAAGCGAACAGATGAAAATGGAAAAATGTGCAGATGATCTAGAGCCTCAGTAGTTGAACAATCTTATGTAAATGGGATTTGGGGCGAAAAAGTGGACTGTGAAAAGAATATAATCAGAATCAGGGCATTTCTGACTCACCAGCTGAACGCTGGCTGTAATAGGAGCATCCTATTACTGATGCTTTGCGCACCTTTATTTGAATAAATCCAATTTCAGGGGAAAAAGTGCACCTGATCATGAAAATAACTTATCAGAGGGCATCACTGTTAGCGTCTGGTTCAATCACGGAAAAGGATTTTAAGCATTAAAAGAAAAGAGCAAGCCCGAATATGAAACCTGAACCAAAAAACGGAGCAGCAATGAATGCACAAATCCATTGCTGCTCCGGCTTTTGTATCCTCTAACCCAGTGTACTGTTGACATCAAGAGCCTCAAGAAGCCTGATATCCTGATGACGTTCCATGTAGTAATTTAAAGTGAACTGGTTTGCGAAAAGAATAATCGGTCTCTGGAAGTGGTCATAAACCAGCATGCTTCTGGAGTCCAGGGTGCGTTTAACTGCTTCCAGATCATCGGTTGCGACCCATCTTGCGACGCTGAAGTCAAGATAATCCATTCTTATATCAGAGTTGTACTCGTTCTTTAGTCTGTATTCAAAAACCTCAAACTGCAGCTGACCGACAGCTCCGATTACAACCTCGTTATATTCGTTGCGGTATACCTGAATTGCTCCTTCCTGGGCCAGCTGATCCACTCCCTTCTGGAAGTGCTTCGCCTTCATTGTGTTCTTAGGTGTAACCAGACAGAACAGTTCAGGAGGGAAGGTTGGGAGCGGCTCAAAGAACAGAGGTTGTTTGCTTGTCGTCAGCGTATCTCCTATCTGATAGTTGCCTGTATCGTATATACCTATGATGTCTCCGGCGATTGCTGTTTCCACATTTTCTCTTGCATTTGCCATGAGCTCGGTTGCCTGAGCAATTTTCATCTGCTTTCCTGTTCTGGAAAGTGTAACTGTCATTCCACGATGGAAGGTTCCGGAGCAGATTCTGAAGAAGGCAAGCCTGTCTCTGTGAGCAGGGTTCATATTTGCCTGAATCTTAAAGATAAATCCGCTGAACTCCTCATCAGTAGGGTTAACATATCCTTCCGTTGTCTTCCTTGGTCCCGGGGCAGGTGACATGTCAAGGAAGTGTTCAAGGAACGCAGTCACACCAAAGTCGGCAAGAGCTGAACCGAAGAAAACCGGTGAAAGTTTTCCGTGGGAAATGGCGTCCATATCGAACTCGTTGCCTGCACCCTGAATCAGCTCAATCTCATCTCTGAGAGTGGAAAGGTTGTAACCTGCGATAATATCTTCAAGTTCAGGTCCGAATACCCCTTCATCAGATAGCTCAATAGTTTCGGAAGGTTTGCCCGCCTTGTACAGAATTACTTCATTCTTGAGAAGGTCATAAACGCCCTGGAAGTTCATGCCGCTTCCGATAGGCCATGTAACAGGCACTGAAGGCAGTCCCAGAACATTTTCCAGTTCCTCCACGAGCTCGAAGGCATCTTTAGTCTCCCTGTCCAACTTGTTGATAAAGGTGAAAACCGGAATTCCTCTCATGCTGCAGACAGCAAAAAGCTTTCTGGTCTGAGCCTCTATACCTTTCGCTCCGTCGATAACCATAACGGCACTGTCCACCGACGTCAGAATTCTGTATGTGTCTTCTCCGAAGTCGTTATGACCCGGAGTATCCATAATAGAAATAACCTTACCTTTATATTCAAACTGCATAACAGAGGAGGTAACAGAAATACCTCTCTGCTTCTCGATTTCCATCCAGTCAGATGTGGCAAACTTGGCATTTCTTCTCGCCTTAACCGTACCGGCTTCTCTGATTGCTCCTCCGTGCAGAAGAAGCTTTTCCGTCAGGGTTGTCTTACCTGCGTCCGGATGGGAAATGATTCCGAATATTCTTCTTGAATTTATCTTATCAGCATTTGACATAGAAATTCCTTTCGTACTAAAATCTGTAAAAATATACCCACGGCAGAATATTTTATAACAATAATCGCGCAAATGCAATATTCTTCTATAATTCTATTGTTTCGAATTTCCTCATAGACATACCGTCGGAACTCTGATATACTTAAAAAGAACAAATGTTTGAGGAGGAATGGCGATGGCAAAGAAGGCAAAAACAGTTTTTGTGTGTCAGGAATGCGGATATGAAACACCTCGCTGGCAGGGGCAGTGTGTGTGCGGAGCATGGAATACATTTGTGGAGGAAAAGGTGCTCGACGTGCCGGAAAATGACACCCGCCGGAGGGCTTCCGCAGGAGCTAAGCCATCAAAGCTCAAAGAGGTGGGATCCGCCGATTATGCGAGAATAGACACCGGAATAAGTGAACTTAACCGTGTTCTTGGGGGAGGACTGGTACAGGGATCTCTGACACTTATTTCCGGAGAGCCGGGCATAGGAAAGTCCACAATTATAATTCAGGCTGCCGCCAATCTTG
>JALENF010000025.1 GCA_022767945.1 Bacillota bacterium
TTTGAGTTTCAGCTGAGGAAGGACCGCAAGTCCGGCAAGATTGATTCCGGAGTGCGGAAGCAGTTTAAGGTTCTGCAGGTTTGGATAAAGCGTAAAGATGTCGGGATTGTGGTGCATGCCGGGGATGCGGATCGGGAGGGCGAAGTGATTATCCGCAACATTCTGCATCAGGCGAAAAACTGGAAGCCGGTAAAACGTCTCTGGCTGCAGGAGCAGACGGAGCAGACCATTCGCCGGGGAAACTGTACAGTTTGTCGAAGCTTCAGGGCTTCCTGGGGAAAAATACCGCATGACGCCTGCTGAGAGCATGAAGGTGATCCAGAAGCTGTATGAGAACGGATATATCACCTACCCTCGCACAAATACAGAGCATCTTGCAACGGCTGAGCAGAAAAAAATTAACGATATGATTCAGTAGCTTAGGAAGCTTGGGTATAAGGTGGAGCCGAAGAATGGGGCGAAAAACATTTATGATGACAGCAAGATTGAGTCTCACAGTGCTTTGACCCCGACATACAGAATGCCGGAGACTGATAGATTGACTGATAAAGAGAAGCTTGTTTATGAGGCAATTCTGCGCCGATTCCTGGCCGTTTTCTCTGAGGTGCCGTGCAAGGTTGAGAGAACGAAGATTACTATAAATGTTGGAGTGCCGGAGGGTCCTGGGATGGGTGAGAATCCTGGAAATGCTGAGGAGCCTGAAGCTGGTGAAAATCCTGCAGACGCTGAGTGCCCTGGAGTTGGCGAGCAGTTAAGAAGATATACCGAAATGAGATGACCGTTGAACAGGGCGTAGACCTTGCAAAACGTGAAATTGAAGAGATATTTAAAAAGAGTGAAGGAATAGACTTATAAAAACGATAAATCAATTTATCATCTCCGAAAAAGGGAAGCTCAAACCGAACTTCCCTTTTCAAGTGACTGTATTATTTAGCTTTCATAGTTAATACTATTGCCTTTATTTTCTGATGCTGTATGCTCCGCTCCAGCTTGAGTATCTCTTTGTATTATTTGCCTTTACATATGGACGGATTCGTACATAGTAAGTTTTACCGCTTTTAACTCCTGTGAACTTCTTTGATGTCGAAGTTACGCTGTAGGTCTTGCAGTTCTTAGTAAATGTACTGTTTGTTGCTATTTGAAGCTGATATCCTGAAGCTGCAGCCTTGCTCCATGAAGCAAGTATATATCCGCTCCCTGATGAAAGCTTGAGACTTACAGGTTTTGTATATACGGTGTATACGATGTGGCTTTGTGACAGTTGCTGGATTGTAGGAGCAAATGTGAAATAGCTTGAAATGCTTTTTGTTATCCATTCCTTTGAATTGTAGTTATAGTCGCTTTCTGTAGCATCTGTTGCGTCTACCATTATCCACTGATTGTTCACATATACTTCTGCCCAGTGGTGGTTGTAATCACCAAGGGATGTAACCTGAGACCAGTCTTTCTTTGTATTGTTGTGTCTTCCGTTTACCATTCTTGCAGGAATGCCAATTGATCTTGCCATTGCAATCTCAAGTGCTGCATATCCTGTGCATTCGACAGCAACCTTCCCATTGTTATAGTTGTATCCTGTACCTGTACCGTCTGTTATTCTCTTCAGGTTGTAGTAAGGATTATTGAAAGTCTTGCCTATTCTGTTGTTATCGTAGTAAAGGTGCTTTGCAGCATATGTATATATTGCTTTTACTTTCTCAATGTCTGTAGAACATCCTGCAGTTATTGCCTGTGTTCTTTTTTTGATATACGCACACTGCGTGGATGTGAGAGGCTGTGCTTTTGCACTTTTCTGAGGGTCTTTGTTTACAAAAGGCATATCTGAAAGATTAGCCTGTTTGAACTGTGAAGGAACGCAGAGCTTATTTAGCACTTCGTATGTTGCCTTGTTTGCAGCCTCTATATCAGAGAACTTTGCAAATCCTGATACATCTCCAATAACCACCGGGATCATCCTTGTAAGAGCAGGGTGACCTGTGAAGCTGCCTGAAGTAGGATAGATGTTAATCTTGTAAAGCCCCGGAGCAAGCGAAGACAGATTCTTTGTCAATGTGAACGTGTTTCCTGAAACGTGTCCAGATGTTTTTCCCTGCGTGCCTGAATATGGCGAAACGAAGTTCATGCCAATACCGTTTAGAGGGATAGCAGTAGTTCCTGTGATTGTAAGGATATTGTTTTCAATTTTCCCCTCTATCTGTTCTCCTGCAGAAACTTTTGTCTGAGTGAATGTGTCAGTCAGCTCATAGTCTGCGCTTAAGGCAAATACCTCAGCCGGAAACATGACGATAATGAGGATTAATGAGAGTAAAATTGATAATTGTTTCTTCATAGCTGTATTTCCTTATTATTTTCCAAAACCTTTCTTTTGAATTATACTTGAGTATATTATATCCCATTGTACTTGCGAAAAACAAGCTAAGATGTGTAGGGGAATGAAATGCACTTTTAAGGGAACGAAATGTAAGTTGGAAAAAGGAAGCTCATAACGAACTTCCTTTTTCAAGTGAATATATGATTTATTATTTAGCCTTCATGTACTTAATTGTTGACATTGGACCGTAGTATGTCTTTCCGTCAATAACTTTGTACACTCTCGCCTTGTAGTAGTATCT
>JALENF010000038.1 GCA_022767945.1 Bacillota bacterium
GTCAGTACCAAACAGAAAATCAGCACAAGGTCCTGTGAATCTTTCGCCAACATTCTGCTGATCGTATGCATAAGGAGCCAGTACTTCAGCAAAGACAGCAACCAGAATCACACTCAAAAGAATAACCAGCCCTATCATAAAGCTTTTATTTTTACGACACTCTCTAAGTGTCTCTTTCCATTTACTGTTATTTCCCATTAGTTATCACCACCACTTAAAGATAATCTTATTCTTGGATCAAGAATTCCCATAATAATATCACTGATCAGATTACAGATTACCGTCAGTATTGTGATAAGCAGAAGAACCGCCTGCACAACCGGCATATCCTGAACAATAATGGAGTTCAGAAGCAGATTACCCATTCCAGGCAATCCGAAAATCTTTTCGATAATAACCGCACCTGAGATCAGCCATGGAATTGACATGAATACCAGTGTAGTGATAAGAATAAGTGCATTACGAAGTACGTGCTTAACCATTACAGTCCTCTTAGGAAGGCCCTTTGCGAACGCTGTCGTAACATACTTTTCATTCATAACATCAAGCACCTCACTTCTTGTTACACGAAGTGTAGCTCCCATTCCACCGAGAACAGTGGTTGCAATCGGCAGAATAAAATGAGCCGGCGTAGAATATCCACTGATAGGCAGAAGCTTCAGGTTAACGCTGAAGAAGATAATGAACAGTGCACCGAGCCAGAACGACGGAATCGCTGTCAGGAACAGTGAAAAGTTGACTGTAAACCTGTCAAAGAATCGATCCTTCTTTATCGCGCACAGCAGTCCGAGCGGTATTGCCAGAAGCAGTTCCCACAGCATGGACCATCCGCACAGTTTCAGGCTGTATGGAATTCTTGCCTTCATCAGATCCATAACCTTACTCTTATATCTTACAGAATTACCGAAATCTCCGTGTAGAATCTTCTTAGTCCAGTCGAAATACTGGGTTACTAACGGCTTGTCATAGCCAAGCTCATGAGCTAATTCAGCTTTACGCTCAACAGATACCTTTCTGTCTACGATAATGTCTATCGGGTCACCGGGCATCATATACATTAGGCAGAAAGTCAGAAATGAAACCACTATAACCAACAATATACCTAACATGATTCGTTTAATTACATAATCTTTAATAGTAATCACTCCATTCCTTTATTCTACCCTCTGGTAAAATCTTGTATAACATCTTACGGCCCAGGCCTTCCCCTCGCGGAGGAAGAACTTGAAAGTACTGATTCTTCTCTTTGGATCGCCGTCCGCGACTGCAGCAAATACTGTTCCTCCGCAATGAAGCAGTTCAACATCTCTGTCGCCGTACTTAGCCTTCAGCTTTCCTTCCTCGTATCTGACAATCGTATGGACAGGAACACCTTCCTTAACCAGGAAGTCTCCGCACAATGCTTCAGGCATCGTGAACTCCGTTCCCGCAGGTTCGGCCCATCTCAGCGGCTGCGTATAGTCCCATCCGTTTACAAAGCTGTAACATGCCCAAATCAGCGGATCCACGTCATAGCCTCCTGCATTGCACAGCACTGTCATCGAATATCCACTGCTTGTAAAGCCTCCGTGACTTGATACTCCATGCAGTCCTCCTGAATGCTCATATACAACCATATCTTTAATCTTACGTTTTTCCAGTCCGCAGCAGTAGTACGGTTCAGTCGATACAGGAAATCTGTCGCCGACCATCAGTTCTACGGCCTCTTCAGGTATAACCTGTTTTCCGTTCCATACGCCTTTATCTGCAAGGCATTTATAATATGCCGACATATCTCTGGAGGTTGATTTAATGCAGGCACATCCTCTGAACGGCGGCAGAACCGACCAGTTGTCATCCTCAAGAATCTCACCATCCACCATCTCAAAAAGTGAAGTGATATTTCCGTCTGCAATTTCTCTTGCCTCGCTGCAGTCTAAGTCCAGAACACTTCGAGTCATGCCTATTGGACCGAATATCCTCTCCTTCAGGAATTCTTCCAGCGTCGTTCCCGATGCCATATCCACAATATATGACAGGATTGCATACCCCTCATTGGAATAGCTCATATACTCTCCCGGCATTCCCAGCGGGATATAG
>JALENF010000045.1 GCA_022767945.1 Bacillota bacterium
AATCTCCGAATATCATTCCGAGTATTCCCAGCACGTACATAAGTACGATAATTGTGAACAGTATCGTAATCAGACACTGCCACATAGGAATCTTCTTTCCCATAAAAATACCTCCTTTTTAAAGTGACACTAAGATCCTACTGATATATATATGCAGGGCATGTCACAAATATGAAAGTTTTTTATGGGAACAGGTAAAAAAAGGGGATGCCAGTCGGCATCCCATGCAGTTCACATATTAATTATCTGTATTTCTATAGTATTGTATGCTCCTGAAGAAGCTTCTGCTTCATATCCCACAGCTTCTGTGACAGGTCAACATAATAGGTCTGCGGATTGTCCAGTCGAAGGGTTTCGTCCCACAGTGTTCCTATCTGTTCCTGACAGTAGTTCTTTACAGTTTCGATTTCAGGACACTGGTATACACATTCACCCTTATCGAAAATGCGAACACGAAGATCTTTAGCGTAGAAGTTGTGCAGCTTTTTTCTCTTCCATACAGCATTAGGATCGAAAATCTCATATCCGTCAACCTCCGGAATCACTTCATCAGCAAGTGTTACGACGTCAGCAAGAGCCTTGTCTGTGTCCTTGTCATACAGTCTGTACAGCTTCTTGAATCCCGGATTGGTTATTTTGGCAACATTTTCCGAGATTTTAATCTTAGGGATAACCTCGCCGTTTTCCTCCAGTGCTGTCAGCTTGTACACACCTCCGAAAACCGGCTCGGACTTGGCTGTAATCATTCTCTCGCCTACACCAAAGGAGTCAATCTGAGCGCCTTCAAGCAGTACATCCCTTATCAGATACTCGTCCAGAGAGTTGGAAATAGTTATTGTACAATCCTGAAGTCCGGCTTCGTCAAGCATACGGCGCGCCTTTCTTGTCAGATATGTGATATCCCCGCTGTCAATTCTGATGCCCATCTTGTTCGGCCTGCATTCCTTGAATACCCTGATTGCGTTAGGTACACCCGATTTAAGAACGTTATATGTGTCAACCAGAAGAACGCAGTTGTCAGGATAAACCTCCGCATACTTCTTGAATGCCTCATATTCACTGTCAAACATCTGAACCCAGCTGTGAGCCATAGTTCCAAGTGCCGTAATTCCATAGTCTCTGTCAGCGATGGCACATGCTGTTCCTGAACATCCTCCAATATAGGCTGCACGCGCACCCAGGACAGCTGCTGCCGAGCCGTGAGCTCTTCTCGTTCCAAATTCCATAACGGGTCTTCCCTTGGCAGCTCTCACAATTCTGCTTGCTTTTGTAGCAATCAGGCTCTGGTGGTTTACCAGAAGTAGAATCATAGTCTCTATGAACTGCGCCTGGATGACCGGGCCTCTCACTGTAATAATCGGTTCATAAGGGAATATTGGTGTTCCTTCCGGCACAGCCCAAACATCACAGGAAAACTTAAAATCACGAAGATAATCAAGGAATTCCTCACAGAAAACACCTTTGCCTCTGAGGAATTCAATGTCATTTTCATCGAACCTGAGGTTCTTCAGATAGTCGATTACGGGTTCCAGCCCAGCCATGATAGCATAACCGCCACCATCAGGAATTCTCCTGTAAAACATATCAAAATAAGCAATGTCGTCAACAATACCTGACTTTAAATAACCATTAGCCATAGTAATTTCATAGAAATCTGTCAGCATAGTCAGGTTTTCTTTCTCAATCATTTCTTCTCCTCTCGCAACATTGGATTGCAGCCATATTTACATGTACTGATGCTTAAAAATTACGTATTAATGATTCATTGTACACTATTTAAGCATTTTTTTCAAGAATTGCCCTGTATATGACTCCTCACATGCAGCGATTTCTTCCGGGGTGCCTGTGGCTACAATAGTACCTCCCCTTATTCCGCCTTCAGGTCCAAGGTCTATAATGTGATCCGCTCTCTTGATGACGTCAAGGTTATGTTCTATTACAACAACCGTGTTGCCTGCATCAACCAGCTTTTCCAGTACCTGAATCAGCTTGTCAACGTCAGCAAAGTGAAGTCCGGTAGTCGGCTCATCCAGGATGTACAGGGTCTTTCCGGTGCTTCTCTTCGACAGCTCCGTAGCCAGCTTGACTCGCTGTGCCTCTCCTCCCGAAAGCTGTGTAGAAGGCTGTCCCAGCTTGATGTAGTCAAGTCCCACTTCATTAAGTGTATCCAGCTGACGCTTGATACCCGGTATATTCTTAAAGAAATCAAGTGCCTCTGCCACACTCATGTCCAGTACATCGAAGATACTCTTGCCCTTATATTTGACTTCGAGGGTTTCTCTGTTGTACCTCTTGCCCTTGCATACCTCGCACGGAACATATACGTCAGGCAGGAAGTGCATCTCTATTTTGATAATTCCGTCTCCGCTGCAGGCTTCGCATCTGCCACCCTTAACGTTGAAGCTGAATCTTCCCTTTTCAAATCCTCTGATTTTCGACTCCGGAAGGGACGCAAACAGATCCCTTATATGAGTAAACATTCCAGTATAGGTTGCAGGATTGGATCTTGGAGTCCTTCCTATAGGAGACTGGTCAATATCTATAACCTTATCTATATTCTCAATTCCCAGAATTTCCTTGTGCTGTCCGGCAGGAGCCTTAGTCTTGTTTGTTATGTTTGATGCACCCTTAAAAAGTATTTCGTTAATCAGGCTGCTCTTTCCCGAGCCGGAAACCCCCGTTACGCATACAAACTTTCCTAACGGAATATCCACGTCTACATTCTTAAGGTTATTCTCAGTTGCTCCCTTAATCGTAATGAACTTTCCGTTTCCCTCTCTTCTGTGCTTCGGAACCTCTATTTTCTTCGCTCCTGACAGATACTGTCCGGTAATCGACTCTTTGCAGGCTTTGATATCCTCAACCGTACCCTGTGCCACAAGCTCACCGCCGTAGATGCCTGCACCCGGTCCGATGTCAATAATATGGTCTGCCGCATACATTGTATCCTCGTCGTGCTCCACCACGAGAAGGGTGTTCCCCAGATCGGTCAGGTGGCGCAGGGTTTCCAGCAGCTTTTCGTTATCTCTCTGGTGCAGACCGATGCTCGGCTCGTCCAGAATGTACAAAACTCCCATAAGGCTGGATCCTATCTGTGTCGCAAGCCTGATTCGCTGTGACTCTCCTCCGGAAAGTGTTCCTGCAGCTCTTGACAGGGTAAGGTAGTCAAGCCCCACGTTTATCAGGAAATTAAGTCGTTCTTTGATTTCTCTGATAATCTGACGTCCGATTATCTCCTCTTTTTCTGTAAGCTGCAGTCCATCAATAAAGTCGTAGGCATCCCTTATGGACATATCTGAGACCTGGGCAATGTTCTTGCCTCCGACTGTAACTGCCAGAACTTCAGGCTTCAGCCTCTGTCCTTTACAATCCGGACAAGCTTTAGTAACCATATACTTTTGCATCTTGTCCTTCATATAGTCGGAATTTGTTTCTCTGTATCGTCTCTCAAGATTGTTAAGCAGACCTTCAAAGGGATGATCTCTCTTAGTTTCAGCTCCTGAGGTTCTACTCTTATATGTGTATCTGATATGTCTGTCTCCTGTACCGTATAGCAGTTCCTGCTTGAACTTTTCAGGCAGATCCTTATATGGCACGTTAATATCCACTCCGTGTTCCTGAGCCAGAGCATCAATCATCTGTCTGTATACCCCTGCAAATTCAATGGATGCAAAGACTGTTCCCAACGCACCCTTTGTGATGCTCAGTTCTGATTTGATAATCCGCTCAGGATCCAGCTTCTGCGTGAATCCCAGTCCGTTACATGTCGGGCATGCACCGAAGGGACTGTTAAATGAAAACATTCTCGGCTCCAGTTCATCCATGCTGATACCGTGTTCAGGACATGCCAGCTTGCTTGAGAAGGTCTTCTCCTGCTTCCAGTCATCTGCGATAAACTGTACGATGGCCAGACCATCCCCTTCTCTCATGGACAGCTCCAGTGCTTCGGACAGTCGGCTTTCCTGACCTTCTCTTACAACGATTCTGTCCACTACGATTTCAATATTATGTGCGAACTTCTTGTCAAGCTTGATTTCCTCTTCATTTATCAGTCGGATCTCCCCGTCTACTCTTACACGGGTGAAACCCTCTCTTCTGATCCTTTCCAGAATCTTTTCATGCTCTCCTTTTCTCTTGCGGACCACCGGCGCCATAATCATCAGCTTCGTACCCTCCGGGTATCCCAGTATGGTGTCGACCATCTGGTCGACGGTCTGACTTGTAATGGGCAGGCCGCACACAGGACAGTGAGGCTGTCCGATTCTTGCATAGAGAAGTCTCAGGTAGTCGTGAATCTCTGTTACCGTACCGACTGTTGACCTCGGGTTCTTGCTCGTTGTCTTCTGATCTATTGAAATTGCCGGCGACAATCCGTCGATAAGCTCTACGTCAGGCTTATCCATCTGTCCCAGGAACTGTCTTGCATATGCGGAAAGGCTTTCCACATACCTTCTCTGTCCTTCAGCATAGATTGTGTCAAAAGCGAGAGATGATTTTCCAGACCCTGAAAGACCTGTAATTACAACCATCTTGTCTCTTGGAATATTTACATCTATGTGTTTAAGATTGTTTTCGCTGGCTCCCTTTATTATTATTTCGTTTCCCAATGTTCCTTAATCTCCTTATAGTCTTACCTTATATTCAAATATCTGGTCACGCAGCTGGGCAGCTCTCTCGAACTGCAGGTCCGCTGCCGCCTGCTGCATCTCCTTTTCCAGTTTCTTCACGTATTCCTTCAGCTCCCTGTTTGTCATTTCCAGAGGCTTCTTTCCCTTGTATCCTGCCTCACTGTCAGCAGCTCTGGTCGCCTCGATAACAGCACGGACTGACTTCTGCACGCTCTTCGGTGTGATGTTATGCTCCCTGTTATATCTGTCCTGAATTCCGCGTCTTCTGTCTGTCTCGTCTATTGCGGCCTTCATAGCCTGACTGATATGATCCGCATACATTATCACGCGGCCTTCGGCGTTTCTTGCCGCACGTCCTATGGTCTGTATCAGAGACGTTTCTGTACGAAGGAAGCCCTCCTTGTCCGCATCAAGAATTGCAACAAGAGTGACCTCCGGAATATCCAGACCTTCTCTAAGAAGATTAATTCCCACCAGAACATCAAATTCTCCCAGTCGCAGATCCCTGATAATCTCCAGTCTCTCCAGAGTATCAACCTCGGAGTGCAGATATCTTACTCTTATCCCTGCATTGGTCAGATATGTCGTAAGGCTTTCAGCCATCTTCTTAGTAAGTGTGGTGACAAAGGCTCTGTTTCCTGCCTTGGCAACAGCCTTCAGCTCTCCAATCAGATCGTCAATCTGTCCCTCTGTCGGACGGACTTCAATAGGAGGGTCAAGCAGACCTGTAGGTCTGATGATCTGTTCAGCACTTATACCGCCTGACTGTTCTCTTTCGTAGGATGCAGGCGTTGCACTGACATAAACTGCCTGGTTGACCATACTCTCAAATTCAGCAAACTGAAGAGGTCTGTTATCCAGTGCCGACGGAAGCCTGAAGCCAAAGTCAACCAGAGATGACTTTCTTGATCTGTCTCCGGCATACATTGCTCTCAGCTGAGGCAGCATTACGTGTGACTCATCGATTAAAAGCAGGAAATCGTCGGGGAAGTAGTCTATCAGAGTGTAAGGTCTGGTTCCTGCCTCCACCCCTGCAAGGTGTCTGGAGTAGTTTTCTATCCCCTTGCAGGTTCCGATTTCTCTTAACATTTCTATATCATATCTGGTTCTCTGCTCTATGCGCTGAGCCTCCAGCAGCTTTCCTCTGTCCTGAAACCACTGAACTCTTTCCTTCAGTTCCTCCTCAATGGTGCCGATAGCTCTCTCCATGTTCTCTTTGGTCGTTACATAGTGAGACGCAGGATAAATCGCCACGTGGTTTCTTATTCCAAGAATTTCTCCGGTAAGCGGATTCATTTCTTTTATTGACTCAACCTCATCGCCGAACAGCTCGATTCTGACAGCCTTGTCAGATCCGGCTGGGAAAACATCTATGATGTCACCTCTTACCCTGAAGGTACCTCTCTCGAAAGCCAGATCATTTCTGTTGTACTGAATATCTACCAGCTTGCGCAGAATTTCGTTTCGGGGCTTTTCCATACCCGGTCTGAGTGAAAGCATCTGATTCTCATAGTCAAAGGGGCTTCCCAGACCGTATATGCACGACACTGATGCCACGATAATAACGTCCCTTCGTTCAGCCAGAGCTGCTGTTGCTGAGTGTCTCAGCTTCTCAATCTCATCATTTATCTGTGAGTCCTTTTCAATATATGTGTCCGTGGACGGAACGTATGCTTCCGGCTGGTAGTAATCATAATAGGACACAAAGTATTCCACCGCATTCTCCGGGAAGAACTCCTTGAATTCTCCATGAAGCTGTGCTGCCAGTGTCTTGTTGTGAGATATTACCAGTGTAGGCTTCTGCACCTGCTCGATGATATTAGCCATGGTAAAGGTCTTTCCGGAACCGGTCACTCCCATGAGTGTCTGGTGTTTCTTACCTTCTTTAATCCCTTTAACCAGCTTCTCCACAGCCTGGGGCTGGTCGCCCATCAGTTTATAGTCAGATTTAATACAGAATTCAGCCATTTGCGTGTTCCTTTCATACTATGTATTATGACCATAATTCTCAGCCATAACAGTTCATTCATATTATACAACAGCAGTTTTTAAAGGTCAAACAGATGTTCTGTATTTTCTGAAGCATCAAAAAAGGCGCTCCGTCGGCAGTTTTACCTTACCGATGTGCGCCTGTTCTCAACTTGTTAAACTGTTTGCCGAACTGTTTGGCCCGGTCTTTTTCTGTCTACTTTTCCGGACATTCTGCAGCTGCAGACTGTTCTTCAGCATCCTCCTCATCACGTTCCCGCTTGTAAGACAGATACGAAATGCCCACTCTCATAGAGTTCAGCAGGCTGATAACCTCATCATCAGACAGTGAATATGAATCGTTCTCCATCATCCAGCTTCTCGCTGCCAGGAAGTGAAGCTCTATGAAAATCTTTACATAATGATGACGGAAAGCGTCATTGGCAAGCCCGTCCTCATCCATCATAGTGTGAAGTTGTTCTTCAATAATGACCTTCAGTCTCTTAACGAAGTATGTATCGCCGTGTTTACGATCCAGCATTACATTCATGGCCTTGCTGTTGTTCTTGCAGAACTCAAACCATGAGGTCAGGATGTACGGCGGGTCACAGTCAAAGGTTTCTTCGAAGAACTTAGTGGAAGTCACGTGCGCCCTGGGCGGTGCAGCCGCATATCTTGCCTTTATCTCCGTGAACAAAGCCGTCTCAATCTGTTCCATAAGGTCATATATTCCCTCAAAGTACTGATAGAAGGTTCCTCTTGTAATGGAAGCCTTTTCACAGATTTCCTTTACAGTAATCTTATCCCACTTCTTATCTACAATAAGATCCAAATATGTATCTATAATCTTTGCTCTGGTCTGCTGAGATTTCAGACTTTTCTGATTACTTCCCTGTTCCATATCGTACTCCTCTCCTGTCAACATATACCTTTTATTAGTATACATCATTTTTCAAACAGAATCAGGCATGGAAGTATTGCCCTTTTCTATGACACATGTCATAATATTTATAAATAGATTATGACATATGTCCGTTTTGTCAACCGGCTCAACGGACGGTCTTAAACATGTGGTTATTATGAGGATAGTAAAAAGTGAAGAACAGTTAAACAAGTACATCAACAGACATCATATACAGGATCTCTTTTCTCCGGAGTATTATGACACTTACAGAAAACATCTCGTTCTTGTTCATTTCGATAAGAACGAATTCATCTACAAGGACCCGGGCGAGGACATTTCTTATCTTTACTTCTTTGTCGAAGGAAAAGCAAAGGTTATTACAACACTGAGCAACGGGAAGAGACAGCTCCTCTTCTTCTACACAAATGACGGTATTCTTGGAGACCTGGAAATGTTCAATCTGTCCAATCCGTATACAACAGTACAGGCTGCAACCAGTTCCTACTGCATTGGCCTGAATATCAGAGCGGTAAGAAGCATTCTGGAGAGCGATCCGGTGTTTCTGTACAACCTGGCAAAGAACCTGGCATTCAAACTTTCCCGCTCTTCCAGCAACAGTTCACTGAACATGTACTACCCGCTGGAAAACAGGCTGTGCAGTTTTATTAACACTATGGCTGCCCCTTATCCCCGGAATCCGGCACTTCCCAGAATATATAAGGAGAGTCTTTCAGAAACGGCTGAAGTACTTGGAACAAGCTACAGACATCTGCAGCGTACACTTAAGGAACTGTGTGAGCAGGGTATAATTCAGAAAGAAGGAAAAGCATACAGGGTAATAGACGAAAAGGCTCTCAGCGAAAAGGGTCAGGATATCTTTATTGATGAGTATTCTTTGACAACAAAATAAAAAACGTTCTTTTATCGCATGATTTTTTTGATTATGATATACCATACATGATACATTCTGTATTTTTATGCAGTATATGTAAATTTTATGAATTTAGTGAAGGAGAGTAAAGTCGGTGACAGACTGTACCTGTTCCCCGGTACTTACTGCATGGAATGTGACAACTGCATAAGCGGACACAGTGAAAACTGTGAAAATGAACATGTTGCCAAGCTTGCAGGAACAGGCGGTTTTGCTCAGTATATTGCTGTAGGAGGAGAAAAGATTCACTACGGCGGAATATATGAAATTCCGGAAGGTGTCTCTCTTGAAGCAGCAAGTCTCGGAGAGCCTCTGACATCAGTATATGCATGTCTGGACAATATCAAGGTTGGATATCCTGATACTCTTGTTATCATCGGAGCAGGTCCGATCGGATGCTTTATGGCTCAGCTTGCCAAGGTTAGAGGTGCCCAGAAGGTTATCATGATTGACCTTAACCAGCAGCGTCTTGATATGGCTAAAGAATTCGGTGTTGATATTACTGTCAACGGTTCCGAGGTTGACACAATCGAGGAAATCAAGAAGCTGACCAACGGAAAAGGCGCAGATAAGGTTATTTCAGCTACTCCTGCCAATATCACTCAGACCCAGTCAATCCATATGGTTAAGAAAGGCGGTATCGTAGTATTCTTCGGTGGAGTTCCTAAGGGATCAATGACTGAGCTTGACACTAACCTGATCCACTACAACAACATCTGGATCAAGGGACACTTCGGTGCATCATATGAGCAGTCAAAGGCTGCATTCCAGCTGGCAATCAACCCTGACTTCCCTACTGAAAAATTTATCACTCACAGACTTCCGCTTAAGGACATCAACAAGGGAATCGAGCTGACAAAAAGCGGTGAAGCAATTAAGGTTGTCCTTCTTCCATTTGAAGAATAATCAATAGATAACACACTATACACACTATCCTTTAATGTGTGCCGGATATGCGGTTTCCGGCACACATTGATAACCCAGGATTACAGAACCTGAACTCAGGTAAATCATAAACAGAAAGGAATTAAAGAAATGCAGTACGAAACACTTAGACAGACAGTATTAGATGCAGTATTAGATGCAGTACACCAGGGTCTTATTCACGGAACCTCCGGTAACGTTGCCATGAGAGATGATGACTGCAAGGTTATCGCTATCACACCAAGCGGTGTTCCTTACACTGGAATGACTGCTGGTGATATCGCTCTTTGTGACTATGAAACACTGGAATGGATTGATGGACCTTACAAGCCGTCTTCAGAACTTCCAATGCACTCAGCTGTATTGAAGGCAAGACCTGAAATGAAAGCTACAGTTCATACTCACAGCATGTATGCTACTATCCTTGCTATGGGAGAAAATCCTGAACCGTTAAAGCCGATCACTCCTCCTCAGTGTGAGTTTACACCGGTAGGAATCGTTCCTTTCACAATGCCGGGATCAAATGATGTAGCTGATAAGGTTGTTGCTACACTGGGAAAAGACGGTTTAGCATGCCTGATCAAGAACCACGGCATGATGACTTGCGGAAAGAACATGAAGCAGGCTATGCACGCAACAGTATATGTTGAAGAAATGGCTCAGACAACTGTTATCGCTAAGACATTAGGAACTTACGAACCAATGCCTCAGGAAGCAGTAGATGCTATGAAGGCTCTTATCGCTGCAGACCAGGCAGTATAAAATATCCTCTCTTTAATGGTTTTGATACGTAAAAATGGTATGTAAAAACGGTGTATCCCTCTGGCTCGATGTAGCATTGAACCAGCCGGATACACCGTTTCTTTTTTCATGACAGCCACTAAAATGCCTAACGTGACTAATCGTTAGGTCTCTTGTAGAATCTTCCGTCAATCTGTTCGGTTTTAAAGGTGTTAATAAATGCTTTAGGATCTATTTCACGAATACCTCTGATGACCTTTGATACTTCTTCACTTCCGATTACTGAATACAGCATTTCTACCTCGCCGCCCATGTAACAGCCGGTTCCCCTGAAAAGTGTCGCATCATGATGAGTAAGTATTCTGATTCTTTCATACACATCGTGCGGTTTACTGGTGATGATAAGCAAGGTATGCTTCTGGTACCTTTTAAAGAGCAGTTGTATTACCTGTGTTGTGCAGAACTGGTATATTATTGAATAAAGTGCTCTGTCGAATCCGAACAGCACTCCTGCAGATGCCAGAATGAAAATGTTTGCCATGAAAATATAGTTCCAGGCATCTATTCCCTTCTTCTCGGAAAAATATATGGAAATGAAATCTGTTCCACCTCCACTTGCACCTACAGTCAGGCAGATTGAGATTGCTGTCCCGTTGATAATACCCCCGAAAATGCTTATCAGCAGCACGTCAACGGTTATATCGAAGGATGGCAGAATATCTGTCAGTATACTTCCTAAAACAATTACGTACATTGAATATAAGGTGAAATTTCGTCCCAGGTATTTTAATCCGATATAAATAGGAATCAGGTTAAGCGGTATGTAGACAAGAGTGTACGGTAATTCGATACTGAAAAAAACCCTGCAGATTTCCTGTATCAGTATTGTTGCTCCTGCAAAGCCACCGGGAAACAATCCGCCTGCACTTACAAATGTGCTGAGATTAAATCCTACCAGAAGTGCCCCAACAGTGCAGAATAACAGCCGTTTCCCTTCTTTTTTTAGCGTGTTCATTATTATTTCCCCCATTACATATTTTATTACCGCCCTATATTCTATCATAGTTGTTGACACCATGCTATACCGATAGTTATAATGGAATGTACACAAAATGTTTAAGCATATTAAGGAGGACTATAATTTGGAAAACAAACGAGGAAAATTCAACAGTAACTTTGGATTTCTTATGGTTTCTATCGGAACGGCCGTAGGTCTGGGCAACCTGTGGAGCTTTCCGTATAAGATGGGAATCGGAGGGGGATTTGCATTCCTTTTAATATACCTGGTAATGGCGGTATTCGTAGGTTATCCACTGATGATGGGCGAAATTGCCCTTGGCAGAAAAACACAGAAAGCTGCAATTGATGCTTTTGAAGAATGCGACAGAAGGTTTAAGTTTGCAGGCTTCATCGAAATGCTTGTGCCCTTCTGCCTGCTCTGCTTCTACTGTACATTCGGTGGATACGTAATCAAGTACTTTATCGCAAACCTTGGAACGGTACTTGGAGCATCATGGGGTGTAAATGGAACAGATGCCGGAGAGTTCTTTGGAACATTTATAACAAGTGGCGCCCCTGCAACAGTTTACTCATGGATTTTCTTGGGACTTACAGTGGCAATCCTCATCTGTGGGGTTGCAGAGGGTCTTGAGAGATTTTCAAAGGTTGCAATGCCTGTACTTTTCGTTATGCTGCTTGTCGTTGTTGTTCGCAGCTGCACTCTTCCGGGTGCTGCAGACGGCATAAAATTCATGTTCAGACCTGATTTTTCAGTATTTGCAGGTAAAGGATGGCTTAAGGTTCTGGGTCTTGCCGGAGGACAGATGTTCTTCTCACTTTCACTGGGATCTGCAGCCATGATTGCATTTGGTTCATATCTGAAAAAAGACGCAGACATCGAACAGAACTCGATTATCATTCCGGTTGCAGATACTGCTGTAGCTTTACTATCCGGTCTGGCAATAATGCCTGCGGTGTTCGCTTATGGACTTGAACCTGCTAGTGGCCCCAGCCTTCTGTTCGTTTCACTTCAGTCTGTATTCAACGGAATGGGAAGCTTCGGAGCAGTCTTCGGCGCATTCTTCTATTTATTAGTATTCTTTGCTGCTATATCATCATCAATAGGTATGATGGAAGGCGGTGTTGCACCGTTTACCGATATGGCTCACAAGAAGGGTAAGAAGGCAAGAAGACCATTATACATCGCGTTCATTTCCATCATTGCACTGTTAGGATCAACCTTAGTGTCATCAGATGCATTAGGTTCATCAGGCTTCTGGCATCCTTTCGGACTGGAAACATGGCTTGATTTCTTTGATCTTCTTGGAGAAGGTATCTTCATGCCTCTGGGATGTCTGATAATGACAATTGTGCTGGGATGGACACGGAAGAATTATATCGATGATGAAATTGCTTCATCGAGTCCATATAAGACGCGCAGGTTCATCAACATCTGTCTGCGTTACATCGCACCTGTATTTATGTCTCTGCTGGTTATCGTCCAGCTGAATTCATTCTTTGGTTTCACCACACTGATTTAATCGATACAGAATCAATGACTCCATAATCTGCCTGAAACGGCTGATTATGGAGTTTTTTGCTCTTGTATTGACATCTTAACATTATATCTAGTATAATGTTAAGGCATTTGTATCATTTGCTAGTTTATTAGGAGGTTATTTTATGGAAAACCATAACAAAGGTCAATGGAGCAGCAGCTTCGGCTTTTTAATGGCGGCAATCGGTTCCGCAGTAGGTCTGGGCAACCTATGGGGCTTCCCTTATAAGATGGGAATGAACGGTGGCTTTGCTTTTTTACTACTATATTTGATTCTGGTAGTACTTGTAGGTTTTGTAATCACAACAGGAGAACTTGCACTTGGTCGCAGATCAGGCAAGGGCGTAGTTGATGCATTCAAATCTATTGACAAGAAATATGGATTTATCGGATGGTTTGCATGGATTTCACCGCTGCTGATCCTGGGTTTCTACTGCATGCTTGGGGGATACTGCATGAAATATGCAATTGCGAACCTTGGTGATCTGTTCGGTGCATCCTGGGGTGTCAACGGTGCTGATTCCGGTGAATACTTTGCAGGCTTCTATACCGATCAGTTCCAGACTGTTCTTTTCACAGTAATCTTTATTTTACTTACTGTGTTAATAGTTAAAGGCGGGGTATCCGGAGGTATCGAAAAGTTCACAAAGGTTGCAATGCCTGCACTGTTTGTAATGCTTGTAATTGTAATCATCAGAAGTGTAACGCTTCCGGGTGCTGCTGAAGGTATTGCATTTATGTTTAAGCCGAACTGGGAAGTATTCCAGGGCTCAGGCTTTATTTCAGTGCTTGCTGCAGCAGGCGGACAGATGTTCTCCTCACTTTCACTTGGTATGGGTATCACCGTTACATATGGTTCATACATGAAGAAAACAGAAGACATCGAAAGAAATGCGATAATTGTCCCTCTTGCAGATACTATTATCGCTATTATGGCAGGTCTTGCAGTAATGCCCGCTGTATTCGCATCCGGGTTAGACCCTGCAGGTGGTCCCGGACTTCTGTTCGTAACACTTCAGACTGTATTCCAGGCAATGGGTGGATTCGGACCAATCTTCGGCTTCCTGCTGTATGCCCTGGTATTCATCGCAGCAATCACATCATCAATTGCTCTGCTGGAGGCAGTTTCATCAGTAATCATGGACAGAGAGCTTGAGAAGAATCCAAATGCAGATAAAAAATCAGTCAGAAACAAGTCAGTATTCCTTGTCTCTGCTATCATCCTGTTAGAAGGCATATTCGTTTCAGTCGATGGACTGGGAGCTAACGGACTTCCTCAGATTTTCGGACAGGGATGCTGGCTCGACACCTTCGACCTGATATCAGAAGGAATTCTGATGCCTCTGGGTGCCTGCTACATGGCTATCATTCTTCCAAATGCATTTGTAGACGAAGAACTTACTCTTGAAGGCAACAGGTTCAGAACAAGAAGATTCTATGACTTCTGCATCAAGTTTATTGCTCCTCTTATGATGGTTCTTGTTCTTCTGGGACAGATTGATACGTTCTTCAAACTGGGAATCTTCGGCTAAAATAGAAAAAAACAAAGGCGTGAGTCAAATGCTCATGCCTTTTTCTTTTGCTATCTGTATAAGATAGGAATATTTGGTTTTAGCTGCCAGCAGATTATACGCCGCATAATCCACGGCAGTATCATCTGTAAGCTCATTGAAAAGCCTGTTAGCCTCCTCAATCTCATTATGAGCACGTCTTATAGAAGCAATTATTCTTTCGTTTTCACTCTGGAGCTTCTGTCTCATGGTTTTACCTCCAAGTAAAGTATACATTCCACTTCTTACTTATATATTCTATTTTATTCAAAACCCACATATTCTATACAATGCCAGAAAAATACTCGGAGGTATATAACATGGGTACTGAAATGGGTGTATTCTTAACTTTTGGAGGAATGCTGATTCTCATATTCCTCTTCGGAAGGGCCTTGCTTGTGCCGCTCAAAATAATACTGAAGCTTATTCTCAGCAGCGTCATCGGCGCCATCCTGATTGTCGTAATAAACATAGCCGGTGCCGGCTTCGGCATCGCTGTGCCTGTCAATGTAATAACTGCTGTAACAGTTGGAGTCCTTGGAATTCCGGGAGCCGTAATGCTGGTTGTTCTAGCTTTGCTATAGCTCTCTTCTTCCCTCCATCGCCTTCAGCAGAGTAATCTCATCTGCATACTCCAGATCTCCGCCTACCGGAATGCCGTTGGCGATTCTGCTGACTTTGATTCCCGACGGTTTAATCAGCCTTGCTATGTACATGGCTGTAGCCTCACCCTCAATATTCGGGTTGGTTGCCAGAATCAGCTCCTTAACATCGCTGTTCTGAAGTCGGACAATCAGAGACTTCAGGTTGATATCTTCCGGCCCCACTCCGTCCATAGGCGAAATTGCACCGTGAAGAACGTGATACAGTCCGTCAAACTCCCTGATTCTCTCCATAGCCATAACATCTCTCGGACTTTCTACGACGCAGATCACATCCTGTCTGCGGCTCTTGTCTGAACAGATGGCACACGGATCCGTATCGGTAAGATTGCCGCATACAGAACAGTATTTCATCTGTGCCTTTGCCTCTTCAATGGCATGGGCAAGATTTCCCGCCTCCGCATCAGTCATGGACAGAATATGAAAGGCCAGGCGCTGAGCCGTTTTACCTCCAACGCCCGGAAGCTTGGACAATTCATTTATCAGTTTAGCCAGTGGCTTTGGATACTGTCTCATTCCAACAATCCTGCTCTGATACTACACAAGTCCCGGAATATTCAGTCCACCTGTGATTTTGCTCATTTCTGAGCTGGACATCTCATCAATCTGTCTCATCGCTTCGTTTACTGCGGCCATTACAAGATCCTGAAGCATTTCAACATCGTCCGGATCCACAACTTCCTTATCAATAGTCAGGTTGACAATTTCTCTCTTGCCGTTGACGGTTACGCTTACAGCACCGCCGCCTGCAGTAGTTGTGATTTCCTTCTCTTCGATTTCAGCCTGCATTGCCTCCATCTGACGCTGCATTGCCTGCACCTGCTGAAGCTGCTTCTGCATGTTTGCTCCACCCATTCCTGGTGCCTTAGTCTTAGGTTTCTTACCTGCTCTCATTCCTCTTCCCATTGTTCGTCTCCTCCATGTTTCATTATTCTACCCTGACAGTTACGCCCAGGTTCAACTTTTCTTCTACTTCTTTCGCCAGATTGTCAAAACTTCCATCGTCATCTGTCCCGGTCTGCGTCTGACTTCTGCATACCATTTTCAGGCGTTTGCCTACAATCTGCTCCATAATGTCACAGATGTGCTGTCTGTTCGACTCAACATGAGATCTGATTATGTCATTGCTGGCAATCACCTTGAATTCAGCGTCGTTTATGCCTGCCAGTGAGGCTCCTGCCCTGATAAGGTTGAAGCTACCCTTGATATGCTCACCCATTTCGAAAACTCTGGCCCAGATTTCATCCAGATCGTACTGAGGTTCAGCCTGCTCCTTCTTAGCCGGAGCTGAAGTCTGTACCACCGCCGCCTTTCCTGATGGTGCTGAGGCAGCATTAGCCGGTGACGTCCTGGCTGCGGCAACAGGTACCTTTCTCTGTACAGAACTCTTAGAACTCTGACTGCCTGCCGTGGTAGGACCTGCAGCAGACAGTCCCTCTGCAATCATTACAATTGCCAGCTCAAGCAGTACTCTCGGCTGAGATGAATACCTGGCATCATTAATCGTCTTAGACAGTGTCAGGATGGCATCATTGATTTCATCAAGAGAAATCTGTTCACTCTGCTTTCTCAGTTTCTCTATGTTCTCAGAAGACATGTTCAACATGTCCTCGGCGTGCTTGATATACTTCGTAATCAGCAGACTTCTGTAGTGACTCATCCAGTCCTTCATCAGCTGTTTGACATCTTTACCTTCAGACAGAGCTCTGTCTACAGCAAGCAGTGCACCTGCTACATCGTGAAGCGAAACTCTGTCAGTGAGCTCAATAAAAAACTCCTCTGAAACGGTGCCCAGAAATTCCAGTACAGTATCTCTGTCCAGTTCCTTGTCGCCTCCGGCGAGACACTGATCCAATATGGAAAGCCCGTCTCGTACAGAACCGTCCGCATTAGCCGCCAGCAACCTTAAGGCGCCGTCAGAGATATTTATCCCCTTATCGCGGCAAATCGCCGCCATATGGTCAATCAGAACCCTTTCAGGCACTCGCTTGAAGTCCAGTCTCATGCACCTCGACAGTATAGTCTGAGGCAGCTTCTGGGGATCTGTGGTAGCCAGAATAAACATAACATTCTCCGGCGGTTCCTCCAGTGTCTTCAGAAGCGCATTATAGGCTCCCGTCGACAGCATATGAACCTCGTCTATTATGTAAACCTTTTTCCTTCCCACCGCAGGCGGATATTTTACACTCTCACGAAGCTCTCTGATGTTTTCCACACCGTTATTGGATGCCGCGTCAATTTCTATAACATCCATAAAGATTCCTTCCTTAATTGCCATGCAGTTTGCACAGTGTCCGCATGGAACCTCATCACCCTCTGTCTCCAGACAGTTGACAGCCTTTGCAAGAATACGTGCAGTGGTTGTCTTACCCGTTCCTCTGGTTCCGCAGAACAGATAGGCGTGGCTTACAGTCCCGGTATTTATTTGATTTTTCAGGATTCTCACTATATGATCCTGACCGATGACCTCTGAGAAAACCTCCGGTCGCTGGGTTCTGTATAACGCTGTGTACATCTTTCCTCCGTATAAAAAAACAAAATTGCCCTTGTATAGTTCCGCAGGCGTTGGAGAAGGCTTATCTGCGGCACATAAGAACCTCCGCTTATTGCTGCTTCCTTCCGGACCTGACAAGGTTCACGGTGTCTCATTGCGCAGGACCCAAACCATACCAGCGGAACTATATAAGGGCAATCTTAAATTGTCATCCCATATATTATATTGGTTTTTGTGCTTAATGTCAATCTATTATCTTGTAGAGTTCATCAGCCTCCGGCGGCGCAATTGTCTCTCTGGTTCCGTCCGCCTTCACAAGATACAGACCTTCCTCAGCCGGTTTCACCCTGCCTATGCAGGTGATTCTGACTCCTGCCTCCGTAACGGCCTCCATAATCTCATCCGTCTTTTCAGGATCAGCTATGATAAGCATGCAGCCGCTGGAAATCAGGCGCATCCAGTCAGCACCGAAATGTTCACATATCTTCACGGTAACCGGGTCGACAGGAATGTCTTCCTCTATGATCTCTGCTCCCAGTCCGGCAATATGGCACATTTCCCATGCCGCACCCAGAATTCCTCCTTCAGTCACATCATGCATGCCATGTGTGCCGATGCCTCCTGCAATAACACCTTCCCGGATAACACTTACTCGATCCAGCATTTTTCCCGCAGCGGTGAACTCCTCTTCACTCAGCACTCCGGAAAGCTTTTCTCTGCATTCAGATGCGGCTATTCCTGTACCCTCAAGTCCGGCATTCTTTGTCATGAGAATGCAGTCTCCCACCTTCATATCGGCTGCCTTCTGAGAAGCACCGCTCACACCACGGCCGATAGCGGTGGAAACGATAACAGGCTGATTAACCGCCCTGGTTATTTCCGTATGGCCTCCTATTATTTCGACTCCGGCAAGCTTTGATGCCTCACCGGCCTGGGTCATGATGCCCTCAATGTCCTCCTCGGTTGTTCCCTCTGGAAGCATGACCGCAAGAGTGATTCCCAGAGGCTCTATGCCGTTGCTTGCTATATCGTTGCACGAGATGTGTATTGCAAGGCGTCCAACGTCCGCGACGGAAGCCGTAATGGGATCAGTCGACACTACGCACTCGTAAGTGCCAAAATCCATTACAGCGCAATCCTCGCCTATTCCTGCGCGTGTCAGAACCTCCGGTCTTCTGTACGTTATCTTATCAATTACAATTCTCTGCAGTAAATCGCTGTCTAGTTTTCCTACTTCAAGCATTTCCTCATCTTCTTCCTCGTGAATACCACGTTTATTCTATGCTGCCCCTCTGGAGCCAGCCTGCAATTGTCTCCTCACTGATGACAGGCACGCCAAGCTCCCTGGCTTTTTTATTCTTGCCCGATGTCGACATGACATCGTTATTTATCAGATACCCGGTTTTAGAGCTTACTGAGCCCGCAACCTTTCCTCCGGCTTTTTCAATCTCCGCCTTCAGAGCGTCTCTGTTGGCAAAGCTGTTCAGTGAGCCGGTGATTACAAAGGTGATTCCCTTAAGGAAGTCCGCGCTCTCCTCTACGGTTTCATCCAGTGTCAAAACCTCCAGAAGGTCTGAAACCACCTGCTTTCGAACCGAATCGTCAAAAAACGATACGTATCCTTCGGCCATGATTTCACCAATTCCGTCAATTTCCAGCAGATCCTCCCTGGTCAAAGACTCCATAACGGCCCATTTCCTGTCGCATGCTTTAGAAATATTCTTCGCATTGGCCACCCCGATTCCCGGAATACCCAGAGCATACAGCAGCCTCTCAGGAGTGGTGTGGCTCGCCTTTTCCAGTGACCTCTGCAGGTTGTCGAAAGACTTCACCCCGAAGCCTTCCATCTCCACAATATCTGCCCTGTGCTCTTCCAGCCGGAAAAGATCGGCAAATTCCTTTATGAAACCTCTTGCAATAAACTTTTCAATTGTTGCTTCGGACAGTCCGTCAATATTCAGTGCATCTCGAGAAACGAAAAGAGTAAAGCTCTTTATCTGCTTTGCCAGGCAGTTCTCGTTAGTGCAGTACAGGGTCTCTACCCCTGTTTCATTTTTTACCGCTGTCTTTCCGCCGCATACAGGACAGGCCTCCGGAATCCGGATATTATTGCTTCCGGTTAGATTTTCCGCTATCTGCGGTATTATCATGTTGGCCTTGTAAACCGTTATCCTGTCGCCTATTCCCAGTTTGAGGTCGCGCATAACGCTTATATTGTGAACCGACGCGCGGCTTACAGTAGTGCCCTCCAGCTCCACAGGGTCGAATATAGCCACAGGATTTATAAGGCCTGTTCTCGATGCGCTCCACTCGATTTCCTTAAGGGTGGTCTCCGCCTCCTGGTCCATCCATTTAAATGCAATGGAATCTCTCGGGAACTTCGCTGTCGTTCCAAGGCTCCTGCTGTAAGGGATATCGTCTAAGGTCAGCACCAGTCCGTCCGAAGGAAGATCATTATCTTCAATCTCGCTCTCAAACTGTCCGACTGCCTCAACAACCTTCGCCTTGTCCACCACCCGGTACTGAACCACATCAAAACCCTGGTGCCCCAGCCACCTCAGCTGTTCTTCGCGGCTTTCCATACCCGGACCGTTCTCACTCTCACCTGCCTCAACCAGGCTGAACGCAAAGAAGTTTACCTTTCTTTCTGCAGTAATCCGGTTGTTCAGCTGTCTTACAGATCCGCTGCACAGATTCCTCGGATTCTTGTATCTCGCATCCACGTCATCTATGGACTCATTTATCTTCTCAAAATCGCTGTACTTTATTACAGCCTCTCCTCTCAGAACCAGCCTGCCTTTGAAAGGAATCTCCACAGGAGTGTTTTCAAATACTCTTGCATTGCCGGTGATTACTTCGCCCACATCGCCGTTGCCTCTGGTCAGAGCTTTCACAAGCTTACCGTCCTCATAGGTGAGCACGATGGTAAGGCCATCCAGCTTCCATGACAGGAGTCCCTTATGGTCTCCCAGCCACTCAGCAAGCGCATTCCTGTCCTTTGTCTTATCCAGTGACAGCATTCTGCTTGGATGCCTCTCCTTCGGCAGCTCTGACAGAATCTCGTATCCTACATTCTGGGTAGGGCTGTTTGCAAGGATGATCCCTGTCTCCTCTTCAAGGGCAACCAGCTCATCATACAGCCTGTCATACTCCAGATTGGACATGATCTCCGTCGCATCCTGATAATAGGCTTTCGCCGCCCTGTTCAGAATATCTATTTTCTCTTTTATAAGGTTTTTCTTGTCTTCCATTTTTATAAACCCGTCTTTACATCTTTTTCAAACCGGCAAAGCCCTTTGCCAGCTTTTTCATTCCAACGCTTTCAAAGATAACGCTTACTGTGCTCTTATCCTGATCGATTACAGTTCCCTCGCCGAATTTCACATGCTTAACCCTGTCACCCGGTGTATAGTCCACGATGGCTCCGTCAGCAGCCTTTGCCTTAGTGGCGGACCTGGCATATTTCAGAGCATCGTAAGGCTTTGGACTTTCAGCCATGGCATATCCGTCAAAGGATCCGGTGAATACACCTAAATCCGTATCTCTGCTGCTTCTTCTTTCATATATAGAATCTCCCTCAACCAGCTTTTTATCCAGTTCTCTCAGGAACTGAGACTCTCTGGTATAGTCTGTTCTTCCGTAAAGGGTTCGCATCGCTGCGCTTGAAAGAATCAGCTTCTCCTTGGCTCTCGTCATTCCTACATAGCAGAGGCGTCTCTCCTCTTCCATTCCGCTTTCGCTGTCGAAGGATCTGCTCCCCGGAAACAGCCCGTCCTCAAGGCCGGGCATAAACACAACAGGAAACTCCAGTCCCTTGGCACTGTGCATGGTCATAAGGACCACCGCATCCTGAGTTTCGTCATGATTATCCACTTCCGCCATCAGTGTCAGCTTTTCCATAAATTCATCAATTGAAGGAAGTGTACCCTGAATTTCGCATTCTCTTTCATAATCGTATATAACCGATTTAAATTCCATCAGATTTTCTATGCGGCCTTCTGCCTCGACAGTGTTCTCATCCTCAAGAGCCTTCATGTAGCCGGTCTCTACCAGCAGCATGTCGTAAATGTCTGAAACCATAAGGTTTTCTCTCTCGTTCTGACATTTTACTATGCAGTCCACCATGGCTTTCACACCGCTGTAAGCTTTGTTCGGCAGAGAGGAAAGAATCATCTCATCGCAAAGCCCCTGGAAGATGCTCTTCCCCTGCAGTCGTGCGAAAGCTTCAATCTTCTCCACAGACTTGGGCCCCATGCCTCTCTTCGGCTCATTGATTACCCTCTTCAGTGACAGGTCATCCCTTGGATTTACAACCAGACGCATATATGCCATTACATCCTTGATTTCCTTGCGGTCATAGTAGCGCAGACCGGACAGAACCCTGTACGGAATATCTCTTTGTGTCAAAGCCGCCTCAAAGTGTCTGGACTGGGCATTGGTTCTGTACAGAATGGCAAAGTCGCTGTATTTCAGCTCTGAATTCTTCATAAGGTCAATCTGCCACGCAACCTGATAAGCCTCATCCTTTTCCGTTTCAGCTCTGAAATATTTTATCTTCTCCCCATCCTCCTGCTCTGTCCACAGCTTCTTCGCCTTACGGCCTCTGTTGTTGGAAATAACAGAGTGAGCCGCAGCAAGGATGTTACCGGTGGACCTGTAATTCTGCTCCAGCTTGATGACCTTAGCCTCAGGGAAGTCCTTCTCAAAGTCCAGAATATTTCTTATGTCGGCTCCCCGCCACTGGTATATGCACTGGTCGTCATCGCCCACAACGCACAGATTGTGGTGTGAGTCAGCCAGCATCTTTATTATCTTGTACTGTATGTGGTTGGTGTCCTGATACTCGTCCACCATAATGTATCTGAACCGGTTCTGATACTTCAGCAGAATCTCTTCATCGGCTCTGAAAAGCTTCAGAGTGTTCAGCAGCAGGTCGTCGAAGTCCATGGCATTGTTGTTCTTCATCTGAGTCTCATAGGCCCGGAAAACATTATAAATGGTCTTATTTTTGAAATTATCGTCCTCGACCCTTCTGAAGCCCTCTGCATCCAGGCCTCTTTCCTTGCTGCTGCTTATAATGCTCAGAAGGTACTGTGGACTGAACTCTCTGTCGTTTATATTTAACTCCTTAAGGATGTTTTTCACCAGAGTTTTCTGGTCTGTACCGTCATAGATTACGAAATTGCTGTCGTAGCCGATGCGGTCATAATGGTATCTCAGTATACGCAGGCACATGGAATGGAAGGTCATAATCCACATATCGCTGCAGTTTCCGACAAGCGCCTCCACACGTGTTCTCATTTCTCCTGCCGCCTTATTTGTAAATGTAACGGCCAGTATGTTCCAGGGAGCTACCCCCTGCTCAATCATGTATGCTATTCTCTCTGTCATGGTGCTGGTCTTTCCCGAGCCTGCACCGGCAAGAATCAGCAGCGGCCCTTCAAGGCACATTGCCGCCTCTCTCTGTTTATCGTTTAATCTGTCCAAACTCATCTGTCAACTCTCTCCTTCAGCCACTCAACGCTGTCTCTGCACTCATGGCTTTCTATAGTAAAGGTCACATCGTGACTGCAGTATTTTTCTGCACAGTCCAGAATGCGTTCCATGTCTAAATATCCGTCTAACAGCTGTCTGTGCTGGTCATCGGTTCCGTCATTGTTGTGAAGATGAAAATGACCGATACGGTCACCCAGAATCTCAATCCAGCTGTACACATCATATTCCGGCTTTGTCACGGCGTTGGCATGTCCAACGTCCAGGCAGACCCTGATTCTCGGATCGTCCAGCTCATCTATCAGATCCTTCATCATCAGAGGCTCATCATCAAAGACGTTCTCAATATAGATGTGAAAATTGCCCTTGTCCTTCATGTACTCCCTCCAGAACTCAACGGAACGCTCATGGTGCCACTCCTTAAAGTACATAAGCGGTTCATACCCCGTGTGAACCACCATTCTGTCCACGCCCATGGCCTGACATGCCTCATAGGCTTCATTGAGTCTGTCCATTCCCAGCTTCACGAATCTGCGATCGATGCCTGCAGGAATGATTTCGGTGAATGGTCCGTGCATTATAACATCTGCGGCCCCTGAGCCAGCAACCTCCTGCTTCATTCGTTCTACAGTGGCATCAAAACTTTCAGGGTTCAGAGACTCTGAAATACATATGTCATTCAATTCTATATTTACGCCATATTTCTTAGCCGCCTCAACAGCATTGTTCGAAAAAGTGGCGATGTATACTCTGCTCATAATTAACCTCTTTGGTCGGTGCTTCTGTGGTACTTTTCAGTTCAAAAAATTCGTTTTCTGCCTATTTTGATAGAATCCACTCTTATAATAAAAAGGAGGCAGGGTGACTAGGCCTGCCTCTAAAAAGAATGAAAAGCTTGGTCATCCGTTCCCGTTCCTATGTTCAAAAAAAGGACTGTGGATAACCCCACAGCCCGTATTTGCTGTTCTTATTCTCCACCTCCGGTTCCTCGCCGGCGTGTAAGTATTCTATGCAGGTCTCCTGGCTCAGACATCATCGCACATCCTCCCTTCCCGAGTCTCCTCAGTGGATATGAAAATGTGCTCCTTCCTTACAGTGGCGGGACCGCGCAGGACTCACACCTGCTTCCCTCTTAGCCATCCGGACGATTATCGGTAGGTAACACGTTATCATCGATCCGGACGGAACATAGAACAGTATTTCATTACACCATCATTATACTCAAATTTCTTCTCTTAATCAACCCCAATATTAAGGATTTATTTCGACCAGTAATGGCGTTCGTTGTTGATCATATAGAGCAGGGCGTTCACGATGCATGCAGCGATGTTGCTGCCGCCCTTGCGTCCCTTTGCAACGATGTACGGAACGTCTGTGCTCATAATCAGTTCCTTGGACTGCACCACGTTAACAAAACCCACAGGTACTCCGATTATTCCGACAGGGTTGATCTTGCCCTCCTGCATAAGGTCATACAGGGTTACAAGTGCTGTAGGCGCATTTCCGATGGCGAAGATGAAGTTCTCATCCATGGCCGCGGCCTTCTTCATGCTCTCCGATGCGCGAGTTGCTCCGGAAAGCTTTGCAGCAGCTGCCACATCCTCATCTGACATGAAGCAGTGAACCTGTCCGCCGTACTTGCCGAGAGAAACCTTGTTTATTCCTGCCTTCGCCATATTCGTGTCTGTCACAATAGATGCACCGTTTTTTATAGCCTCTGTCAGTTTTGATACTACGTCCTCGGAGAAGCACAGGTTGTCAGCATAGTCGAAATCTGCACTTGTATGTATGCACCTCTTCACGATCAGCTCAGTGTTGTTGGCAAAAGTGCGGTCGCCCAGCTCTTCGGTTATAATCTCGAAGCTTCTGGTTTCTATATCTCTTGGCTCAACCTTTTCTATTAAATTTCTCATTTTACAGACCCTCCTCCAGAATTCTGTATATCTGTTCCATATCCAGGTTGGCTCTGATTGAGTCAGCCAGGATATCGTACTGTCTTTCCTTGTATTCCTTATAGCTTACAGTTGCCACGTCTTCCATTTCAACGCCCTTGGCCTTTGCAAGTGCCTTTACGACCACCGCTCCGATGCCGTCCCCGTCAAATATGCCGTGGACATATGAACCGAACACGTTGCTGCAGTAGGCACCATCCTCTTTAGTTTCTCCGGAAACGCTGTCCGTGATGGTCATAAGGGGTTTTGCTCCCTCCTTCAACGTCGACTGACCCATGTGGATCTCGTAACCCTCAGCCTGAATGTCATCACCGCAAAGGCCGCCGAAGATACCGTCAGTACAGTGGAAGGTGCCGCTGACTCTGGTTCTTGTCTTTTCTTCCAGAAAAACAGTATCCACCGGCAGCAGTCCCATTCCGCGAACCTCTCCTGAGGTCTCCACACCTGACGGATCCGCCAGAGTTTCTCCGAGAATCTGGAATCCTCCGCATATGCCGAAAATTACCTTTCCTGCACCTGCCTGCTTCAGAACCGCGGCTTCCAGGCCGTTCTGCCTCATCCAGAGTAAATCCGAAATTGTGTTCTTGGAGCCCGGAACCACTATCATATCAGGGTTTCCCAGCTCTGCCGCTGTCTTCACGTATCTCACTGAAACTCCCGGAATCATCTCCAGAGAGTTAAGATCGGTAAAGTTGGATATGCGCGGCAGACGGATTACTGCAATGTCTATCATGTCAACCTGGGCTGAGCCTACAAGTCTCTCACTCAGGCTGTCTTCATCCTCTACGTCTATGTACACATACGGCAGAGTACCCACCACAGGAATGCCGGACTTGTCCTCCAGAATTTCAACACCTGGATCCAGAATAGTCTTATCACCTCTGAACTTGTTGATAACAAGGCCCTTCACCATGCTTCGCTCATCGTCCTCAAGCAGATTCACAGTTCCGATAAGCTGGGCAAACACGCCGCCTCTGTCGATGTCTCCCACCAGAAGCACCGGAGCCTTGGCCATCTTTGCCATTCCCATATTAACTATGTCTTCATCCTTAAGATTTACCTCCGCAGGGCTGCCAGCACCTTCAATAACGATGATGTCGTTCTCCTCAGCCAGAGTATTGAACGCCTGCATGATATCAGGTATCAGATTATGCTTGTATGCAAAATAGTCCACCGCGCTCATCGTTCCTCGGATTTCACCATTTACAATCACCTGACTGCCCACATCATTTGTCGGCTTCAGAAGGATGGGGTTCATTCTTACGTCCGGCTCAATTCCTGCCGCTTCAGCCTGCATAACCTGAGCACGACCCATTTCCAGGCCGTCTGCAGTAATAAATGAATTCAGTGCCATATTCTGTGACTTGAAAGGCGCCACTTTATATCCGTCCTGCCTGAAAACTCTGCACAGACCTGCAGTCACCAGACTCTTTCCCACGTTTGACATGGTTCCCTGAACCATAAGTACCTTTGCCATTTGTTCTATCCTCTTATTTCATTAAATTATTTCATCAAATACTTTAATTATCCGGTCATTATCTTCCTGCAGCCTTACCGCTATGCGATAATAGCCCTTCTCCAGTCCCACATAGTTACTGCAGTCTCTTATGAGAATTCCCCTTTCCAGAGCCTTCTCATATAAATCCGCATCACCTTTGAAGAATATGTAGTTTGCGCCGGAGCCATATACCGTAAAGCCCAGGGACTTAAGAGACTTGATAAGTCTTATTCTCTCCGCCTCTATGGCCGCCAGACTCTCTTCCACATACTGCTTTTCCTTAAGAGCCGCAACCCCTGCAGCCTGCGCCAGATTGGACAGGTTCCACGGCTGTCTCACTCTATCCAGGGCTTCCATTATTTCAGGGTTTGCACATAAGCAGTAACCCAGCCTCACACCTGCCATGGCATACAGCTTGGTAAAGGCCTTCAGGATTATCACGTTATCATACTCTTCCAGCTTATCCGTCACAGAGTACTTTTCTCTGCCGTCGATGAAGTCCATGAAGCATTCATCTACCACCAGTACAACGTCCTTCTCCCTGCACTTTTCCGCCACCCTCTCTATCAAAGCCCTCTCAGTGAGAACTCCTGTCGGGTTGTTTGGATTGCAGATAAACATAATATCTAAATCCTCGTCGATGGCGTCCAGAATATCTTCGCTGATCACAAACCCCTTTTCCTCATAAAGCCTGTAATATTCTATCTCACAGTCAGCCGCTTCCAGAGCCTCCCCGTATTCCGCAAAGGTAGGAGCTGTCAGCAGTGCCCTGCGCGGTTTAAGTGCAAAGACGATGTCCAGAATAACCTCCGCCGCACCGTTCCCGAAGAAAATTCTGTTCTCCGGTATATTGAGATGGTTCGCCAGCGCCTCTCTCAGCTCAGATGCGTTTACATCGGGATAATGATTTATCTCCGATGCTGCCCGGCAGATTGCCTGTACAACTCCCTCCGGAGCCCCGAAAGGATTGCAGTTTGACGAATAATCTGTCACGTTTTTATGACGGTAGATATCACCGCCGTGGATGTTTTTTCCCATATATTTTCCTCAAGTTAAAATCAGATCAGCATTATCAGACTGACAGCCGCCGTATGCAGCAGGGCAAACAGTATGATGGCAAGTCCGCCTCCATAGTACATCAGCCTGTTTACTCTCGGTATATCCGAAATGCTCACTTCCCTTACAGGGTCACCGATGGTAGGCTTCTCGTAAAGCTTTCCAAAATAGTAGGCGTTGCCTGCAAGCTGTATTTCCAGAGCTCCTGCCGCCGCAGATTCTGTCTGTGCGGAATTAGGGCTCGCGTGGTTGAAGCGGTCTCTGCGGAAGATTCTCCATGCGTTTTGCATGTTTTCACCGCAGAGCCCTGCGGCCAGAACCAGAAAAATTCCTGCCAGTCTGGACGGAATATAGTTTGCCACATCGTCCAGCTTTGCCGCATAGCGTCCGAAGTTTATATATTTTTCGTTTTTATACCCCACCATTGAGTCCATGGTGTTTATTCCCTTGTAGATAAGCATGAGAACCGGTCCGCCGATTATCATATAAAACATCGGTGCAAACACACCGTCAGAAAAGTTCTCCGCAACAGTCTCCACTGCCGCCTTTGTTACTCCCTTTTCATCAAGATTCTGAGTGTCACGTCCCACTATCATTGATACAGCATAGCGACCGTCCTCAATAGTGCCTTTCTTCAGTGCATCATAAACCTTCATGCTCTCGTCCTTAAGAGCTTTCACTGCGATAAACTGGTAGCATATTATGGACATTACACCAACTCCCAGCACGGTGTTCACCCTGAAGCAGAGCTGCAGAATAACCCATGGAATCAGTCCGCTTCCGATGCAAATCAGAATCACCATGACCAGCCCTGCGGCTCTCTCTCCACCTGCACTCTTCGGGAAAATATTCCTCAATATCTTCTCCAGAGCCTCAATTGCCTTTCCGATAATCCTCACGGGATGATACAGCCACCTGGGATCCCCTATTATGAGGTCAAGCACATATCCGATTACCAGCGCAATGGCTGAATATTTTAACATTAGTTTCTTCTCTCCAAATCAGTTATTTTTCATAGTTCTCGCATTTTCTCAGAAATGCTGCCGCAACCTGCGAGTTGCCGTAATAATAAAGGTGAGGGAATCCCGCCAGCATTGTTTCCGTCTGATGCATGCACTTCCAGCTTCTGCCTCCCACCGGTTTTCTTGCAGTCATAGTATCTCCGTTGCTGGTTGAGTCAAAGTAATGAAATTCATGGGCAGGAACAGGCATAAGTCCTACTTCACCCACAACGTCCTCACTGAAGAATGCACCGTCATTTTCTCCGAGAGTAACATATCCGAAACGATTCAGCTTCGGAGTTCTGAATGCCTTCCCCTCGATTACTCCAACACCATCGTGTGCGTTGCCTTCGTTGTCCTCCATGCTCTCATGCAGATACATGAAACCACCGCATTCAGCCAGCGTGGGCAGTCCGCCCTCTATCGCCTCTCTGATGCTGCTTCGCATGGAGACATTCTTTTCTATTTCGTCAGCATATAGCTCCGGATATCCCCCGTAGAGAATCAGCCCGGAAACACCCTCCGGCAGTTCTGCATCCCGGACAGGCGAAAATTCAACGATTTCCGCCCCCATCTTCTGCAGCAGCCTCAGGTTGTCCTCATACATGAAGCAGAAAGCCTCGTCTCTGGCCAGAGCAATCCTCACCGGCTCCGCCGTATGGAAGTCAAAGGCTCCCCCGCGCGGCTCGGCGGCATCTATATCCCCGGCGCTTTCCGCCAGTTCTATCAAAGCTTCCAGATTCACAGTCTCCTCAACTATTTCAGCGAGAGCCTGCAGCTTCTCCCTGATATTCTGGATTTCGTCAGGCATCACAAGACCCAGATGTCTGCTCTCAAGCAGGCAGTCCGTAACCCTAGGCAGATAGCCTATAACCTTTACGCCGCATACCTCTTCAATGTGTCCTTTAAGCGTCTTATAAAGCATTGGGCTGACCTGATTCAGGATTACGCCCTGAATGTTGCTGTCTTCCTTATAATCCCTGAAGCCTTTGACGAAGGCCGCTGCCGATCCGCTCATTCCCTTGGCGTTTACAATCAGCACTACAGGAGTATCTGTCGTCCTGGCCACATCGTAGGCGCTTGCCCTCTGGCTGATTCCCCCCAGGCCGTCATAGTAGCCCATTACACCTTCGATTACTGCAATATCACAGTCTCTGCTGTTGTCTGCAAGTATATACCTGAGTATGTCGCCATCAGCAAAAAAAGTATCCAGGTTTCTGGATTTTGCACCTATAACCTTGCTGTGAAACATGGGGTCTATGTAATCCGGCCCGCACTTGAAGGAACAGGGCTTCAGCCCTCTGTTTATCAAAGCCTGCAGAATGCCGCATGTTATTAATGTTTTTCCGCTTCCGCTGGCACCTGCCGCCAGCAATATCCTGGGAACCTTCATCTGTTATTCTAATCCTTTTCCTGTAAAAGCTATTACATATATCGGGTTCTCACCCTTCATCATCGTATACGGTCCAACCTTATGTCCCTCTGCGGACGTAATCTGGCTGATTTCCACGCTTCCCTCCAGAGCAAATTCCCTGCTGCAGTCAAGGGCCTGAGTCATGGACTCAAGGGCGATACAGTTGATTACAAATCTTGCGGAAGGGTTTTTGCGGCACACCGATGCCACAATTTCTCTCATATTTCCGGAAGAGCCTCCGATAAAAACATGGGTAGGAGCAGGCAGCTCCTCCATTGCCTCAGGTGCCAGTCCGGGAACGATAGTAAAGTTATCACACATGAACTTTCTCTTGTTCTCCTCAGCCAGAGCAACGGCCTCTTCCTTCTTTTCAATTCCGTAAACGCGGCCTTTTGATGCGATTACTGCCATCTCTATGGACACAGACCCTGTTCCTGAGCCAACGTCGTAGCATACAGAGTCTTCCTCAAGATTCAGCCTTGCGATGGAGGCGTTTCTCACATCGAACTTGGTCATAGGAACCTTCGCCCTGATAAACTCCTCGTCTCTTCTTCTGGCCAGTTTGTTTATTCTCGTATTCTTATAATCCTCATTTACTGCGCAGATCACGCAGAGAGGATCGTTTTCATAGTGCTCAAAGTCGGCAGCACGGCCTGTCTGAATTTTCTCCTCTGCATAGGACAGCCTCTCACCTACGTAAAACTTTACCTTATCCAGTCCGTAGTAAATCAGCTTTTCAGCAAGATCAGCCACATCGGTCTTTTTCCCCAGTATGGAGAAAACCTTTTCATTGTCCCTTATAAGGGGAATAAGTGATGCCTCTCTGCCATGGTTGCTTACGATTACAGCATCATCCCAGCTTTCACCTATTCTGCTCATGAAGTATGAAACAGATGAGACCCCGGCAATCTGTCTGACCTGACAGCCCGCAGCCTCGAGAACCTTTGTCAGCTTTCTCGCGCCGCTGTAAAAGCCCGTATCTCCGGAAAGAAGCACTGTGATTCTCTCATACTCCGGATGTTCCTCTATATATTCAGCAATTTTTCTGCTGTCGTATTCAACTAAAATATCTTTATCTGAACTGCTGCAGGCTTCAACCATGCGTCTCGCTCCCACAATCAGCTCAGCCTCTTCTATAGCCTTCGCAGCCTCTTCTGTCATGCTGTCACGGCTTCCCATTCCGATACCTGCAAGTACCACGGTTCTGTTGGTTTTGATAGAAAACCTGCGACAAAGCTCGCCCTTGCACTGATAGAAGCCCATGCCTTCCTCAGTCTCCGGTCTGCCCACGATAACGCAGACACAGCCTGCCTCTCTTGCCGCCTCGATTTTTTCCTCATAGCCTCCTGCCCTGCCGGTAACCTTCGTCACCAGGTATCCGGCCTTTTTAGCCTTCAGCATGGCAACGTTAAGTTCCCTGGAGAAAGGTCCCTGCATGCATATCAGATTCTCTCCCTGAAAACCCAGTTCCGCGCACTCAGCCGCAACCCCCGGTGTGGAAAGAACCCGGGCAACCACTCTCTCCCTGTATCCCGGGATAACAGTATACTTGTGCAGCTCCTTGCTTCCCGTAGCCGCAAAGATTACGCCCTCTGTTCCCGCAAGGTATTCAGCCGCCTCGTCCACGCTGTCAACGAAAACAGCATCCGCAGCCTCAGAGCCTTCGCCGGTCACATCTCTCAGAAGTCTCATGTACTCCGTGTTTTCCGCCCGGCAGGCTGCCTTAATGTTGGCTGTCACCTCTTTTGCGTAAGGGTGGGTTGCGTCCACCACTATCTCAGGTTTCTCCGCTTCTATCAAAGCTTCCATAGCCTGCTCATCCAGCCTTGTCGATGAAATTCTTAAATAAGGGCTTTCCTTCATTCTGGTCGCGCCGTATTCTGTCGCAACGCATACCAGAGTTTCCACCTGATGCTCTGCCAGGAATTCGGCTGTTTCGTTACCTTCAGTTGTTCCTCCAAAGAGTATTACCTTACACATTTTTATAGCCTCGTGGTGTTACCATCTTTCCGTTCATGTTCATGGTTGAGCTGTTTCCGATAAATACTGTGGTAAACATATCTACCTTCGTATCTCTGAGCTCTGCCAGTGTCATGGTTTCACAGCTCTGTCCTTCTCTTCCGATCATCTTTACGATTCCGCATACTGTCTCCGGTGCTTTTCCGTAATCCATAAGAATATCGCACGCCTTCTGCAGATAGTCGTGTCTCTTGATGCTGGACGGATTGTACAGACTTACTACGAAGTCTCCAGCAGCTGCAGCCTTAAGTCTTGATTCGATAAGCTCCCACGGTGTAAGCAGGTCGCTCAGACTGATAAGACAGAAATCGTGAATCAGCGGTGCTCCAAGAACTGCAGCTCCGCTGACTGCAGCAGTTACGCCCGGAATGATTTCAATTTCCGTTTCAGGATAGTCGGCACCCACCTGGTAGATAAGGCTTGCCATCCCGTACACACCTGCGTCTCCTGAGCAGATCATGGCAACAGTCTGATCCTTGTTTGCCTCGTCGAAAGCCATTACACATCTCTCAACTTCTTTTCTCATAGGTGTGCTGAGGAATTTTTTATCTGCAAAGTGGTCTCTGACAAGGTCGATATATACGTCGTATCCCACGATGCAGTCACACCTCTTCAATGTTTCAGCTGCTTCGATAGTCATCTTCTCATAAGCACCCGGACCGATTCCGACTACGTAAATCTTATTCATATTTCAGTTCCTCTTCCTTTATTACTATTGCTATTGTAACGCCGTCTCTGGCGAATTTTCTCAGCGTGAAGCAGGGCTCCGGCTGGCTGGCTTCCACCGCACCGCTTCTCAGGGCTGCCGCCATGGCGCTTCTCTCGCAGACACTTCCCACTCCGACAGTTTCCCTGACAAAGTCTGATTCCGTGTATTCTCCCGGGACTGCCTCCAGTTCCTCCGGTGTGAAGAATTCTATGTCCAGCCCTCTGTTTTTGCAGAAGTCCAGCAGTCCCTTTTCATCTGCCTTTAGAGTTACAGATGCACAGATCCTGATGCTTCTTGGATCAAGTCGGCCTGTACTGCAGGCCTTCAGAGCCTCCTCAAACACATCGTTAATTGTCGATTCGTCAGTATTTCTGCGGCATCCGATGCCCACATATGCCCATTTCGGTATGAGCCAGAGGTATTCTCTTCCATCCTTCCCCGGTTCCTCGCAGAAGGGTGAAACCCACATATCCATCTCATCCTCACGGTTCTGAATCTGGAGAGCCGCATATTTTTTTGCCTGTGTGAAATCGGAAATTACAAGTCCGTTCTTCTTTGCAAACACGTCAGGGGCATACTTTCCGTGTATGTCCGTGGCTGTGGTTATTACAGCGCGTCCTCCTGCTATGCGTGCAACATCTGCCGCCAGCTCATTGGCACCGCCCAGGTGACCTGACAGCAGTGCGATTGCATTCAGTCCAAGCTCGTCCACAGCTATCACCGCAGGATCTGTTTTCTTGCTTCTGACAAAAGGCGCAATTGCTCTGACTGCAATTCCGCAGGAGCAGACAAAAATTAAGGCATCTGAATCCTGAAACCTGGCCTCCGCCCACTGGTTCAGACTTTCCTTTATGGAATTGTCAGCGTGGATGCTTTTGACATATACATCCACCTCATTATGTCCTGACAGACCGTCTTCCAGCTTTTCTGCCAGGCTGAGGCCTGTAAGGCTGAAAGCTATTACTGATATTTTCATCTCTCTACCTGATTCTCTTATTTAGTGGCTTCTCTGAATTCTGTCGTGAATCCCGGATCGTAAAGCTTGGATCTGTCATAATTCTGACATCCCACAACATCTCCGATAATCATGAGAGCTGTCTTTGTAATATTGTTTTCCTTTGCAGTCTGTGCAAGTGTTCCGACTGTACAGACAAATGCCTTTTCGTCTTCCCATGTAGCCTTGTATACGATTGCTGCAGGAGTATCTGCACTGTATCCGCCTTCTATAAGTCTCTTGCTCAGTTCCTCCAGAAGTCCCGTGCTCAGGAACACTACCATTGTTGCCTGGTGCGCAGCGAAGGATTCGATGCTTTCCTTTTCCGGTACAGGAGTTCGTCCTGCCATTCTCGTAATTATAACGCTCTGTGAAACGTTAGGCAGAGTGTATTCCAGGTTCAGCGCTGATGCAGCTCCGCAGAAGGAGCTTACTCCCGGTGTGTAATCGTACTCGATTCCCTCTTCATCGAGAACATCCATCTGCTCTCTGATTGCACCGTAAAGGCAAGGGTCACCGGTATGAAGTCTTACGATTTTCAGTCCGTTCTTGTAACCCTCTGTCATTACCTCAAGGACCTCCTCCAGTGTCATCTTTGCACTGTTATATATCTTACAGTCCTTCTTCGCATAATCCAGAAGCTGCGGATTAACCAGGGAACCTGCATAGATTATAATATCTGCCTCTTCCAGATACTGCTTGCCTCTTATAGTGATTAAATCTGCCGCACCGCTTCCGGCACCTACGAAATGAATCTTGTTCATGTCTGAAACCTCTTATTCTTTCTACATTTTTTCTTTAACTATCAGCAATGAGAAATATGATGCATCGCTTGGAATATCCTCTGCATCAAGATGAATTTTCTCATTTTCCATTCCACAGTTTTCAACCATGACAGCCTCCTGTCCACTGGCTATGATGCTTTCTCTTATGGAAGCCATCTTCTTTCCGCCCTTCATCAGAACCTTGGTTCCCGGAAGCTTCAGAATATCCTCCATAGTGTCTGCCTTGTATGTGGCCGGGATCACATGCAGCGGTTCATCTCTTTCCACCAGGCTCATATTCAGCCGCGCTGCGGCTGCGCAGAAGGACGGAATTCCGCTTATAATCTCCGCCTCGTATCCGTCAGCCAGAACTCTCTTGTGCACGTACAGATATGTGGAATATACGCACACATCTCCAAGTGTAAGAAAGGCCACATTCTTTCCCTCATCCAGAAGCTTCTCTATGGTCTCTGCTGCAGCGTCGTGTGCCCTGTCAAGCTCCGTCTCGTCCTTGACCATTGGCATATCCAGGCCGATAATCTCTTTCTCTCCCAGCTTCGGATACGCTTCCTCGACTATTCTGTAGGCCACCGTATCTCTCGGATTCTCTCCGGGAACAGCTATCACATGGCTTTCCTTAATATATCTTAACGCTTTCAGAGTCAGCAGCTCGGGATCTCCCGGTCCGACTCCTACGCCGTACAGTTTTCCTCTACTCATTTTCTTTTCTTATCCTTTCAACGGCATCTCTGAAGCCTGCAGTCTCTCCAAGATATCCCCTTGAATTTGAGAATATCATAGCCTCTGTCTTAAGCCTTCCGTAGCTTCTGTGGTTCAGATAAAAGCCAATCTTTGCGCAGATTATTTTCATGGTCTCTTCCAGACAGCCTTCTTCTTCCAGAATGTCCAGAGCCTCATCGGTGGTCAGGGTGTCCAGTATTTTCAGGGCTCCCGCTCTATCCAGGCCCGCCCGGAGGGCTGCTGCCGCCAGTATTTCCGCTCTGCTGTCAGCATTTCTGGAGTGGGTGTTCATGATACCCCCCGCAACCTTGACAAACTTTCCTATATGGGCGATAAAAACAAGTTCCTCGGCTCCGTAGTTTAACGCCGCATCGATAACCTCGCCCACGTAATTGCTGCACTTGACCGATTCCTTAAGAGGGAAGTTCTCCAGCCCCTCCAGATAGTCTCTGCCGTAGTTTCCCAGGGTCACCACGATGTGCTTTCTTCCTCCTGCAATCTGCTGTGCAAGCTCCACCTGCAGGCTCTTAATAAGGGCTGTTTCACTCATTGGCTCCACTATTCCCGAGGTTCCTAGAATAGATATTCCGCCCTGTATCCCGAGCCTCGGGTTGAAGGTCTGTTCCGCGGTCTTTTCACCTCCGGGAACGCTTATCACCGCTTTCAGTCCTCCCTCGTATCCGGCTCTTGCAGCCTCTTCACGAAGGGCTTCCTCTATCATTCTTCTCGGTACAGAGTTTATGGCGGCCTCACCTACAGGCTGCTCCAG
>JALENF010000068.1 GCA_022767945.1 Bacillota bacterium
TATAGTGATCCCAGTGACCTGAAGTTCTCCAGAGCTGCTCGTTAAGGATAAGAGGTGTCTTAATTTCCTGATATCCTCTCTTTCTGTGCTCCTGTCTCCAGAAGTTCTCAAGCTCGTTTCTGATAATCATACCCTTAGGCATGAAGAACGGGAATCCCGGACCTTCCTCGAAGATAGCGAACAGATCCATTTCCTTGCCGATTTTACGGTGGTCTCTCTTCTTTGCCTCTTCAAGTCGGTTGATGTATTCGTCAAGTTCCTCCTGAGTCGGGAATGCAGTTCCGTAGATTCTCTGAAGCATCTTGTTGTGCTCGTCACCTCTCCAGTATGCACCTGCAACGCTCATCAGCTTTACAGCCTTGATCTGTCCTGTAGATTCCATATGAGGGCCTGCACACAGGTCTACGAAGTCTCCCTGCTTGTAGAAAGAAATTACTGCGTCCTCAGGCAGGTCGTTAATAAGTTCAACCTTATAGTCTTCGTTTCTTTCAGCCATGAAAGCAATTGCCTCTTCTCTTGGAAGCTCGAATCTTTCCAGCTTGTGATTTGCATTGATAACCTTCTTCATTTCCTTCTGAATCTTTAAAAGATCCTGATCTGAAAGCTTGTGCTCCATATCGATGTCATAATAGAAGCCGTTATCAATTGCAGGTCCGATTGCAAGCTTTGCATCAGGCCAGATGTTCTTGATAGCCTGTGCCATAACATGGCTGGCTGTATGTCTGTACTTTAGTCTTACCTGTTCATCTTCAAAATTAATTTTTTCCTTTGCCATTTATTTATCTCCTACTCATTATAATTTACTATATTTATTCTGTCGCTGTTCCACTGCCGCTGTCCGGAGTCGGCGTTGGATCCGGAGTCGGTGTCGGTTCCGGTTCCGGTGTCGGTTCCGGTTCCGGTGTTGGTTCAGGATCCGGTGTCGGTTCAGGATCTGGTGTCGGTTCAGGATCTACCGGTTTCGGATCCGGTTTAACCGGATTGACAGTAGACGGCTTATCGTTCTTCTCGTCCTTTTTATCAGAGTTTCCGGTTGTTTCCGCCGGTTTGTTCGGGTTATCCTTGTTGGCCTCAACCACAGGATCCACCGTCTTCTGGTTTGCTGCTCCCGCCTTGTTTCCTTCTATCAGAGACGCCACATTCCGAGCAACATTTGAAGGAGAATAATCCTCCTGTCCGAAAATGTTCTGGTGAAGTTTAGTAACATTGTCCAGGATATTATCCGCAAACACATATGATACTTCGCCCAGATAACCGGTAGTCACAGTATATGGCCATCCGTCTCCCTTGGTAATGTGGAAATCCTTTACCTTGGATGCCAGAATAAGCATATCGCTCATTCCCATATTGGTCTGAACGTTCGGCAGTACTGCATTCATAATCTTGTTCAGCTGACTCAGACTGTTCAGCTGCAGCTTTTCAAGAACAAGATTCAGAACCGTTCTCATACGTTCAGTTCTCTTAAAGTCATCACCTACACCCTTACGGATACGTCCGTAGGATACAGCCTGTACTCCTTCAAGGGTCTGCTCACCGGCAGCACTTACAGTCTGGTAGTCTTTCTTTCCGATGTTGTTGGCAGTCTGTCTGGTGTACTTGTTAAGCTGCTCAATCTCGTAATCTTCAACGTTTACGGTAATTCCGTCAACAGCATCTACAAGATCAGCTACAGCCTTAAAGTTCACAACTACATACTTGCTTATATTAAGATCCATAGCCTCGTTCATGGTCTTAATAAGTCCTTCCGGACCTGCAATACGGTTGATATCGGTTATCTTGTAACAGTTGTCACTGTCAGCCATTTTCAGATAGGTGTCACGGTAGATTGACGTAAGCGTAACCTCACCTGTTTCCTCCTTAAGGCTTAGAATCATAATGGCATCTGCACCCGTTCCCTGAATATCGTCCATGTTACGGCTGTCCACTCCAAGAAGCAGAATGTTAACATAGCCGTTCACATCCACACAGGATAGTTCTCCTTCAGTTTTTCCGTCCAGTCTGTCCAGCTTGCTGTACTGATAAGCGGCATATCCGCCAACCGCAAGACCCAGCATAAGAATAACCAGTCCGATAATTATAAGTACCTTCTGCCAACGTGTCCTGCGACTGAACCAGTTTGATTTAGTGCTGAACTCCAGCTTATGGGTTTTACTACGCATATAATCACTCCTGTTATTTAATCTCTTTTTACCTCAATTACCTAATAGCTTATCTATTATATCACACCCGCACCATAGTTTTCAATACTTACATAGAGTTGATAATTGAGGTCAAAAGTAGTATCATAACTAAAACAGACTAACACACTACAGAGGTAATTATTATGAATAAGAAAACCCTGGGACTATTGAAAATTGCCTATGCAAAGGTAATGAGCATTCCTCCTGTGGAAATGGCGTCAGATATATATAAGGATCGCAGAAGAGCAAAGACAGTAAAACTGTATAATGTACATTTATCGTCTTTGTATGATAATCTGCCCGCCTCTGATATTAATCTGACCACTTTTTCACCGGTTGATCTTGACTTCAGGCCGGATTCTGCCTGCGCTGCCGGTTTTGATATCCTCGGATACTGCAAAGAGACTGATTCGGAGAAAGCAGCTGAACTTACAGCCATGCTATCGGCTGTTCCGGAAGATGAAGATATCGCTCTGCGGCTTGCAATTACAGACAGCTCCGAAAATGCCGAGAAGCTGAACAGCCTGGTGCCGGACGGTCTTAAGCTTTACTTCCTTTCTGAGAGAAAAAGCTATCTGTTCAATATGGGCGGCTTCAGGCTCGCTGCAGTCGGAATAACATTAAGTCCGGACAACCTGAACAACGGAAAAATCAGGATCTCCGGGCAGGCTCTGACGAATATTGCCTACGCCCGCGAGAATGCGGATTATACGCTTGTTTACGCTCTGAACAGGTGTGACAAGGGCTATGACAAAACAATCATGAGATACCTTGTAAGCCTCGGTACGGACTACGTGTTTGCAACAGATACGGAGTCTGTCAGGGCAGGAGTCCCTGTCAGAAGGCTCGACGGAAGATACATTCACACCTGCCCTTCTACAGGCAGCATACCTTTCGGAACGTCTTACGGCTGCAGCCCGTGGGTTGTTTTGCGCCACAAGCTTATTCAGGCTCCGGGTTCCGGGGAGTTTCTGCTCAACAGGTGCTTTCTGCCTATGCTGAGTTGCTGCGTTGAAGGAGTTATCAAAACCTCCAGCCTCATGACATACGACAGCTGCAAGGACGAGCCTGACATGCTGGAAGCATATAAGACGATTGTTACCGGTTGCACAGGCTATCACCACATAGACGATGTGATGACCATCGGAGATATCTGCAGAATCGTTGGAGCTGAACTTCCTGCTGAATACGCATATATGGAGCATGTCAGTGTCGGAAAGATTACCACTCACTGGCCTGACTCTGAAAAAGGTGACGTACTCTTTTTCAACGAGCCGTACAGGGATGTAAATGACGTTATCGATAAGCCGCTCAAGGTCAGACTGCTGGTTGTGGAAAAGGCACTGGAAAAGGGAGTCTGCTTCGTATTCAGTCATGTTCCCCTGGATCCTGCAGTTCCGCATGTAGTGCTCACCAGCCCTATGGAAGCTCACATAAAGCTGTGTGCACATATCAGGTCGAAATATACCCTGAAGACCATAGGAATAACAGGAAGCATAGGAAAAACCAGCACCAAGGATATGCTGTACAACGTTCTGAAGCAGCACTACGATACTGACAGAAACCTTAGAAATACAAACACACAGGTTAATATCGGCCTGCACATTCAGAGCTTCAGACCATGGCAGGAGATATATATTCAGGAAATCGGCGGCGGCCGCAAGGGCGGTGCTTCCAGGCACTCAAGAATGATTCTTCCGGATGCGGCATGCGTGACCAACATCGGAGATGCCCACATCGGCAATCACGGCTCACGGGAAGCTTTGATGTTGAACAAGCTTGGTATAACTGACGGTCTTACGCCGGATGGCGTGCTTTACCTTAACGGTGACGATCCGCTGCTCTCCGTGGCGAAAGTGGAGGCTGACACCGTATATTACGCAGTACACAACAAAAATGCCGATTACTTCGCAGACAACGTTATTCAGTCCGACGGACAGATTCACTTCGATGTCTGTCACGGAGACAGCCGCACACCTGTAGTACTCAACGTTCCGGGAGAGCACAATGTGCTTAACGCGGTCTGCTGCTTTGCCATAGCCAGGCAGTTCGGTCTGACAGATTCGGAAATACAGACAGGTCTTGCCGAATTCAGAACCAGCGGAGTACGACAGAATTTTGTAAACATAGACGGCTACAGGCTTTTTGTGGACTGTTTCAACGCTTCCCCTGATTCCATAGACTCGGCACTTTCGGTTCTGGACTCGCTGAAAATGGAAAGCGGAAAGAAGATTGCCGTTGTCGGTGACGTGACCGGAATGGCCGGAATGGCTAAGGATGTGCATAAAAAAATCGGTGAGATTGTCACCGGTCATGCAATGGATATACTGGTCTGCTACGGAAAGAATTCAAAAGAGGTGTACAAAATCGCCACGGCTAAGGGTTTCAACGCCTACAGCTTCACCAAGCCCGCTGACCTTATCGCTTTTCTGAAAAAGAATATGGCACCCGGAGATGTGGTTCTGTTCAAGGGAAGCTCCAAAATGAAGCTGGCCCAGATCATCGACCGGATGTTTGGCACCATGTTTGCTGAACAGATGTATTCTGACTCCGCAAAGAGCAAGAACGTATCGGTTGACGGAATCGACTACAACGTGTGCCCGGCTTTCGCAACGGTCAAGGGCTGTTCCTCTGTGTCAGACAGAATTGTTCTCGGCGACAAGGTAAAGGGAAAGACACTCAGAAACATTGACGCAGAAGCCTTTATGGGTAACTCCTTTGCTGAAAGTATAACCCTGGGAAGCGGCGTGCGTCACATCGGTGACAGAGCCTTTGCCGACTGCCCGAAGCTGAAGGATATCTACCTTCCGGACGCTCTCATGTACATCGGAGAAGATGCCTTCGCCGGATGTCCGCAGCTTACGATACACTGCAAAGAAGGTTCTCAGACCCATGAGCTGTGCCGCTCCAGGGGTATCAAAACCAACTGAATACAGTATAAGCCGCCGGAGCGGCTGAACCTGAAATCAGGTTTCAGTTCTTCTTTCCGGCGGCTTTTTTTCTGCCTTTTTTCAAATATAGTTTTTTCGTCAGCTTACGCTTTGCCTCTCCCGGATCCTTTATGGATTCGGCAAGCTTTTTCTTTATTTTCTGTGATCTGCTCAGCTTCTTTTTTTCTACCTTTTCTATGGAGTTAGAGTCGGCTAACACGCTTTTTTTACGCACTGCCTCCTCTGCCCAGAAGCTTTCGTAGTCCATATGATTTATATCTCTGAAATACGGATCCTTTTCCCTGGCTGCCACTGTCTGATTATCCCGATTGATTCTTATCGGCAGGTTCTGAAATTCCACCTTCTCGCTGTCAGGGTCGAAGACAAGCTTAAGAAGCATTCCGTCCTCAGAATCCTTCTGCACTCTCTGATAATCGGTATCGAAGATAAAGTTTCCAAGGGAATAGAAAATATACTTTCCCCTATAGAATTCATATCCCTGAACCGTATGCGGGTGATGTGCCACAACAGCATCTGCACCCCAGGAAATATATTTCTGCAGTTGCTTTCTGTTGTACGGCATAGGAGTGTGAAGAAACTCTTCTCCACCGTGATATACCACAACTACTCTGTCAGCCGTCTTTTTCAGATTCTTTATCGTCTTCCTGATTATGCTCTTCTGAGAGTCATGCAGTGGTCCTGCACTGTTCTTTCCGGCAGTTCCCGTCTTCTTGTACTGAAATGCCAGAATTCCGACTCTAAAACCGTCAGACTCAAGGATTACAGGCCTTGCAGCCTCATCGATATTTCTGCCTGCGCCAAGTCTCTGTATGCCTGCCCGGTCAAGGCTTTTCATCGTATCTGCCAGTCCCTTTTCGCCGAAGTCCATCATATGGTTATTGGCAAGAGATACGACAGGGGCAGCGAAAATGTCAAGGATGAAATCCACCGCCGCTTCATCGCACTTGTGTGCAAGCCTTTCCTTCTCAGTGTCTCCGCTGTCTGTAACAGGGCTTTCCAGATTAATGACTGTCCATCGGCTGTCATCGAGAAATTTCTTGACTTCAGGAGTCAGAATGTCTTCCCTTTCCTTTCCACGGAAATACCCGCTGAAGGAAAGATCTCCTGTAAAGGCTATTTTAATTTTTCTGCTCTCTTTTTCAGCCATACTCTTATCCTTCTAAATCCTTTGGTGAGTTAAAATCCCTGGTCTCATCTTCTATGAACACGAAGCAGTCTGTAGGTGATTTGTCACCAAAAGGAAGTCCCGCATAGGACTGATAAACCTGCCAGCCCTTGCAGGTGTCCAGTTTTCTGTCCAGATACAGCTGTCGCACCCTGTTTACATGCTTTCTGAAAAGCTCTCCGTCAGTAACCTTGACCGCCACTATCGATTTTCCGTTTCCGAAGAACAGAATCTCATCGGTTTCTGCGAATGCGATGCTGTCCATGGACTTTTCCGAATAGAATGTATCTCCGTAGAGAAAACAGATGTTATCGTCGATAAGTTCTGCTGTGAATCTGTCTATTTCCAGCACGTTGTTCTTCGGTTCATATCGTCTGGCACCATCAATCTCGTACTGAGGATTGTGACTCGTTATTACGATTTCGGCCTCAGGCTCTCTTTCCTTAATAAGCCTGACAGTCCTGCTCAAAAGGGATTCACCGTCAATGGTAATCAGATGCTTCGGTATGTCATTGTAATTGTTCCATCTCAGGCCTTTTCCGTCTGCCATAATAATGTACAGCATAAATCTCTCCTGTTATTTTTTAATGCACTTATGATATCTGTAAAAGTCGCCCAGTTCCCTGTTACGCTGTCCGCCCCAGAGCTGTATGATGTTTACGCCGGATGAGGTGTTTGCCTCAATTATGCATACCTCTCCGTCCTCAAGAATAAGAACATCCCAGGCGATAAAATGCATGTAAGGCATATTTCTTGTAAGCTCCAGCGTTTCCTTCTTGATTCTGTCCCACTCAGGCACCTGTACGCCTTCGATAGGATTTCCTGAGTCAGGATGAACCTTATACACATTTCTGTTATGAAGGCATCTTGCCTCTGAAAGCACCCCGGTTTCCAGGTCAATCTTGGCAACCAGACCGCCTCTGCTTCCGTTATCAACAGGAATGGTCTCCTTGGTTCCTATTCTCTGCACCGCAAAGAAAATCTTGAACTGGTGAGTCTCAGGATCCTTCAGGGTAATCAGACGAATAGTATTAACCGTTTTGTCGTATATATCGTTCAGATACTGATGCTGATGCATTGCCTCTGAAATGAACCAGTCGTCTCTTCCCTTCAGAAACGCAATAAATTCCTCATCAGTATATGGGGTCTGATCTACATATATAGTATCGTCCCTGTAAATGAGGATGTTTACACCTGTTCCTTTCCCTACGCCGTAGGGTTTGATAAACAGCTGCTTCTTCTCCTTCAGCAGATCAACTGCGTACTGATAATCCAGCTGCTCACTCTGAAAGCTGGACAGAAAACCGTCGTGTTTTATCATATAGCTTTCCGGTGTTCTCACATACTGCTTCAGAAG
>JALENF010000070.1 GCA_022767945.1 Bacillota bacterium
ACTACGGACTTTGACATATGGCCAACCTTCAGTAAGATGCTGCTGTTCATGCTTATGCTGACGGGAGCCTGCTCTTCTTCAACAGGAGGTGGAGTAAAGATTATCAGGGTTATTGTTTGCCTGAAGCTGGTCAAGCGCGGAATTTCCTTGAAGATTCATCCAAACAGAGTAATTCCGGTCAGAGTTGGACAAAAGGAAATAACTCAGGAGGTTGCAACAGGAATAGCAAATTTCGTATTCCTTTATATATTTATCGTGTTTGCCGGTTCTCTTCTGATTTCCCTTGACGGACATGATCTCGTAACTACGATTACTTCGGTCATGACCTGCGTGGGAAACATCGGCCCCGGATTCAATCTGGTAGGACCGTCCTGCAATTTCCACTTCCTATCAGGTTTTTCGAAGTTTATTTTATCATTGCTTATGATTGCGGGAAGACTGGAATTATTCACATTCCTGATGCTCTTCTCACCACATTACTGGAACGCAAATAAAGTCTGACTCTTTCAGAAAGGGAAGAAATGCATTTTAACTATAAGATAATTAGACGTACAATTTCAATAATACTGCTCATTATAGGGATTGCTATGATATTTCCCATGGGTTGCGCAGTCGCACTGAATGAGAATTCACCTGCACAGGGTTTTTTCTTCTCATCTGTCTGCTGTATTGCACTTGGTGCGATAGGTCTCAGGTTTTCTCACTATAAGACTACAAAAATCAAGTCTGGAGAAAGCTATCTTATCGCTTTTATATCCTGGGCTTCTGTAAGCATTATCGGCACTTTTCCCTATCTTCTGAGTGGATGTGGATATTCCATTGCTGATTCCTTTTTTGAATCTGCTTCAGGATGGACAACTACCGGTGCATGGGTTATACCCTTTGACACATTACCGACTTCAGTAGTACTGTGGAAATCCATGACTAACTGGCTTGGTGGAATGGGTCTCCTTCTTCTGGCAATATCCTTTTTTCCTGTTCTCGGTGCAGAAGGACATAAAATGGCTACTGCCGAAATGCCTGGAACTGCGTTTGAGAAGCTGTCTTCCAGAACGAGCCAGACAGCAACTATTTCGTATCTGATATATATTGTTATGACCTGCGTGGAGTTTCTTTTACTGCTTCCGTCAGGGCTTTCTCCTATGGAAGCTTTGATAAATACACTCTCCACCATCAGCACAGCGGGTCTGCTTAATGTAAACAATTGTATAGGCCTTCATCTTACAGGTTATACTAAGCTTATATTTGCAGGGTTTTCAATAGTTGGTTCCGTAAATTTCGTTATGTACTTCTTCCTTTGCACCGGCAAGTGGAAAAAGGTTATCACTAACGTTGAGCTGAGGGTTTTTCTGGGGCTTATTCTTTTGGGTACTGTCATCATTTCGCTTTCACTTTACCGGAACGGACAGTATGACAGTCTGCCTGAGGCCTTTGGAAACGGATTTACACAGACTGTTGCTTATTCAACCACTTCCGGTTTTGAAATCGATAATCTGAATAACTGGCCAGCTGTTCCAAAGATGATACTTATGATACTGATGCTGTGCGGTGGATGTGGTAATTCAACCAGTGGCTCAATTAAAATTATCCGTGTTGTAATATTTTTCAAACTTATAAGACGCGGAATCTACAAGCGAATTCATCCCCGTGCTGTCCGCCCGGTTATGCTTGATAATCGTCCGGTAAGTTCAGCTACTGCCTCTAATGTAACCGTGTATATTCTGCTGTACTTCCTGGTTTTCGTTTTCTCAAGCATCATGTTCTCACTTGAAAATCTGGATATGGAAACCACCTTCTTTACTTCCCTTGCATGTATGACTAATAACGGTACAGGTTTCGGGCGTATAATAGGTGGCGACTTCAGCATTTTCTCATCTTTTGGCAGAATCTATGCTGCCATTCTGATGCTTGCGGGAAGACTGGAGTTCTATGCAGTTATTATGCTTTTCTCCCCTTCCTTCTGGAATTCAGACAGGGTAAAAAGCTAAACAACTAAAAATATCTAATAAAATACACCCCCGTGCCGTAAAGTGTTATGGGGTGTTTTTTATGCTTGTAAAGGAACTGATGCAGACTAAGGTTTATTTTGTTATGGCGGATTCTCCAATGCAGGATGTCATATCATTAATGAAAAACTACAATATTGGTATTGTCCCCGTCTGTGATAAAACAGGAGCTCTCATGGGCGTTATCACGGACAGAGATATTATTATACGCTGTCCTTTATCAGGGGGTTTTGATAGAGGTGGAACACCGGTGGCAAGAGATATAATGTCGGAGAACATTGCATCCGTCAACAGCACAGCAGAAATTCACGATGCAGCTGTGATTTTCTCAAAGAAAAAAGTTCACCGCCTTCCTGTTCTGGAAAACGGCAAACTTGCCGGAATGCTTTCTATATCTGATCTGGCAGGAAAGCGTATTTTCCTTGCCGAAGTTGGAGAAATCATCGGAGCTATTTCAGAATAAAATCAATCTGCCTATCCTCAGGGCTGGCACCGATTACCTCTACAGTCACCTGATCACCCAGTGCGAATATTCTGTTTGTTCGTCGACCGATTACCCGGTACTTACCTTCCTCATAGTCATAGAAGTCATCTTTCAGGCTGTCCAGACGAACCATTCCCTCTACAGTATTCGGTAACTCCACATATAATCCGAAACTGGTGACACCGCTTATTACACCATCAAAAATTTCACCAATTCTGCCCTGCATATACTGAGCTTTTTTCATTTTTTCAGCTTCTCTTTCCATTTCCTGAGCCTTCCTCTCCGTCTGAGAAGATATAAATGCAGCTGTTTCAGCATCGCTTTTCAGGCTGGACAAAAGCTGGTCGGTCATTTCACCTCTTATTGATTTTTTTATAATACGATGAATCATGAGGTCAGGATAACGTCTGATTGGTGATGTAAAATGGCAGTAATACTTAAACGACAGACCGAAATGACCGTCACATGATGTACTGTAAAAGGCTTTTTTCATTGATCTTAGAATTACTGTATTTACGATATTTTCATAAGTTTTGCCTTCCACCTGACCGAGGATATCGTTGAGAGCCTTCGGATGAATATTGTCCGGATTTACCGGAAGGTTAATGCCGAATCCGGCAAGAAATGCCTTTAGCTCAATTATTTTCTCTGTGTCAGGTTTTTCATGAACACGATACACGAACGGACAGTCCATCCAGAAGAAATGCTCCGCAACGGTTTGGTTTGCCACAAGCATAAACTCTTCAATCAGTCTGTTTGCAGTTCTCCGTTCTTCGATTCCAATTTCAACAGGCACTTCATCTTCATCCAGAATTATACTTGCTTCATCAAAATCGAAATCGAGGCTGCCTTTTTCTTTTCTTTTCCTCCGAAGAATTTCTGCAAGCTCTCCCATAAGAAGCAGGTCGTCGTAAATGAACTTGTATTTTTCAATAAGCTCTTCGTCGTGGTTTTCAAGTATGTCGGATACATCATCGTATACCATTCTGGCTTTTGAATTGATTATGCTCTCGAATATTTCATGATTTACTACTTTACCTTCAGAGTTTA
>JALENF010000074.1 GCA_022767945.1 Bacillota bacterium
CAAGAATCGGTCTGGTCTTCTTGACAAGCTCCTCTGTTATAATTACCTCCGCCTTTGCTTCGTCAACAGACTCATCCAGTACGGCAACACACTTTTCAGTCAGTTCCATCCTTCTGATTACAATAGAGTGAACCTTCTTGTCTATCGGGAATTCTCCGTCGTAGAAATCACTGCCTACACCGAGAACATCACAGATCTCCTGTATGCTCAACTGTGGCGTAAATCCGCTCTTATTCATAAAAGGTCTGATTTTTGCAGACGCTCTTATGTTCTTTCCCAGGTTTCCCCTGACCTTTTTAGCTGCAGCCTTTGTCCTGTCGTTTGTATACCTTCCGTTGTAGAAAGGCCGTGTGGGAACCGGACAGTTTTCCCTTCCCTCAAGGTCAGGCGCGAACAGACACGGTATATATTCATCCTCGATCTCGAATCTGCCGTCATAGTCCCTCATAATCTTCAGTTTAAAGATGGCCGAAGCACATTCACTGCCTATCCTTACGGCATCGCCCACAGAATCAATTACAGGAACATCTCTGCCCCTTTCGCATTTTAATCTGCTGTAGCCGCCTACAGTCCCGGACTGCTTCAGAATTATATAGTCCGCACCATGCTCTGCCGCCTGCTTAATTATTTCTGAATCAGGAGCATCTGCAGTTCTGCAGAACAGGATTACGAATTCTGCACCGGTGCTCTTAAGCGCATCAATCTGTGAAAGAACAGACTTGTTCCAGTCTCTGTGAGTTTTGACAGATGCGTTGACAACCCCGAGCCTTATGTCGTTGACAACCACTGTCCGACACATGTTCGGAACGAGAGAAAGGTTAACATCTCCGGCATATTTTCCCGCCGATTTTCTGTCGAAGAGACATGCATCAAAACCCACCTCGTCCATCCGGCCGAGAAAGCCGCTTTTATCCTCATCTCTGAACAGTCCCGCTCCCATTGAGACGGGAGCAAAGGCAAAATCGCTTTCAGACAGCGCCACATCCAGATACCTGAAACACTCCTCAGGCAGCTCTCTGCTGTAGCTGATTTCGCCGGTAAACAGCACTGCGGCTTCATTGAATGCTGTACTGTCCTCCTGTCGGAACAGATTTTCCTTATTGTCAAAATAGTATCGCTTCATATTTCAGTCCTCTCCTGTTAGCCTGTCAGTTTATTCAGAGTATTATACACCAGAGGGGTGTCGAAACTCAGAGTTTGGTGCGAAATGGTTCTTTTCCGATGTGAAAAGTTCGGTGTGAAATGTTATTTGCCGAAAGTTCCCTTTATTTCGGATGCGCTCTCATCGGCGCTTGCCTCAAGATTGGCAATAACGTCAAGATGCCGGTCAATTTCTGCTATAATGTCCTTTGCTCTGTCCGGATTAATTTCATCGCCGGACTTTACTGTGTCGTAAACGTACTGACCCAGTGCCTCCTTCAGTTCCTTAACCTTGTTCTTTTCTGAAAGTATCTTTGCCTTTGCCTTTCCGAATTCCACGCTCTCTCCTGCAGCTGATACAGCCATGTTTGCAACCTCGCTCAGCTTATCCATAAATGCCATAGTAATAACCTCCGTTATTTCAAATATAAGATACCCAAATTATATATAAAATACATTGTTCTTGCAAGATACCTTGCACCTTATAACTCAATATATTAGAATAAAGGGTAAAATAATTTACAAGGGGGGAATTAATACTATGAATTTCAAACAGCTCTTTTTCAGGATTTACGACAGAAAAATTGCATCAGGAGAAATAACTTTCAGCAGATCTGGAATAAAAAAGGATGATTTTACCAGACTATGCACAGAAGACGGTTTCGTGCTCAGTCGTGATGCTATAGAACTTATAGCTGTAAACATGAAACTTACGGAAGATGAAAAAAATCAGCTGATCGAAGCTGCAGAGGGAGAAGGGACTAAATAATGGGATTTCATTTTAACAGCTGGCTGGTGTATTTTTACTTCTACAGTATATTCGGCTGGCTTTTTGAATCAGGAAACGTGAGTATCAGGCAGAAGAAATGGGTAAATCGCGGATTTATGAAGGGTCCCTGGCTGCCCCTTTACGGAAGCGGTGCCGTTGTTATTCTCGTAGCAACACTTCCCTTCGCGCAGTATCCCGTGGCGGTATTTTTCGCTGGGGCTGTTGCAGCAACTGTACTGGAGTATTTTACCGGGGTTGCCATGCTGGAGCTGTTCAAGGTCAGATACTGGGATTACAGTTACAGAAAGATTCAGTTCCAGGGACATATATGTCTTGTATCAACCATAGTGTGGGGTCTGCTCAGTCTTCTGATGGTTTACATTATCCACCCGTGGGTGGCTCATCTGGTAGGTGCAGTCAATGTTGAAGTGGTAAATGTGGTAACATTTATCATTACTCTGCTTATTACATACGACTTCACTAATGCATTCCGTGAAGCTATGGATCTGCGTAAGCTTATTATCCAGGCCGCAGAGCTTAAGGAGCGTCTGGAAGAGAAGCTTGAAGAAAGCAGAGAACAGCTTGAGGATAGGCTGGAAGAAAAGAAAGATCAGCTGGGGGATTATCTTGAAGAGAAACTTGAGGAGCGCAGAGCACAGCTTGCTGAGCGTAAGGAACAGCTTGAGGAACGCAAGGAAGAGCTTGAAGAGCACAGGGAAATGTTTGAAGAAACCATTGCCGGTCTGAGAGAAAGCCTGGAAGAAATGCACAGCGGCCTGGAGCAGCATTCCAGAAAAATGTTCCTGCGTAATCCGGGTGCAAGCTTCAAAGGGATGGATGAAGAAACCAGAATCATCAAGCAGAGAATTTTTGAGGCAATCGATGATTTGAAATCGGGAGAATATAGTTCAAAGAGTGCCAAGTAGGTGATAAATATATGCTGCAAAATACCACAAGAATTCAAAATACAACATTATTCACAGCTATAGTAACATCATTTCTGACCACGTTCACAGGAAGTGCTCTTAATC
>JALENF010000118.1 GCA_022767945.1 Bacillota bacterium
TTCGTCCGCCGCAGCTGCGGTCACCGCACCCTTAAAGCCTCTGACAACAGCCCTCTTCTTTCTTGCCGCATCAATGCATTCTCTCTTCCTGCAGACATAAACGCCTCTTCCCCTGGCCCTTCCATCAGGGTCAACGGTCAAAACCCCCTCGTAGCAGGCTATTCTAACCAGCTCGTTCTGTGGTTTTGATTCCAGGCAGCCGATGCATTTTCTCATTGGGATATTAGATTTCTTCAACTTCGAAAACCTCTTCTCCTTCTTCGTTACCGTAATATGCAGAATGGCTCTTAATGTCAATCTTCCATCCGCTCACTTTTGCCGCAAGTCTTACATTCTGTCCTTCCTTGCCTATGGCAAGTGACAGCTGGAAATCAGGAACGATTGCAGTTGCCATACATTCTTCCTCGTTTTCAATGATTACCTCTTCAACCTTTGCAGGACTCAGAACGTTTGTAATCAGTTCTCTTGGATCTTCGCTCCATGAAATGATGTCTATTTTTTCTCCGTTTAACTCATCAACGATTGTCTGGACTCTCGTTCCTCTCGGACCAACGCATGCACCAACCGGATCCACGTTCTCATCATATGTGTAAACTGCAAGCTTTGTTCTTGAACCCGCTTCTCTTGCAATTCCCTTAATTTCTACCACGCCATCCTGAATTTCAGGGACTTCAAGTTCAAACAGTCTCTTTACAAGTCCCGGATGAGATCTTGAAAGAAATACCTGAGGACCCTTGGTTGTTCTCTTTACATCCATGATGTAGACCTTAAGTCTCTCGTTGATATTGAAGCGTTCTCCCGGAACCTGCTCATTGGCGGAAAGAATACCTTCTGCCCTTCCAAGGTTAATAAACATAGTTTCGCCACTTTTTCTCTGAACAATACCTGTCAGGATTTCGCCCTGCTTAGTGATGAAATCATCGTAAATCATTCCTCTTTCTGCTTCTCTGATTCTCTGTACAACCACCTGCTTAGCAGTCTGTGCAGCAATTCTGCCAAAGTCTCTTGGAGTAACCTGATATTCAATAGCGTCACCAACCTCATATCTTGGATCTACTGCCTGCGCCTCCTCCAGAGAAATCTGAAGCATATCGTCTTCCACTTCCTCTACGATTTCCATTCTCATCAGAACTGCAATATCTCCTGTTTCTCTATCGATGTCAACTCTCACGTTCTGCGCTGTTCCGTAATTCTTCTTATATGCAGATACCAGTGCAGTCTCAATAGCCTCGATAAGAATGTCCTTGGAAACATGCTTTTCCTTCTCCAGTTCTTCAATAGCTGTGATAAATTCCTTATTCATAGTATTCTGGGTTCCCTCCTTAAAATACAACTGCCAGGTTTGTCTTAGCAACCTGATCTACGTCAAAAGCCAGTTCATTTTCATTTTCATCCTTTATTACAACCTTGTTGTCTATCAGCCCTACAAGAACACCTTCGTAAAGCTTTTTACCGTTCACGCCCCTGTAAAGCTTGACTTCAACAAGTTTACCTGCATATTTCGCATAATGTTTTGGCTCTATTAACTGTCTATCCATTCCCGGTGACGACACCTCAAGATAATAGTTCTGTTCTATTGGATCCAGTCTGTCAAGTTCATTGCTTAAGAAGCGGCTGACCTTCTCACACTCATCCGTGCTCACATACTCTTCTGTATCGTCAGATAATTTGTCAATGTAGACGCGCAGAAACCAGTCCTTACCTTCCTTAACGAACTCTACATTGTAAAGCTCCAATCCCTCGTTTTTCAGAAATGCCTCAGCGATTTCCGCTATCGTTTCATTTATTTTTTTCTTTGCCATATCCTACCCTTCTGCCGATTTGGCTCAAACAAAACTGAAAGAGTGGGCTTAACCCACTCTTCTGCCAAAATTCTGAAATTGTCAGTACAATTATGTTATCACGTTTGCATAATTCTGTCAATAGCTACACAAATATTTTGAACAATTTTGAACTATGCCCGATGTATATCTATCCCGTTATTTGAGATTATTTCTGAAAGTCTCCTCTAAGTCGCATTTTACATCAAAACCCTTTTTCTCCAGCGTTCCCTGCAGTGCTTTCAATGTTTCTGCAACCTTATCCTCATATGCATTTTCGCCCATATGACCGATACGAACAACGACACCGGCTAAAACATCGAAACATCCGGAAATCATAATGTTATAATCCTTTTCCATTCCCTCAAGAATATCCTTCTCTGTCATTCCCTCCGGAATAAGAACCGCAGTTGCATTGTTAGAAAATCCGTCTTCCAGATATAGCCCTATACCGCCTTCCTGCAGTGCCATCCTGGTAGCCTTCGCGATACGCGCATGGCGGTCATAAATTGTATCCTGCATTTCAAAGAAGTTATCCAGTGCAGCACGCAAACCATAGATATCACTAATCGGCATAGTGTACGGGAATACCTTCTTTACATAGTAGCCTTTGAAATTAAGTATATTTGCATAAAAAGCAGCAATCGGCGTTTTACGGTTTTCCATAGCTTCAAAGGCTCTGTCACTGACCCAAAGCATAGTCAGCCCCGGCGGACATGAAAGTGCTTTCTGTGAACCTCCACAAAGAATATCAATCTTACTGTTTGACAGGTCTAGCTTCTCACCAAACAGACCGGCCACAGAATCCGCTACAGTCATAATTCCATAGCTATCAAGCAACCTGCTGATTTTCTCTACATCATTAATTACTCCGCTTGGTGTATCAAGATGAACAACTGTTGCATATTTGAAATTACTGTCTTTTTCCAGGAAAGCTTTCAACTCATCCAGATCAACAGGACGATGGTAATCCGAGACAAATGATACAGGTTCACCTCCATACATTTTTACAAAATCAGCAAAACCCTTTCCGAACACACCATTATCGATTACCAGGACTCTGTCTCCCTGCTCTGTCAGAGATGCGCATGCAGCCTCCAAGCCGAGGATTCCCTCGCCGCCAAGTATCAAAGCTTCATTATCTGTATTAACCGCCTTTGAAAGAAGCTGACACGTTTCTTTATAGAAGTCGAAGAAATCCGGATCAAGGTCAGGATTTGTACACTCGAGACTGCGAGCCATTCTGACGTTTTCCCTGACCTGTGTCGGTCCCGCCGTCATAATCTTATACATATAGTTACCTCCTATATCCTATATAGCGTGAACATATTTTCTGAACTGAGGTATGATTACAAGAACTATCACACCTGCAACACCAACCTGAAGAATATTTCCCGGAATGGATCCCAGTGGTGCAACCCAGTTTCCGTAGAGAATTACCTCTGCAAAGTAGTATCCAACAATTTTAATAATCAGTGCCAGGATAATAGACACAATATTATTTACATTCGTATTCTTAAATGGTTTCTTCTCTGCCATCAGACCAACTACATAACCCATAGCACCTACGATAACAAAAGTAAATGGCGCCCATGCAGTCCATCCGCTGAATAAATCGAATAAACCCATACCAAAAGCTCCTGCTAACGCTCCGGTTTTACGACCATAAAGCATTGCACCTATGAAAAGAGGCACATTACCCAGGTGAATAAGTCCGCCGCTTCCAACCAGTGGAAGTCGAATGTTAATCAGCCATGTTGCAACATAAGTCAGTGCGATAAATAATGCAGTAATAACAAGCGTATATGTTTTGTTTCTATTTTGTTCCATAATATGTTCCTTCCATTCTTTAATAATTAAATAACAGTATTTTTGTCGACACATACATGATACACAGAAAGTGAATATATTAAAACATGCAGATTTATATTATTTTTATATATACAATATAGCTGGAATAGGGTTAATAAAATAACTGTTATCTTTAAAATTGCAATAATTAAAATAACAGTATGGCCGATAATATAACTTGAGAATCTATTTACCTATCAGCTTCAATATGATAAGATGATAAAACAAAACAGAACTGGAGGATATCAAATGAGATATAATGATTTTAACGGAGAAAAGGTATCATCACTAGGCTTTGGTACAATGCGTCTACCAATGCATGATAATGGAGAAATCAACTATGAAGCTGGTGCAGAAATGGTTGAGGCAGCTATGAAAAACGGTATTACATATTTTGATACAGCTTATAAGTACCATAAAGGGGAGGCAGAAAACTTCTGTGGAGCAGTTCTTTCAAAATATCCAAGAGAAAGCTACACACTGGCAGATAAGCTTCCGACATGGCTGTGCAACACAACAGAAGATGCAGAAAGAATATTCAATGAACAGCTTGAAAAATGCAATGTAAATTATTTTGACTACTATCTTCTTCACAGCATAGATGAAGGAAGCTGGCCTGATATTGAAAAAGTAAACCTTGTTGACTTTATGATTAAAAAGAAGGAATCAGGTCTGGTAAAGCATATTGGATTCTCTGCTCACTGCGGACCTGAACTGCTGGAACATATTCTATCCAAATATAATGATGTATTTGAGTTCGTTCAGCTTCAGATCAACTACTTTGACTGGGAATTTCAGGATGCGAAGGCTCTTTATGATATTGCAAGAAAATACAACCAGCCAATCATTATAATGGAGCCAATCCGCGGCGGAATGCTTGCAAACCTTCCAAGTGAAGAAGCGAAAAAAGTATTAGACGTTGCTACTGCTGCAGAAGGAAAAGACCCAATGAGCTATGCAGCCTATGCACTTCTGTTTGTCGAGCAGCTGGAAGGTGTAGCATGCACCCTTTCCGGAATGTCATCTCTTGAACAGACTGTTGACAATATTAATACATTTTCAGAAAAGGAACTTACTGCAGGGGAGTTAGATGCTATCACTCACGCAACATCAAAACTTCAAGCAGACATTCTTATCCCATGTACCGGATGTGACTACTGCTTTGAATGTCCATCTGACATTAAGATTTCCAAACTGTTTGCCTGGTATAATGAGGCCGCTGCAAAAGGCTTTCACTATATTTGGGGATCACTTGCCAGAAACTATGAAAAAATTGGGCCAAACGCAGCAAACTGTATAGAATGCGGAAACTGTCAGTCACATTGCCCTCAAAAAATCGACATTATCGAAAAGCTTCAAATGCTTCATAACAAATACAACGAACTAAAAGAAATCGGCGAATAACTATTTCTCAGGCGGAGATATTACACATATTGTCTTCACTGAGAGATGCTTCACGACTGAATTACCAGATTTCACCAACTGGATTACCAATGCCATCTGCAAATTCGGTGCATTTTGGGCTTCTCTCCGAGTATGCACCGAATATTAATATTATGAATTGGATTTCGGCTTCTCTGAGAAGAACAAGTACATTGATGCATCTTATGTTCTATCATTGTTGTCACAAATGCTGTTTTTGAGGCTATATAGTAACAATAATGCA
>JALENF010000124.1 GCA_022767945.1 Bacillota bacterium
ATGGAGCCGAAAGAGCAATATGAGGCAAAGACGGAGGTAAGCAGATGGAAAAGACGGGAACAAAGGAGCAGCTGCTCACATTGTTTGAAAATAATAAAGGAAAGTTTTTTTCAGGAGAGGAGATAGCCGAGAAGCTGGATATCTCCAGAACTGCAGTGTGGAAAGCTGTGCAGAGCCTGAGAAATGAGGGGTATAATATTGAAGCTGTGAGAAACAGGGGATACTGCCTTTCACCGGATACAGACATTCTGTCCAATCAGGGCATAAAGAAGTATCTGAAGCCCCAATGCGATTTCATGAAGTTGGAGGTGGTTCAGACTGTTGATTCCACCAACAATCTGGCGCGGGAAAGAGCAGTGGGAGGCGTATTTGACGGATATACGGTTGTTGCGGGCAACCAGACAAAAGGGAAGGGACGAATGGGGCGAAGCTTTCATTCTCCCGCAGATACAGGGATTTATATGAGTGTGGTTCTGAGACCGGACAACTTCACTCCCCAGCAGGCAGTTAAACTGACAACGATGGCGGCAGTTGCAGTATGTGAGGCTATTGAGGATGTATCAGGGGAAAAGGCAGAAATCAAATGGGTAAACGATGTGTTTGTCCGCGGCAGAAAGGTCTGCGGAATTCTTACAGAGGCCTCCTTCGGTCTTGAGGACGGAATGCTTGAGTATGCAATTCTGGGCGTTGGGATAAATGTGTTTGCACCGGCCGAGGGCTTTCCGGATGAAATAAAAAACATCGCAGGTGCGGTGTTTGACCAGCCGAAAAGCGACTGTAAAAATCGCCTGGCGGCGGAGTTTCTCAACCATTTTATGGCATATTACTGCGGCTGTAGTGGCGGTCATCAGGACATCGACAGTCAGGACACCGGCAGTAAAGACACAGGCGAGTATCGTCACATAGACGAGTATCGCAGCCGCAGCATGGTAATCGGCAAGGATGTTCGGGTTATTACACCAAAGTCAACGAGAAATGCCAGAGTGCTGGACATCGACAGGGACTGCCAGCTGATTGTGGAATATGAAGACGGCAGCACAGAGAGCCTGTTTTCCGGTGAAATAAGCATACGGCTTCCGAATGCGCCTGACCCTGTTTTTGCCTCACGTCCGGATTTCGCGGGTGATTCAGAAGCTTCAGGCTCGCCGGCATCCGCTTCTCTATCAAAACTCACAGAGGAGATAATCTCAGGAAGAAGACTGAACCGCAGCGACGACATGAAAATTCTGCTGAAGGCTGACCTGAGACAGCTTTGCGCCGGAGCCGATGAAATCCGCAGAAGACTGTGCGGAGACAAGGCTGATCTGTGCACCATAATAAACGGGCTGAGCGGACGCTGCAGTGAGGACTGCAGATTTTGTGCGCAGTCATGCCACTATCATACTGAAGCAGAAGAGTACCCTTTCCTGGAGCCGGAAGAAATTATGACAGATGCACGTCGGAACGAGGCGGCAGGAATTAACAGATATTCTATTGTCACGGCGGGACGAAGTCTGAAGGGCGACGCGCTTGAGAAAGCTTTGATCGCATATGAAAAACTGCATAGAGAGACAGGCCTGAGACTATGTGCATCCCACGGGATTCAGACACTGGAGGAGTTCAGGCGTATGAAAGCGGCGGGCGTGGAAAGGTGCCACTGCAATATAGAGACATCGCGCCGCTATTTTCCTGAAGTGTGCACGACACATACCTATGATGACAAAATCGACAACATCAGACGTGCACAGGAAGCGGGGCTGGACGTGTGCTCCGGCGGAATAATCGGTATGGGAGAAAACTGGGAGGACAGGATCGATATGGCGGTCAGTCTGGCTGAGCTGGGTATCGGGTCAATTCCGATTAACGTGCTGAGGCCGATTCCGGGGACACCTTTTGAGGGGATGACGGCAATGTCGGATGAGGAGGTTTTGCGCACGGTTGCCATTTTCCGGTACATTAATCCTACGGCATGGATACGCATGGCTGCAGGGCGCGGTCAGTTCCCTGATGGGGGCTGTGAACTGTTTCAGTCAGGTGCAAATGCCGCCATTACCGGTGATATGCTAACGACAACGGGCACAGGTATGGCGGATGACATAAAAATGTTCAGAAAGATGGGATATGAGCTATAGTTTGGAGGAATTAAGACAATGAATCAATATGTAAATGCAAGAAACTATAACAGTAAAATATATATGATGGCGGTTACGGCAGTGATGACTGCTGTAACCTGCATTCTGGCGCCAATGTCCATACCGATCGGTCCTGTGCCGATTTCACTGACCAATCTGGTAATCTACATCGCTCTGTATCTTCTGGGCTGGAAGATGGGAACTGTGAGCTACCTGATCTACCTTGTAATCGGAGCGGTGGGGGTGCCGGTGTTCTCCGGTTTCACGGGAGGGCTGGCAAAATTCATGGGTCCTACGGGTGGCTATATAGTAGGCTTTATACCTATGGCAATTATCGCCGGCATTGTGATTGAAAAGAGCGGAAACCGTATTCTTCATTTTATAGCAATGGCTGTGGGAACGGCGGTGTGCTACGCCCTTGGAACTGCATGGTTCTGCGTACTTATGAAAACGGACGTGTCGGCAGCTCTTGCGACCTGTGTATTTCCGTTTATTCCCGGGGATATTGCGAAGATGGTAATTGCAATAGCTTTCGGACCGATGCTGAGAAGACGACTGAATAAAGCCGGTGTAATATAAAAACCTACTTGACAAATCGGCAGATTAGGAATAAATTAACAGTGTGAATAGTAATGAGTCTTAATAGCATAAGGGAGCGTGAGGCGTAAGATGAAACAGAAAAGGAATTCCAGACAGCGTCAGATGATTCTTGATGCAGTTTCGAAAAGACACGATCATCCTACGGCTGATGAGATTTATCTGGATGTTCGGGCAAAGGATGAGAAAATCAGCAGAGGAACGGTGTACCGGAATCTGGGGGTTTTGACCGAAAACGGAGAGATTTCAAATGTGAAGCTGCCTGCTGCTGACCGGTACGACTGCCGGATAGACTACCATTACCATCTTCTGTGTACGGAATGCAACAAGGTGTTTGACGCGCCGCACATATATCACAGGAAGTTTGATGAAAAGGCGGAGGAGGATACCGGATTCCTGATAAAGCGGCACAGAGTCGTTTTTGAGGGAGTGTGTCCTGAATGCAGAAAGAAAATGCCTGAATAGGCGGAGGTGAAATATGGCGAAATTCAAATGTAAAATATGTGGTGCCATTTATGATGAGGAGAAAGATGGAAGACCGGTTTCGGAGCTTGACGCCTGTCCGGTCTGCAGAATGCCGGTCAGCAATCTCGAACCGGTAGAAGAGGTAGCGGAAGAGGAATCTTACGAACCGGCGGCTTATGAAGGAGATCTTGCTTACGACAGTTCCACTGCAAGAAGAGATCCATCTAACAGGTACATGGCAGAGATTCACGAGATGGCAGTGAGCGGAAAATCCATCGGAGGCTCCATGAGCACAAGAATGCCGATGGTTTCCTGGGATGATATCCTGATGCTTGGTTCTCAGCTGAACCCGGCGCCTCTTGACGAGGATGAGCCTGTGGATACGAAAACGGTTATCGGAAAACACGCAAAGAAGCCTATGATTCTTGAGAATCCGGTCTACATATCTCACATGTCATTTGGAGCACTGTCTAAAGAGGTAAAGGTGGCTCTTGCAAAGGGCTCTGCAATGGCAAAAACAGCAATGTGCAGTGGTGAGGGCGGAATTCTTCCTGAGGAAAGGGAAGCATCCTATAAGTACATTTTCGAATATATTCCTAACAAATACAGTGTAACTGATGAGAATCTGAGGGCTGCTGACGCCATAGAAATCAAGATAGGTCAGGGCACCAAGCCGGGAATGGGCGGACACCTTCCAGGCGAGAAGGTAACAGCCGAAATTGCGGCTATTCGAGGAAAGAAGCAGGGCGAGGATATTCAGAGTCCAAGCAAATTCCCTGAGATAAACTCCAAAGAGGACCTTAAGGAAATGGTCGATATGCTTCGCAGACGTTCTGACGGAAGACCTGTCGGAATAAAAATTGCTGCAGGAAATATTGAAAGAGATCTGGAGCACTGCGTATTCGCAGAACCGGACTTTATAACTGTTGACGGAAGAGGAGGGGCAACAGGCTCAAGTCCTCTGATGCTGAGAGAGGCCACATCGGTTCCTACGATTTACGCGCTGAGCAGAGCGAGAAAGTATCTGGATTCCGTTGGCTCGGATATCGCTCTTGTTATTACAGGAGGACTTCGCGTTTCTGCTGACTTTGCCAAGGCACTTGCCATGGGAGCAGATGCGGTTGCAATTGCCAGTGCAGGTCTGATAGCTGCTGCCTGCCAGCAGTACAGAATCTGCGGAACAGGAAAGTGTCCTGTAGGTGTTGCCACTCAGGATCCGGAGCTGAGAGCTCGTCTGAAGGTGGATGCTGCAGCACAGAGAGTGGCAAACTTCCTAAATGTTTCTCGAGAGGAACTGAAGACCTTCGCAAGGGTTTCAGGAAAGCACTCTGTTCATGATCTGTCTATGGATAATCTGATTACAACCGACAGTGATATTGCAAAGTATACGGGTATCAGACATGCAGGTGAACCTAATCCTGCGGTTCCTGAAGCATCAGATAACGTTTTTAATAAGGAGGATAAAAAAATGAGTAAGTACAAATGCAAATTATGTGGAGAAGTTTTTGAAGTAGCTGCCGGTGAAACTCCGGTATGTCCTGTATGTAAGGCTACAGGCGACAATCTTGAACTGATTGAAGCTGCTCCTGCTAACAAATATGCAGGCACTCAGACAGAGAAGAATCTTCACGCAGCTTTCGAGGGTGAATCCGGAGCAAGAAATAAATATACATATTTCGCATCAGTTGCAAAGA
>JALENF010000143.1 GCA_022767945.1 Bacillota bacterium
TAAGCAATACATTAAATACTGCATATACCCATACACCAGGATTTCCAGCCGGAGATAACCACTTTGTGATGAACTCTGTGAAAGCAGTGTTAGGGAAGAAGTATGTTATTGTCAGTGGGAACTGTAGCAGTGAAAGTGCAAAGATTACCGGAATTACACCAGCCTGGTTAACCTTTAGCGGAATGTGCGTTGACTGTCCGCCGTACATCTTTCTTCCTACAACTCTCTTAGCATACTGTACAGGAATTCTTCTTGTACCCTGCTGGATTTCGATGATTCCTAAGATAACGATTACAGCAAATACTGCAAACAGTATCAGTGAAATAACACTAAGTGAACCATCTGTGAACTGAGTCCACATGCTGCGTAAACCGCTTGGAATTCTTGCTACGATACCGCCGAAGATAATCAGTGAGATACCATTTCCGATTCCATGTTCGTTGATTTTTTCTCCCAGCCACATCAGGAATGCAGTGCCGGCAGTAAGAATAAGTATAATTACTGCAAATGAGAAAGGTGTCTGATCAACGATTGCTCTTCTAAACAGACCAACAGTCAGACCTGTTGCCTGAATAAGAGCCAGAACTACAGTCATGTAACGTGTAATTCTTGCAATCTTTTTCCTTCCTTCTTCTCCCTCTTTTGCCAGTCTTTCAAAGTATGGGAAAGCCATTGTCAAAAGCTGAATTACGATGGAAGCCGTGATATATGGTGTGATACTTAAAGCAAATATAGTAAAGTTGCTAAATGATCCACCAGAGAACAAATCAAACAGGTCAAATAATCCTGTTTCACCTGTAAACATTTCAGCAAGAGCTGATCTGTTGATTCCAGGAACCGGAATGTTTGATCCGATTCTGAAAACAACCAGCATTAACAGTGTGAATATTAATTTGCTTCTTATTTCAGGGACCTTAAACGCCTGCTTTACACTTTTAAGCATCTCCATTTAGATCACCTCTGCCTTTCCTCCGGCAGCTTCAATTTTTTCAAGAGCTGAATTAGTGAACTTGTCAGCCTTTACAGTCAGTGCAACATTAAGTTCGCCATCACCCAGAATCTTAACGCCATCCTTAACCTGCTTGATCATTCCTGCTTCAGCAAGTAATTCAGGAGTTACTTCTGTGCCAGCTTCAAATCTGTTTAAATCTTTTACATTAACAGTAGTATATTCTGTTCCGAAGATGTTATTGAATCCTCTCTTTGGAAGTCTTCTGTATAGTGGCATCTGTCCACCTTCGAAGCCAAGTCTTACTCCGCCACCGCTTCTTGAGTTCTGACCGTTCATACCTCTACCACCGGTTTTACCCTGACCTGTAGCTGTACCACGACCTCTTCTCTTACGGTTCTTAGTTGAACCTTCTGCCGCTCTTAATTCATGCAGTTTCATCTATCGTGCACCTCCTATCTTATAGTTCTTCTACAGTAACAAGATGCGCTACCTTTGCAACCGCACCGCGAGTAGCCGGTGTGTCTGCTAATTCAACTGAATGATGCATCTTTCTTAGTCCTAACGCTTCGACAACCTTCTTCTGCTTAGGGGAAGCGCCAATTGTACTCTTAGTTAAAGTGATTTTTACCATTTTAGCCATTTCGCTTCTCCTCCTATCCTAGAATTTCTTCAGGTTTCTTTCCTCTTAATGCAGCAGCCTTTTCTACAGTCATAAGAGTTCTAAGACCTTCGATTGTTGCATAAGCCATGTTTCCTGTGTTGTTTGAACCGATGGACTTTGCTCTAACGTCCTTGATTCCTGCAGCTTCCAGTACTGTACGTACTGATGAACCTGCGATAACTCCGGTACCCTGTGCAGCAGGCATCAGTAAAACTCTTCCTGCTCCAAATACACCGATGTTTCTGTGTGGTATAGTTGTTCCAACTGTAGGAACATAAATTAACTTCTTCTTTGCATCTTCTGTAGCTTTTCTTACTGCTTCAGGAATTTCCTGAGCCTTACCAAGACCAACGCCTACGTATCCGTTGCCGTCGCCAACAACTACAGTAACGCTGAATCTCATATTTCTACCACCCTTAACAGTCTTCGCAACACGTCTGATGTTAACGATAGTTTCTTTTAAGTCAAGCTTGGATGCATCTATAATATTACGCATTCCTTATCTCCTCCTGTTAGAATTTTAATCCGCCTTCGCGAGCACCTTCAGCTAATTCAGCTACTCTTCCATGATAAAGGAATCCGCCTCTATCGAAAGTAACTTCTTCAATGCCCTTTGCCAGTGCTCTCTTAGCTACAGCTTCTCCAACTTTCTTTGCTGCTTCTTTGTTTCCACCGTTACCGATTTCAGCCTTAAGCTCTTTATCAAGTGAAGATGCGGAAACTAAAGTAACCTTGTTTACGTCATCAATAATCTGGCAAGAAATGTTCTTGTTAGATCTGAAAACGCAAAGTCTTGGTCTTTCAGGAGTTCCAGATAAATTCTTTCTAACTCTTGCGTGTCTTTTAAGACGTCTGTCATTTCTGCTTTCGTTTGCCATTTTACTTCACTCCTTTCTTATTTAGCCCCAGCTTTTCCTTCTTT
>JALENF010000010.1 GCA_022767945.1 Bacillota bacterium
CATGCCCGCCATACATTTTATTGAAATTAATTAAATCATGCCAAATTCCGCCACATTAATTCCAAATCGTAATAAAATATGGCGTATGCATAAAATCAGACAAATATGCAGACGTAAAGGCATGGAGCGATAAGCTACAAAAGACGTATATATACCGATAAGAAAGAAAAAGTGTGACTCATGGAATAGTGCCATGGGTCACACTAACGTGGAGAAGATACTCGGGAGGCAGGCACACTAACGTTGCAGACCTACTAACGTGGCGAACCTACTCGATTACAACTTCCGGGCAGTCCTTGCTCAGGATTTCCATGCGGCAGGTTCCGCCAAGCTCGGATTCTATGAGAGATTTCAGCTCGGTAACTGCATCATTTAGGTTTTGATGGCCGGCAGGGTCCACACACTCAAGACACATGAATGCATTTGTGGTCTCCTCAGTCAGCATGGTTCTCACTGATTCACGCCAGTTGAAGCAGCGGCATACTGCGCCGGCGTCGTCTTTGTAGACAACCTCACCTTCATATGGAGGCTCGCTTTTGTCGCTGCCGTATGTGATGAAGTCTTCGCCGCCTTCAGCAACAGTCAGACGAAGGTCACCCTGGATTGTGTCGATGTTTTCTCCGCCAACCGGCACTCCGTATTTCAGGGAAATTCCGTTGTAAATATCTACAAGTGGAATGATTGGTCGCAAAACCTCACCCTTGGAAACGCGTTTTAACAATGCTTCAATAGAGCAGCGAGCACCTTTTTTAGTCTTGAATTTGTAAAATGCCTCACGCCAGGTTTTGATAACCGGGTTCTGAATGAATTCAGGCGCGGCGATGTGTGTTTCCGCCGCCTTCTGACACTCGGCAAGATAGCCCGCATATCTGTTTTCTTCTTTTACTCTGCTGTCTATTCCGTTGCAAACGATGATACCGATGTGAGCATCGGGAAAAATCTCAAGAAATGACGGTTCGATGATAAATTTTTTCATATTTTTTCCTCCTTATAAAAAAACCCGTACACACATCTTCTAAGACCTAACGATGCATGAACGAGCGCATTTGCACTGACCACCCGGTGGCGGTATGAGTATTTATTCGAGAAAAGTATAGCACAAAGTAATGAGAATCGCTAGGATAATTTGAAAAATAATTATATAATTTTAGATAAGGCTGTAACGAAATGATGTGCAGATGCATTAACATATAGATTCAGGGAGAGGAGGTACACCGTGGAGCTTACGGACAAAATATATGAAAAATACGGGCGGACAGTGTATCGCTATTTACTGAGTCTGACTCACGATGAGAATGTGGCTGAGGAGGTGACCCAGGAAACCTTCTACCAGGCGCTCAGAGGGATTGACCGCTTTGACGGCTCTTGCCGGCTGTCCACCTGGCTGTGCGCCATAGCCAAAAATCAGCTGCAGGTGTATCGTCGGAAGCATCCGGAGGTTGAGAGTTTTGATGGGTTCGGGGAGACATCAAAACCTCCAGAGGCGTATACCGACACCGCGGTATCCGCCGAGACAGAAGCCCTTGGCAGAATGGGGGAGGTGGACTTGCTCCGGAAACTGCATGAATTGCCTGAACCATATCGAGAGCTTTTTTATCTGAGAGTTTTCGGGAACTTATCCTTTAAGGATATCAGCACCATTATGGGTAAAAGCGAGAACTGGGCACGAGTGACCTTTTATCGGGGTAAGGAGAGACTGAGGAAGGAGATTGAAGATGAACGAGAATCGTAATGATAAAGCGTTTGAGAATTGTAATGATAAACGCAATGAGAAAGGCAATGAGAAAAGCAATGGGGATTCACGAATTCTTAGCTGTGAAATAATAGGTGATCTGCTTCCACTGTATGTGGACGATATTGCGAGTGATGATAGCAGGAAGGCCGTTGATGAGCACGTGGAAAGCTGTCCGGGGTGCCGAAAAAAACTGCATGATATGACATCGTCACTAGGCGATGCGACTGCAATAGCAACAGAAGATCAGGTGGATGTGGATGCCTTCAAAAAAGTGCGCAGCAGGAACAGAAAAGCAGTTGCAGGGAGCGTCGCAGCTGCAATAGCTTTGATAGCAGGGGTAATTTCTATATATTTATTTGTTATGCCGGTGGAGCTGGATCCGGAAAATGTTGATTGTACCTTAAAGGTAGAGGACAGAACCATAAGGGTAATTGCAGCCACGCGGTACGGCAAATCAGAGGTGACGGGTGTTGATTTTGAGGAAACAGATGGGGTTGTTAACCTGAAGTTCAAGGGACATCGCATTGGCAGCAGCAATCGCAAGGAGATTGCAAGGTATGCATCTTCTGATAATATTGAGAAAATCACTGCGGGAGAAATACCTTTATGGGAAAGCGGCACTGCAATAAGTGAATTTACTGCAGGTGTGTATCTGTCAAAACACGATTACGTCGGCGACCCGTCTGCAAACCGCGTCACCGCCGAGGCGCTTGGAATATATAAGAAATTCGGCGATCTTACTAATGAACTGGGAACCGGTGGCAGTGAGTTCAGCTGGACTTTAGAACTGAGTAATACTGTTTGCACACCTCCGGGAGAAGATGAAGATTCCTTGAAAGAAACCTTTACGAAATACAGCTGTGCTTTGATGGCCGTCATTGGAAATCTGGACGAAGTGACATTTAAGTACAGATACGGTGGAGAGGTGACGGGCTCGGCAGGCTCAGGTGGCATAGCGAAAACAGAGGAAAAATCATATACCGTTACGCTGTTTGATGCCAATGAGTATCTTGGCAGGATGTATGAGGATGGCCTGGTGAAAGATTTCGGTACATCCGCCGGAGCACTGCAGCATCTGTTCGATATAATCGGACTGTAAGATAAGGAATGAATTCTATCATTTGTGTCATTTTTTGCATTTTTGAATAGAAAAAGTAACAAGCTCATTCTGATAAATAATAGATAATAGTACAGTCAATCGCGACCCTGAATTATTTTACTTATCTGTATTACAATGGTCGGTGCAATGGACAGACACAAAATCCGGAAAAGGCTGCGACCGTTCAGGGCAGCGATGGAAAATGCACCTGCTACCGCCGGAGTGAGAAGCACAGCCAGAAGCAGAACAAAGCCGATGGCGAAGGCGAGCAGCATAAATCTGTTGGTCCAAAGGCCCAGCCTGAAGATGGACTCGCGACCGCGGCAGTTGAAGCCATGCCATAGCCGCGCCAGGCACAGTGTCGCAAATGCCATAGTCGAGGCCGTTGTCGCGCCAAAGGTCAGTCCAAGGTAAAAGGCCGTCATGGTTGCCAGAGCAATCAAAGCCCCCTGCCAGCCAATCTGCTTCATAGTATCCCCGGTCAAAACCGACTCATTCCGCGGACGCGGTTTTTCGTTTATCAAAGCCGGATTAGATGGCTCCATTCCGATGGCCAGTGCCGGCAGACTGTCAGTTACCAGATTGATGAAAAGGAGCTGAACCGACGTGAACGGCGCTGGAAGTCCCGCAAGGGACGCGAACAAAACTGCTATTATGCCGGCTGCATTGCCGGATAAAAGAAACTGGATTGAGTTTTTGATGTTTGCGTAGATGTTTCGACCATTCAAAACAGCTTTTATAATTGTGGCAAAGTTGTCATCGGTCAAAATAATTGACGCAGCATCCTTGGCAACTTCCGTCCCTGTTACGCCCATGGCGATGCCCACATCGGCGCTTTTCAGCGCCGGTGCGTCGTTGACGCCGTCGCCGGTCATGGCGACGATGTGGGCCTGAGACTGGAGCGCATTAACTATTCTGATTTTGTTGGCCGGGCTGACACGTGCAAACACGCTGATATTCGGGAGCTCCTTTTCAAGCTCCTCATCACTCATCCTGTCAAGCTCAACCCCCGTCACAACCGCGCCGGCCTGCGCGCCGCGAGCCACACTTTGCTGCGCGCCGCCCGTATCATACAATGCAGCACTGTTAGCCTCCGCTAACCCATTCGGCGAGATATCCTTGCCGGCTCCAAGCTGCGCACCGCTCGCATTTGCCTGCGCGCTGCCTGAATCGGCCTGCGCATCGCGAGCCACACTTGCCTGCGCACCGCCTGAATCGCCCTGCGCGCCGCCCACGCCTGCGCCCACGTCGGTCGTATCTTTGCGCAGGATTCCGATTTCCTTTGCAATGGCGGCGGCTGTCACCTTGTGGTCACCTGTAATCATAATCGGTTTTATACCGGCTTTGATGCAGTCAGCCACTGCCGCGGCTGACTCAGTCCGCGGCGGGTCCATCATAGCGATCAACCCCAGAAAAATCAGATCGTTCTCGTCATCTGTGGATAGCTTAGAGTTGCCGGTGTCCGAAGTGTCTGCAGAATTAGGGTTGTCGCAGACTATCTCATCCGGACTCTCACTCATTGCCGGAGCCATTATAGAATCCGTATAGGAACTTCCATTGCCAAAATCCTTGTATGCGAAGGCGAGGACTCTCAGGCCTCGCCTGGAAAATGCTTCGTTAGCCGCAAGGATGCGAGCCTTATCAGCCTCGCTCAGTCCTGCGGCGCGCCCAAGGACCACGTCGGGCGCGCCTTTGGTAAACATAAGGATTCTTCTTCCGATTCCGTTCGGGGAATCCGCTGCGCTAAAGGATTTCGTACCGATTCCCTTCGATGAGTCTGCTTGGCTTATGTTTTCCGTCCCGGTTTGGGTGTTAACAATATTCAGGGTGCTCATGAGCTTACGATCAGAATCAAAGGGAAGCTCGCCAACTCGAGGAAAGCGGTCACGAAGCTTCCAAGGACTGCTGTACCCCACGTCTGAGCCAAAGGCTTTCGCGTATTGCAGATGATTCGCGTCTGAGCCAGAGACTTTCGCGTATTGCGAAGGGTTCATGTCTGAGACAGAGGTTTCCGCGCATTGTGAAGGATTCATGCCTGGGTCAGGAAATTCACCATTGCAAAGCTTTTCATAATATGAAATAAGCGCGGTTTCGGTTGGGTCGCCGGTAAGCTGGCCGTCTACAAGAGTGGAGTCGTTGCACAGAACTGCCGCCAGTTCCAGCAGTTTTTCCGAACGCGAATGCTTATCGGTGTCAGCAGAGTTATTGCATGATGAGTCTATTTCGGAAATAGAAGTATTCGTATTCAGACACCATAAGTCTGTAACGGTCATTTTATTCTGGGTGAGCGTGCCTGTTTTATCGGAACAGATTACGGAAACTGAACCCAGACCTTCAACTGCACTCAGATTCTTTACTATTGCATTTTCTTTTGCCATGCGTGTTGTGCCGATGGCGAGAGAGATGGTGATGATCGATGAGAGAGCTTCTGGTATAGCGGCGACGGCGAGGGCGATGGCGAAAAGCAGGGCATCGGCAACGGCACCTCCCCGGTAGACGGTGAGGGTAAAAACGACTGCACAAATAACCAGGATGCCGATGGAAAGTTTTTTACTGAAGTTATCCATGGTAACCTGAAGAGGTGTTTTGCGCTGGGCGGCAGTGTTCAGATCTTCAGCAATCTTGCCAAGCTCGGAAGATGTGCCGACGGCTGTAACGATTGCAATTGCTCTTCCATTGGTAACTAACGATGAAGAAAAAACCATGTTTTTCTGGTCTCCGAGAGCGAGGATTTCAGGCGAGCCGGAAAAATAAGTGTTTTTCTCGTGGTTAGCATCGGCTAACTCACTAGAGAAAACATTTTTTTCACTGCCGTGGTTAGCATTAGCTAACGCGTCGGGAGAAATATCTTTTTCGGTGAACCCTCCAAGGCTTTTCGCTGTTTTATCCACTGGTTCGGATTCGCCGGTCAAAGCACTCTCATTTGTCTTAAAGGAATGGCAGGAAATAATTCTTGCATCGGCCGGCACGATATCTCCTGCTTCCAGTCTGATAATATCACCGCAGACCAGCTCAGAGGCATCAATTTCCATATCCTCCCCGCGCCGGGTGACCTTGGCCATAGGGGATGAAAGCTTTTTCAGGCTCTCCAGCGATTTGTCCGCTTTGATAGACTGGACGGTTCCAAGGACGGCGTTGAGAATCAGAACCAGAATGATTACAAGGGAACTCTCTGCGCTGCCGGTGGCAAAGGATATGGCGGCGGCGATTATGAGAATTATGACCAGCAGATCCTTGAACTGACTCAGGAAAACGGCCGCGACGGACTTTTTCTTCTTCTCTCTCAGAGCATTGGCTCCGAATGTGTCCCGGTTTTTTCCCACCTGCTCGTCACTGAGACCCGCTTCGCCAGAACCGAATTCCTCATAAATGCTGTCGATGGATTTATCGTAAAACATGTTTTCCCTCCGTTTATTTCATATAATATGTAATATGGTAGTCGTTCAACTTGCGAAATCAAGGGAATCCTGCGGTTGGGGACAACTTGCGGGCAGTTGCACGAAGCCACCATTTCAAGTATAATTACAAGCGACACCTAACCCTTATCAGAAGAAAGGTAAATCGTATATGAAAGAAGACAACTACCTACTCGGGCAGATTGAAGATAAGATTTCTGCCTGCGATAATAAATATATTATGACCAATACGGGCTTTCTTGACTCACATCAGCAGTCAGTTGCCCGAATTTTCTGTAAAAAAAATCACATACCGGTTTACGAAATCAAATTCGGCCGAGGAAGCGGAGGCGCCGACCCAGAGAATCTTCCGCCGGTACGCACCTCATTCTATGGCGGATACGAGGATGCGGAGAGAGTGATTCTCATAAACATGCCCGATTACTTTGACCTGGAACGGGACAATCCCCTATGTATAATCAGGGCGGAGAAGGCGCCCGGAAGCAGGGAGCTGACCCACCGCGACTATCTGGGTTCACTGCTGGGGCTGGGTCTGAAGCGGGACATGATAGGAGATATCATCGTTCGCGACGACGGAGCCGACATAATAGTCATGGAGGACATCGCTGATTTCATCCTGATGAACTACTACAAGGCAGGCCGAACAAATCTGAGCGTTTCGCGGCTGCCGATTACTGAGCTGAT